>DATJRF010000226.1:0-2073 GCA_035505015.1 Verrucomicrobiia bacterium | reverse complement strand
TACCCCTTGCGCCAGCAGACGATGCCGGTGGCCATCCAGATCGGCACGTAGACGAACGAGAAATCCTGAACCAGGGTGTAGCGCACCGGAACGCCGGCGAGCGCGAGCAGGGCGTAGAGCGCACCGATGCAGGCGATCGCGACGTTGATCCGGTCGAGCCTGCGGCTATGCGCCTGCGAGCGCAGGAAACGCCGGATGAAGAGCGTCGCCGCGACGAGCGTCACGCCGTCGAAGAAGACTTCGGTGCGCACGTACGGGAAGCTCGCGTGCGCAAAAACGGAGGCTTGGAGCAAGCCGAAATCGTTGGCGCGATAGACGAGCTGCGCGATAATGTATCCGGCGTAGTAGAGATAGAGCGAATCGCGCATCACGAAGAAGAGGATGATGCTCGAGAGCACGAGCGTCCCCAGGATCGCAAGCAGCGCCGCGATCACGACGGTGTCGCGCGTGACGTCGCGCCGGAAGCGCTCGGCCGAGTAGGCGACGACGTTGACCAGCGGCTCGATCGTCTGGACGCGCAGGTACGCCGTCTGCGGCACCGCGGCCGGCGGCAACGAAAAGGCGATCCAGTTGTAGACCGGCAGCGGGCGTAACGCATACGGAATCGCGTCGCCCGAGCGCTCGACGCGCCCGGCAGCGTAGAGATCGACGGCATAGGGGCGGAAGCCGGCCGTCAGAACCCACGGCGCAACCGGCCTCACCCCTACGTAGGTGAAACGCAGCCAGTACGTGGCATTGCGATCTCCCAGGACCACCCGGGATTCGTGGACGTACGGGGCGCGCTGCGCGGCGGCGAAGTCCATCGCCGAGCTCGTGTCTTCGTAGACGTCGACGTAGGGGGCGAGATCGACGATCTCTTGGCTGCCGACGTCGAGCGGCGGGGAAGCGCGTGCAGCCGCCGGCAAAAGCGCGGCGGCTGCAACGAGCAGGGCGAGGAGGGCCTTCAACCAGCCGCTAGTGCGGGTGCTGATACAGCTGGCGGCGCAGGGCCGGCAGATGCGGATTGATCCACTTCGTCCCATCGTCGAACGTGATCTTCAGCGGCACGCATTGCGCGAGCCCGGTGTGTAACGGAAAGACGTTCGGGTTCAACCCGAACTCGTGTTTGATCTCCGCACCCGGAGAGAAGGTGCCGACGTCGCGAACTTCGGCGACGAGTTCGCCGCGCGCGATGAGGCCGAACTCGATCTGCTTCATCACGATGCCGGTCGCGTTGGTGTAGTCGATCGCAAGCGTCGGGTTGCCCTGGACGGGATACTGGTAATAGGTGAAGGCGGGCCCGTAGACGCTGGGCCATCCCCAGTAGGGTCCGCCCGGATAGTAGGCCGGCGTGAAGCCGGACGCCACGTAGTTGTTCTGTTTCGGGCTGCAGTTCGTCACCTTGAGCGGCGGGCTCGTAAGGATGCGATGCGGCGTGCCGTGCTTGCCTTCGGGCATCATCATCGGCGCCGAGGAAGCCGCGGGAGCCGGGCTCGTCTGAGCGAGGGCGAGGGTGGGAAGGGCCACGGCGAAACTCGCCGCGAGCAAAGCTGAGAAGTAGCGTGCGGTATTCATGGCGCTAACGTTCCGGCAGCGCCGAAGGCGTACCTACCGGAACGGGTGCCGGTGGGGCTAAGGTACTCCCAATGGGCGGCGCGCTGCCGGCCAGCGACGCCGCCATCGCCTTGTCGCGGGCGGCGTTGAAATCGTCGAAGCGATCGAACGGGATCGGCGCCTGCGTCGAGATTTGGGGATCCTCGGCGGAGCCGCTGGCGGCGAAGGTGGTGCCGGGTTTCATCGGATAGAGGTGCTTCGGCGTGACGAGCCAGGCTTCGCCGCGCCGCGACGTCGCGAGGGTCGAGCCGTCGGCGGCGACGGAGACGCGGTAGTCGCCGGGCTGCAGCGCGCGGATCGTCACCGACGGCGTGTCGACGGCGATCGCCGCGCTCGTGCGCGCCACGATCGCGATCTGCACCGTACCCGCGGCGAGCTGCACGTCGCGCAGCGTCGAATCGTCGCTCGCGAGCCGCACTTGCGTGGCGCCCGCCAAACGCAGCGCGGCGTCGCCGTCGAACTCGATCTCGGCCCGCGCGT
>DATJRF010000225.1:0-9175 GCA_035505015.1 Verrucomicrobiia bacterium | reverse complement strand
ATTGCCGGTCAGGCCGAAGAGGCGCTCCTTGAGGATCGGATCGTTGCCGTTCCAGAACGCCGGCGCGAAGCAGAGCCGCTGCTTGTTGTCGGAGATGCCGCCGATTCCGTCCTCGCCCCAGCGGTATGCGCGCGAGCGGGCGTGGTCGTGGGGAAAGTACTCCCAGGCGGTCCCGTAGGGGCTGTAGTCCTCTCGAACGGTGCCCCACTGGCGCTCGCTCAAATACGGTCCCCAGCGCCGCCAGATCGCCTTGCGTTCGTGCTCTGCCTCCAGGCGCTCGCGCTCCGCGCTCATGGCGCTCGCTTTGGCGCGAAGGAATGGCGCGGCCTCCAGCGAACATACGTTCGTTATGCGCTTGGGGGTGGCACGGGACGGTGCCGCATGGTAGGATGGGTGCCGTTGTCCCCGGCGAGCCGGGGCGGCGTGGAAAATCCCGCGTGGCGGGTGGTGGGGAGCGTTTGGCTCCGTCACCTGGCTAGGGTCTTCGGCCGTCATCGGGCCGCCGACCGGCAACCACCTAGTCGAAAGGACGATCGATGCCTCCCAGAGTCAAAACCAAGCGCGCGGTCAAGGACCGGCGCATCAAGCGCAAGCCGTGCAATTTCTGCGCCGACAAGGCGATCGACGTCAGCTATCGCGACGTCAACCGGCTGCGCAAGTACGTTTCGGAGCGCGGCAAGATCGTGCCGCGCCGCATCTCGGGGAACTGCGCCAAGCACCAGCGCATGCTCACCGTCGCGATCAAGCGCGCCCGCGTCATCGCGTTCCTCCCCTACGTCTCGGAGTAGCCCCATGAAAGTCGTTCTGACGAGCGACGTCAAGCCACTCGGTAAGAAGGGCGACGTCGTCGAGGTCGCCGAGGGCTACGCTCGTAACTATCTGCTGCCGCGCAGCCTCGCCACCGAGGCGAGCAAAGGGGCGCTGGCCGCGCTCGGCGAGCAGCAGAAAGCCAAGGAGAAGCGCGAAGCGCAGTCGCTCGCCGAGGCGCAAGAGCTCGCCGCGCGCTTGGAGGCGGCCCGGCTGCCGGTCCGCGCCAAGGCGGGCGGGAACGGCAAGCTCTTCGGCGCGGTCACCAACGCCGACGTCGCAACCGCGATCGCCGACGCGCTGGCGGTCGCGATCGACAAGCACAAGATCGAGATCAAGAGCCAGATCAAGGCGCTCGGTTCGTACCCGGTCGAGATCAAGCTGCACAAGAACGTCGTCGCAAAGACGACGGTCGATGTCGTCGCAGCCTGAAAAACGTCTACGGCGGAAGTTCGGTGTTGAAGACGAGCTGAGCCGTTACGTCTCGGCGCTCTTCGACATGCTCGGCGGTGCGCTCGGCGCCGACAAGGTGGTACTGCGCGCCGGGAAGGTCAACGCGCTCAAGATGATGCGCTCGCAGAGCCTGCCCGACCGGCTGTGCGCGCTGCAGCGTTTGGTCTTCGAAGATCCGACGCTCGAGCGTGCGACCACCCGGGCGCAGCAGCGCAAGGTGCTCGGCGAGATCGAAGAGGCGATGGCCGATCTGCTGGCCGCGCGCCACGCCGGCGATCAGATCGAGCGGCGCGTCGGCGAGAAGATGAACGAGCGTCATCAGGACTATATCAAAGACCTCAAGCTCGAGGCGCTGCGCGAGAGCGGCGGTCCGGAGACGCCGGCCACGCAGGCCAAGCTCGCCGAGCTCGACGCACTCTCGGCGCGCCATCTCGCCGCCTCCGCCTTGCAGCAGCTGCGCCCGCAGAGCCTGCGCGACATCGTCGGGCAGGAGGCCGCCGTCAAGGCGCTGCTCGCCAAGATCAGCTCGCCCTATCCCCAGCACGTCATTCTCTACGGACCGCCCGGCGTCGGGAAGACGACGGTCGCGCGGCTTGCGCTCGAGGTAGCGAAGTCTCGCCCGTATGCGCCGTTCGCCAAGGATGCGCCGTTCGTCGAAGCCAGCGGAACGACGCTGCGCTGGGATCCACGCGAGACGATCAACCCGCTGCTGGGCAGCGTTCACGATCCGATCTACCAGGGCAGCCGCCGCGAGTTCGCCGAGGCAGGCGTCCCCGAACCCAAGCTCGGCCTGGTCACGAAGGCGCACGGCGGGGTACTGTTCATCGACGAGATCGGCGAGATGGAACCTTCATTGCAGGCGCGTTTGCTCAAGGTGCTCGAGGACAAGCGCGTCACCTTCGAGTCGTCGTACTACGACGAGAGCGCACCCAACGTTCCGGAGTACGTCAAGCGGCTCTTTCGTGACGGTGCGCCCGCCGATTTCATCTTGATCGGGGCGACGACGCGCGATCCCGAGGATATCGATCCCGCGATCCGGTCGCGCTGCGCCGAGGTCTTCTTCCAGCCGCTCACGCAAGCGCAAGTCGTCTCGATCGTCACCGGCGCGGTCAAGCGGCTGGGCGCAAAAGCCGCCCGCGGCGTCGCGCAGCTGATCGCCTCGTACACGATCGAAGGGCGCAAGGCCGTGCAGATCGTCGCCGACGCCTACGGGCAGGCGCTCTACCGCCTTCATCCCGGCAAGCGCGCCGAGCTGCCGAAATCGCCGACGATCCTGGAAGAGGACGTCAGAGCGGTCGTCGCAACGAGCCGGCTGATCCGCCACACGCCGGTGAAGGGCCGCGCCACGCGCGAGGTCGGCAAGAGCTTCGGCCTGGGCGTCGTGCAGTATCTCGGCAGCCTCATCGAGATCGAAGCGGTGGCGTTTGCGGCGTCGCAGCCCGGCAAAGGCACGATTCGCTTCAACGACACGGCCGGGTCGATGGCGAAGGACTCCGTCTTCAATGCGACCAGCGTGCTGCGCGCGACGGCCGGCATCGACGTTGCAGATTTCGATCTGCACATCAACGTCGTCGGCGGCGGGAACATCGACGGCCCATCGGCCGGGCTCGCGATCTTTCTGGCCCTCTACTCCGCCATTACCAAGACGCCGCTGCCGCAAGACGTGGCGATCACGGGCGAGCTCTCGATCGCGGGCAAGGTGCGTGCCGTGGGCGGCGTCATCGAGAAGCTCTACGCGGCCAGACAGGCGGGGATGCGCCGCGTGCTGATTCCCAAGGAGAACGCACGCGAGATCGACGCGTCGCTCGCGGGCCTCGAAGTCGTCCCGGTTGCCGCGGTCGATTATGCACTGAAAGAATTGGGTATGCACAAACGACTCACAAGGCGTTCGCAACCCATTCGCCGGAAATCTGCGCGACGTCCATGAGCGCGCAACCGTTACCGCAGCCGATCGACCGCATTCCGCCGCAGAATCTCGAAGCCGAGATGGCGTTGCTCGGGTCGATTCTCGTCGACCGCGAGATGATGTCGGCGGTCAGCGAAATCGTGCGTCCGGGCGACTTCTACGCGCACGTCCACGAAGCCATCTACGACGCGCTGCTCGCGCTCTTCGAGCGCAACCAGCCGATGGACAAGATCTCGCTCGCCGAGGAGCTGCGCAGGCGCGATGCGCTCGATCGCGTCGGCGGCATCGCGTATCTGAGCGCGCTGATGGACACGGTTCAGACCGCCGCCTCGGCGCGCTACTACGCGACGATCGTTCGCGAAAAATCGATTCTGCGCTCGCTGATCCACGCGGGCACCGAGATCACGCAGCTGGGTTTCGAAGGCGAGGAAGACGTTCCGGCCGCCCTCGACCGCTCCGAGCAGATCGTCTACCAGATCGGCGAGCGCCAGGGCGTCGCCGAGTTCAGCGCGATCCGCAGCCTGATGCTCCCCGCGTTCCATCGCATCGAGCAGTTCTACGAGATGCGCGGCGAGCAGACCGGCCTGCCGTCCGGATTCCGCGACATCGACGCGGTGACGACCGGCTTCCACCCGGGAAATTTCATCATCCTGGCGGCGCGCCCGGGCATGGGCAAAACGTCGTTCGCGCTGAACATGGCGGTCGCCGCCGCGCGCGAGACGGGGCAGGCGGTCGCGTTCTTCTCGCTCGAGATGTCCAACGACGAGCTGGTGCAGCGCCTGATCTGCGCCGAGGCGCGCATCTCGATGAACAACGTGCGCCGCGGCAACATCAAGCCCGACCAGTGGGAGGACATCTCCAAGGCGCTCGGAGCGCTCAGCGAGCTGCCGATCTTCCTCGACGATCAGGGCGCGCTCACGGTCAGCGACGTGCGCAGCCGCTGCCGGCGCCTCAAATCGATGCATCGCGAGCTCTCGGCCGTCTTCATCGACTACCTCCAGCTCGTGCGCCCCGGCATCCTCTCCCGCAACTCGAACCGCAACGAGGAGCTCTCCGAGATCTGCCGGACGCTCAAGGTGACGGCCAAGGAGCTGGAGGTACCCATCATCGCGCTCGCCCAGCTCAACCGCGGCGTCGAGACGCGCCAAGACAAGCATCCGATGCTCGCCGACCTGCGCGACTCCGGCTCGATCGAGCAGGAGGCCGACGTGGTCGCCTTCCTCTACCGCGACGGCTACTATCACCCCGAGGCGCCCGAGCCCGACCTCACCGAGTTCATCATCGCCAAGCACCGCAACGGGCCCACCGATACCATCAAGCTGCGGTTTCAGCAAGAATATACGCTCTTCGTGCCGTACGCCGACGAGACACGCTTCCCGCCGCCGTAAGGAGGAGAGGTTTCGATGCTGCGTCCCGCCCACTTGAGCCTGGGCGTCTCCGACACCGCGATCTCCGAGCGCTTCTACCGCGACGTGCTCGGCCTGCCGACGCAGCGCGCCGGCGAGGAGATCGTGGTGCGCTGGCCCGACTTTCTGCTCGTGCTCGCCCCGCGTCCGCCCGCCGGCCGCGGCAAGTTCCACTTCGGCTTTCGCGTCGAGACCGCCGACGAGGTCGACCGCTGGGCGGAGCGCCTGCGCGCAAACGGCGCCGAGAACGTCTCCGGGCCCTTTACCGACAACGGCGAGCGCCAGGTCTACTTCATCGATCCCGACGACTACGAAATCGAAATCTACGCCCCCGCGGAGTAGGCGTTACTCTTCGCGGAGTTCGGCGAAGAACTCGGCGGCGGTGTCGCGCAGGACGTCGAGCAGGCGGCCGAAGTGCGGGCGAATTTCCTCGGCGCTGGTGACGCACAGCTCGACCGTGAAGAGCGCGTCGCGCTCCTCTTCCCAGACCGCCGTCTTGACGAACTTCTTGCGCACGTTGAGCGAATTGGCGATCTCGGCGGCCTCGCCGAGCAAAACGCCCGCAGGGAGCGACCAGCCCGAACCGATCATGACGAAGTTCGGGTCGTCGCGGTAGCCGACGATGAAATAGCGGTCGCCTTCGCTCTTGAAGGTGATGCGCAGCGCCTCGTCGTCGTCGTCGCGCGAGAAGATCAGCCCTTCGTCTTCGATAGCCGTTTCGAGCGGAGCCAAGTGATCGGCACCCTGCGTCAACGGTCGCCCCTCATGAACTGCCGGATGAACTTGTCGGCCGCGGCCTTGCTCTCGCTGCGGTCGACCATGCGCTCGACCGCGCTGTTGCCCGCATCGCGCAGCCGCCCCAAGACGCGCCAGAACTGCCCGGTGAACTCGCCGACGTTGGGTGCTTCGAAGTCGATCGTCGCGACGAAGATGGTGCCGTCGTGGGCGAGCATGAAGCGCGTACCGGGATACTCGTGCTCGACGTCGCGCAGCGAGTCGCCCGCGCCCCCGGCGCGCTCGCTCAGCCACTCGGGCACTTCGTAGGCGGTCGAGATACTAAAGCGCGTTGGATCGACCTCCGAGACGGCGATCGAGAACATCTGGCCGCGCGTGCGAAAGGCGATCTCGGCGAGTTCTTCGGTCTCCTCGAGCAGCGAGACCTCGACGCGGTGACCTTCCCCTTCGATGAACTGCGCGATCTCTTCGCGGATCAGCGCGGGCACTACCGCGCTACCTCTTGATCCTCGGACGCGCCGATGCTCTGCGCGAGATACGAACGCGATAGGTGAACGTACTCCTGTGCGGCGATGGCAACCCACGTCGCCGCCTCACCCTCGATCGCTTTCTTCACCTTAGCCGGAGCGCCCGCCGCGAGGCAGTGCGCGGGGATCTGGGCGCGCTCGCCGACGACGCTCCCCGCCGCGATCAAGGAGCCTTCGCCGATCGTGCACCCGTTGAGCAGCGTTGCGTTGCTGCCGACGAGCGCGTGGTTCTTGATGTCGCAGTCCTCCATCACGGCGCAGTGGCCGACGGTGACGTCGTCGCCGATCAGCGTCTTGCCCGTTTGGCTGACGTGCACGACGGCGTTGTCTTGAATGGAAGTGCGCGCTCCGACGCGGATTGGGCCATTATCCGCGCGCAGCACCGCGCCGAACCAGACGCTCGACTCCTCGCCGATCTCGACGTCGCCGATGAGGACGGCGGTGGGTGCGACGAAGGCGGAGGGGTGGACCTTGGGCCGCTTGCCCCGGTACTCGACGATCATAGAGCGATGCTTCGCAGGCGGAGGCGTCGAACCTCGCCACATGCACCGCCATCGGACCCCGCTGCGAGGCGTCAAGGCGATTCCGCGCCCCCAAAGCGGCAATCCGGACTACACCGGGGTCAACTACGCCTACGCGGGACGCGTCGGCCACATCCACGAGGTGGTCGAGATCGGCGGCCGCGCCTTGGCCAAAGTCGGTTTCGACGACCGTAAGATCGTCTATTATTTCCTCGACGATTTGGAGCTCGACGAGCGCGCGAAGCGGGGGACCTTCCACGACGCCGACGCGCCGCAAGGCTGACGGCGCTACGGCGTGACGGTTGGGTTCTTCTCGGCGAAGGCGCCGTCGGGGTTCGGCTTCACCCAGACGATGAGATCCCAAATCTCGGGAAAGTGAAAGATGGTCGTCACGTCGGCCGCGTTTGCCACCTTGTGCAGCTTCACCAGCGTCTGCGCCGACGGGTGCGCGAGATTGCCGCCTGCGGCCGCAAACGCGGCGTCGGGCATCCAGAGATCGTAGGCGAATGTGCCGGTGGCGGGGTCCTTGGTGACCCAGTGGACGTGGCCGTCGAACTCGACCCAGCGGCCCGGATCGATGCCCCAGCGTAGCGGTCGTGCCTTGCTGACGGCGACCGGGACCGAGAAGTCGGCGCCCAGGAGCTTGCCGTTCTTGTCGTACCAGAGCTGGCTCGGGTCTTTCGGCGAGTCGGAGGTCCAGTGGAAATCGGCGTAGCTGATGGCGCCGGTGTCGTCGACGCCGGTGTAGCGGACGTAGCCGGCCCGCACGGCGTCGGCCGCGGTCGGAAAGCGCTTGGTGAGGTCGGCCTGGATCGAGCTCACGAAGGCCTTCTCGGCGCTCGACTCGGGGCCGTGATAGGTCGCATCCTGATCGGCCAAGGCGGCGGCCGCCGCTGCCAGGCCCAGCGCTAGGGTGTAGATGATGATGATCCGTGCCATACGCCGATCCTAAATCTGCGCGCTGCCCGCAGGCCATCGAAGAAGCATCAAAACCGTCCGGGCCAGCGGCCCGGGTGCCTCCCTTACGGGACAGTGACCGAGAACGTCGCCTCACTCGAGGTTACCAGGGCGGCAAAGTACGAGTAGTCCAGGCCGGACGTGATGACCACGGCTGCCGTGCTCGAACTCGAGAACGGCGGCTCAAACTCCGAGATGCCCCCGGCGATGGTGCCGCCCTCCGAGGAGATGACGTACAGGTTGCCCGCTTCGTCGACCACGACGCCGCAGGGTTGATCCAACCCGCTCGTGATCGCCGCAACCGGCGACGCCGCGTTCGTGATCGGCGTCGCGTACTCGTAGACGGTAGAGTTGTCCTCGCTGGAAACGAAGAGATGCTCGCTTGAATCGACGGCCATACCGTAGACCGAGGCCGAGGTTATCGGTATCGTGACCGCGGCCGGGCTGTTACTCGTGATCGGCAGGGTAAAGGCCTGAACGTCGCTTGCTTCGCCGACGTAGAGCGTGCTGCCCGAGACGAGCTCCGAATAGGGGGCACTCGCGAGCGAAACCGAGTGGGCTTGCGTGGTGTACGAACCGGCATCGTAAACGCCAAGCGTCGAGTTTCCCGCGTTGGCAACGTACAGGTTGTTGCTCGAGTCGAGCGCCACGGCGTACGGTTTGGAGACGCCCGACGTGATGGTCGTGGCCGGCGAGCCGCTATACGGTGAGGTGTATTCCGTCACCGAGGCGCCGTTCGAGTTGGCAACGAAAGCGTCGCTGTGGGAATCGATCGCGATACCGTACGGGTCGGCGAGACCGCTCGTCGTCGAAGCCGTGACGCCGGAATACGGCGGCGCGATGGTGTAAAGTCCTCCGCCGGAATAATCCCCCACGAACAGCGTGCCGCTTGCATCGGCGGCGATGGGATATGGGGCGGAGACCGGTATCGTGTTGGCGGGGGCCTGCGACGAACCGGTCAGCGGCAAGGTGAAACCCAGGACGTTGTCTTCGCTGTAGTTCGTTACGAACAGCTTTTGATTGAACCGCGTGGCGGTGGCGGCATCGGAGAGGGAGCAAACCGCGCCGGTCTGCTCGCAGACGCTGGCGTCGCCCGGGTAGCTGGCCGTAACGCCGATCGTTTCGGCGCCGTACGTTGACGACGACGCGGCGAGCGTTACGGTATTGGGCGCCTCGGAGCTGGGCTGCGTGATCGTCGCCACCGCGCTGCCGGCCGTTTGCGCGGCGGTGAAGGTGGGCGCGCCCGCGCCGACGATCAGGTTCCCGTCGGGATCCATCGCTTCGACGTAGAACGAATTGCTGCTTCCGGTACTGAAGGCAACGAGCTTTGCCGGGATACCGTCGAGCGTGAGGGGTATGAGGTCGTCGCTGTTCGCGCTCACGTTGAACGCCACGTTGCGAGCGATCGAAAGCACGCCGTACTGGTCGTCGTAGGTATTGATCGTGGCCGTGTAGCCCTTGGCCGCGGGGAGGGTCAGCTCGAGCGAGCACGTGACGTTCGTGAGGGAACTCGTGCAGCCTTGCGAGCCGGCGGTCAGGTTGACGATCTTCGTCTCGACGTTCTTGCCTGCACGCGAGATGATCACCGCCATCGATGCCGTCGCGGGCGAGACGTAGGCCGGCCGCCGGCCGTGGATTCGATGCCGGCGCGGCACGCGAATGGTGAACCGGACGCGACCCTTCTTGTGGGCGCCGGCGGCGCCGGAGCTTCCTGCGATCCCGGCGCCCGCACCACCTTGCGCAGATGGAATCGAGGGCGAGCCACCGCTGCAGCCCGAGACGAACAAGGCCAAGGCGCAGAGCGGAGCGGAAACGATGCGCAGTGTCATGAACGAACCTCGCTTTACGGCACGGAGAAGGAGA
>DATJRF010000224.1:0-9754 GCA_035505015.1 Verrucomicrobiia bacterium | reverse complement strand
CATCGACGTGTCGCGCGAGGGCGTACGGAAGGACGGTGAAGTGCGTCTTCACGTTGTACTCCGATTCGAGACGGTACTTGGCCACCTCGAACTGCAGCTCGCCGACGACCGCCACCACCGGCTCCGTCCGGGGCGAACCGTAGGGGTAGAATACCTGCACCGCTCCCTCTTCCCGTAACTGCGAGATCCCTTTGCCGAACGATTTGTATCCCGCCGAATCGATACTCCGCACCGCGGCAAAATGTTCCGGGGCGAAAGCCGGGATAGCGGGGAACTCGACCCGCTCGCCGTCGTAGACGCTGTCGCCGATCGCGAAGACCCCGGGATTGGCCAGGCCGACCACGTCGCCGGCATAAGCGGCCTCGAGCGACTCGCGCTCGTCGGCAAAGAGGCGCATCGCTCGCGAGAGCCGCACCTCCTTGCCGCTGCGCGCGTTGCGCACGACCATGTCGCGCTCGAACTTTCCCGAACAGACGCGCACGAACGCGATCCGGTCGCGGTGGCGCGGATCCATGTTGGCCTGCACTTTGAAGACGAAGCCGCAGAAGCGCTCGTCGGCCGGGTTCACCGGGCCGCCCTGCGCCGCCGGGACCGGTCCGGGCGCCGGCGCCATCCCGACGAAGTTGTCGAGAAAGAGCTGCACGCCGAAGTTCGTCACGGCACTCCCGAAGAAAACCGGCGAGACCTCGCCGCGCAGCATCGCCGCGCGATCGAACGGCGCGCCGGCACCGTCGAGCAGATCGATGCCGTCGAGAAAGGTCGCGTAACTCTGTTCGTCGACGAGCTCGCGCAGCCGGTCGTCGCGCGCGCCGGTGACCGTCACCGCCGCACGCGTCGCGCCGTGCGCGCTGCGCTCGAAAAGGTGCATCGCTTTGGTTTGACGGTCGTAGACGCCGCGAAACGACTCGCCGCTGCCGAGCGGCCAGTTCATCGGATAGGCGCCGATCCCGAGAATGCTCTCGAGCTCGTCGAGCAGCTCGAGCGGATCGCGGCTCGGGCGGTCGAGCTTGTTCATGAACGTAAAGAGCGGGATCCCGCGCTCGCGGCAGATCGCAAAGAGCTTTTTCGTCTGCGGCTCGACGCCCTTGGCGGCGTCGATGAGCATGACCGCCGCGTCGGCCGCGAGCAGCGTGCGATAGGTGTCTTCGCCGAAGTCTTGGTGGCCGGGCGTGTCGAGCAGGTTGACGATGTACTGGCCGTAAGGAAACTGCAGCACCGTCGAGGTGATCGATATCCCGCGTTCGCGCTCGAGCGCCATCCAGTCGCTGGTCGCCTGCCGCTGCCGCTTGCGCGCCGAAACCTGCCCCGCGACGTGAATCGCTCCGCCGTAGAGCAGGAGCTTCTCGGTGAGGGTGGTCTTCCCGGCGTCGGGATGCGAGATGATGGCGAACGTCCGGCGCCGCCGCACTTCTTCGTCGATCGTCATTCTATGCTTACGGGTTGGTAGGAACGTAGACGCGCAGCTCGTGCCCGCCTTTCGCAGAGGTCCGCAAAACGGCCAAAACGCCGTGCGAGCGGTAGAACCGAACGTCGGGCGGGATGCGAAAGCGGTCTTCGCCGCGCCGAACGTAGGCTTCGTCGCCGCGAACGAAAATCGTGCAATTCCCGTACGAAAGGGTCGCCGGCGGTACGACTTCGGTAGCACCGGCCGGGAGATGGGCGCTCACGTATGCGAGCGGACCGGTGCGAGCCGAGAGCTGCGTCAGGCAGAAGGGCAGCGCCGAGAGCGCCCACGGCGCGTCCCCGCGGAACGGAACGTTGGGGCGCGGACCGGCCTGCGTCTCGCCTTTCTTCGGCAGGGCCGGCGCGTAGACGGAGGCGATCTTGATGCGAATGAGGTCGCGGTCGATCCACGCCGTCGAGAGTACGGCGACGCCGAACACGATCACCGTCGAGAGGGCGAGATACCGGAGCAAGCGCGCTTACAGCGACATGCGGAAGGCGCCGATCGCGTAGTCGGCCATGCCGTAGTAGACGTCGAACGTGCGCGGGCCGAGATCGGGGCGCGGATCGATGCCCGTCGGAAAGACCACGTTGTCGACGACGCCCTTGCACTCGCGTTCGTCCTGCGGCACGCAGATCGGCTCGGGCGAGCGGTAGAGCACGCGATCGGGACGCAGGGCGTCGTGAACCACGACGCCCGCGCTGTAGCGCAGCTTCGGCCTGCTGCCGTGGTTGTCGATCAGATCGACGCCGTGGAAGAGCGACATCCACCCTTCGGCGATGCGCACCGGCGGCGTTCCGCTCCCGATCTTGATCGATCCCCACTGCGCGTCGGGCGAGAGCACGAGCGCGCTCTCGGTAGCGTGCAAGAGATTCTTGCGATCGGCCAGCGCCGGCTCGAGCGGAACGTAGGCGATGCGAATCGATTCGCGATCCTCGAACGGCATGCGCTCGATCATCGGAATCGCGGCGCGCCCGTCGACGGCAGAGAGATGGAGCATCGGCCGGTGATAGAAGGCGAAGCAGCGCGCGCCCGACGGCGAGAGCACGGGCTCCGGGAAAAACGCGGCGTCCTTATCGTCGCCCGCGGCGATGCCCGTTCCGTCGAAGCTCACGAGTCCCAGGCGTTCCCAGCGATACGCGTCGCTCGAGATCGCAAGCGCGATGCGCGGGCCGGCCGGCCCGAAGGCCGTGTATGCCAGCACGTACGCGTCGAGCAGCGGAACGTAGGTGGCGCGCGGATCCTCGCAGCCGTAACCCGGCGACGGACGCAGCTCGTAAGGCGCCTGCGGCTCGAGCGCGTATCCCAAACGCTCCACCTCGAACCCGAACTGCGCGGCGTTCGCGCGCACGATGCCGACGCGCGAGATGTTTCCAAGCGCGACGTCGCGCGGGTAAAGCAGCAGCTCGCCGCCCGGCGCGCGCGCCGCGGCGGGATTGAGGACGCCGCCGGCCTCTTCGGGCCGGCCGTCGGGCTCCATCACCAATCCGAGCCGTTCCACGCGAACGTCGAGCTCGAGCCGGTTCGCAACCGCGTGCAGCTTCCGAGAAAGCACCGTCTAGGATATCGTCCGCAAGGGCTCGCGCATTGAGGACCTCCTCTAGGGCAGGTAGGTGTCGGCGATCGGCGCGTCGCTGGGTGTGACGACCTCGACGCGCACGCCGCGGCGGTAGACCGAGTTGGGCACGATCCAGAGCGTGTAGCTCCGGTAGGGCGCGGAGGGCTCGCCCCCGTCGGCGGGTGCCTGCTCGAAGGCGACCACCCGCACCCGTTCGTCGTTGGCGCGAATCGATTCGATGATCTGCTTGTACCCGCTGCGCGTGTGCGGCCCCATGAGTAAGATGACCCCGAACTCGCCTTTGAAATGAACCGGGGCCTTGATGCCGTACTTGTTGAGGTCCGGCGTATCGCGCACGATCACCACCTGATTGTCGCCCAAGAGGGGGGTGGTGCCTTGCGCGAAGGTCTTGACCCTGACTTCACGGCAGCCGACCAGGAGGAGGCATGCGGCGAGCAACCACCAGCGCTTCACGGCCGACGCCTTCGCCTGCCTGCCCTTGCGGCCTGCTAATGTCGTTGTGGGGGCGCATACCCTGGGGCTACGCTGAAGGCCGCACATGAAGACGCTGCGATATCTGGCGCTGGGGGCCGTCCTCGTCGCTTTGGCGACGGTCATGCTCGGGAGCTGGACCCGCATCAACGGCGCCGGAATGACCTGCCCGGATTGGCCGCTCTGCCACGGCAAGCTCATCCCGTCGTTTGCCGATGGGACGATCTGGGAGTGGACGCACCGCCTGCTCGCCTTCCTCGTGACGCCGCTGGTGATCTCGGTCATCGTCGCCGCCTGGCGGCAGCAGCGGCGCTCGCCGTTTATCGCCCCGGCCGTCTTTGCAATCGCGATCCTCTTCATCGCGCAGGTGTTCCTCGGCGCCGCGACCGTCCGTCTCTCGAACGAGCCGATCTCGGTGGTGCTGCATTGGGGGACGGCGATGGCCTTCATCGCCGCGCTCACCGCGCTCGCGATCTTTGCCGGCGCCGTCGAGCCGTCGCCGGCGGCCGATGCGCAGGCTCGCGCCGAGGTCGCGTTGACCGGTATCCTCGCCGGGACCGCGGCGGTGGCGTTCGTCACCATGTGCATCGGCGCGTACGTGAGCTCGAGCGGCGACGGGCTTGCCTGCCTCTCGATTCCGGGTTGTGCGGGAAATGTGGTGGTCTATACGCAAGGCCAGTACGTGCAAATGCTCCATCGAATTGCTGCGGGCGCGACGCTGCTGTGTGCCGCCGCCTCACTCGCCCTCGCGTGGGCTCGCCCCGCCTCGCCCCGCGTTCGCGCGGCCGTCAGCACCGGCGTCGCGCTGGTCTGCGTGCAGGTCTTGCTCGGACTGCTCAACGTAGCGTTGCGCCTCCCGATCGATCTGCGCGAAGCGCACGCCTTCAACGCGGCGCTGGTGTTCGTCTCGTTCGTCGTCGCGGCGCTCTTCGCGGCGCTCGAGGGCAGCACGGTCGTCCGGCAAGCGGCGTCGAACCGGTGAGCGCGGCGCTCGCGAAGGCTCGCGACTACTACGAGCTCTCCAAACCCCGCATCATCGTACTCCTGCTGATCACCACGATCGCGGCGATGATCATGGCGGCGCGCGGCGTTCCGCCGCTCGCGCTGGTCTTTTGGACGCTGCTGGGCGGAGCGCTCGCCGCGGCCTCGGCCGGTGCGTTCAACTGCGCCTACGACGCCGACATCGACCGGATCATGAAACGCACCGCGCTGCGGCCGATTCCGCAGGGGCGCGTCTCGCGGCTCGAGGCATGCGTCTACGCGACGATCGTCGGCGCGCTCGCGTTCGCAATCCTCTACGCGTTCGTCAACCCGCTCGCGGCATGGCTCTCGCTCGCGGGGAACGTCTATTACGTCGTCATCTACACGATGTGGCTCAAGCGCGTGACGCCGCTCAACATCGTAATCGGCGGTGCGGCCGGTTCCGTCCCGCCGCTGGTGGGATGGGCGGCGGTCACGCACGCGATCGGCGCTCCGGCGCTCGGTCTCTTCGCGGTGATCTTCCTCTGGACGCCGCCGCATTTCTGGTCGCTCGCGCTCGCGGTCGAGACGGATTACGAGAAGGCCAACATTCCGATGTTCCCCAACGTCTTCGGCGAGGCGCGCACCAAGCGCGAGATCTTCTACTACAGCGTGATCCTGGTCGCCGCCTCGCTCGCGCTCTACCCGCTCCACGTCATGGGAGCGGTCTACTTCGCCGCCGCCGCCGTTCTGGGCGGCGTCTTTCTCCTCGACGCCGCGCGTACGTGGCGGGAGCGCGAGGGCACGCGCTCGGCCCGGCGTCTCTTTCGCTTCTCGTTGCTCTATCTCGCGCTGATGTGCGCGGTCATGGTGATCGACCGGATCATCGCGTGAAACGCCTCTTAGCGACGCTTTGCCTCGGCGTCTTCGCCGGGGCACTCGATTTGAGCGTGCTCTCGCCGGCGCTCCCGGCGATCGGCAAGCAGTTCGGCGTCGCTCCCAACGACTACGCCTGGATATTCACGCTCTACCTGCTCGTGACGGTCGTCTCGATCGCGGTCGCGAGCACGCTGGCCGACCGGTACGGGCGGCGCAGCGTCTATCTCGGCTGCGTGGGCCTCTTCGCCGCCGGCAGCGTGGTGGCGATCGCGGCGCCGAGCTTCGAAATCTTCTTGCTCGCGCGCGCGATTCAAGCGCTCGGCGCCGGCGGAATCTTCCCCGTCGCTGCGGCAACGATCGGCGACGTGGTCCCGATCGAGCGGCGCGGAGCGGCGCTCGGGATGGTCGCAGCGATGTGGGGGCTCGCGGCCGTAGCCGGCCCCGCGATCGGCGGACTGGTAACCCACTTCATCTCTTGGCGATGGATATTCTTCGCCAACGTCCCGCTCGCGATCGTCGTCTTCACGATGGCGCGCCGCTCCGTGCCGGCGGCGGCACCGCACGCGCGCGGCCCGCTCGACGCCTTTGGGCTGATCCTGCTCTGCGGCGGCTTGCTCGGGGTCATGGACGGATTGATCGGCGCGCACCTGGCGCTCGGCATCACCGGCGCCGTACTGCTAGGCGCATTCGCGTTCTGGGAACGCGTGGCGCGCTATCCGATCGTGCCGCCGCGTCTCTTCTCCACCCGGCAGCTCGCCAAGACGTACGCGCTGGAGATCCTCATCGGGGTCTTGGAAGGCTCGCTCTTTTTCATTCCCACGGTGCTCGTGGCGGCGCAGAATCTCTCGTATGCTGCGGCGGGATTCGTCGCGGCGCTGGGCGGTTTCACGTTCGTCGCCGTGATCCCGGCATCCGGGCGCGCGATCGACCGGCTCGGCAGCCGCGACGTGCTGCTGGTGGGGACGGTGCTCACGCAGATCGGCCTGGCAATTTTCGCACTCGGCTTCGAATCGATCTGGCTCGCGCTGCTCTCGATGGTGGTGGCCGGCGCCGGATTCGGCGCGTTGCTCGGCGCGCCGACGCGGTACATCGTCACCAACGAAGCGCCGGCGAGCCAACGCGCAACCGCCGTCGGCCTGCTCAGCCAGGCGCTGATCGTCGGGCAGATCCTCGGCAGCTCGCTGGCCGGCGCGACGATGGGCCTAGCGACGAACGAGTTCGCCGGCTACCGTCACACCTATCTGGCCTTCTGCGCCGTCGCCTTTCTCGCGCTGATCCTGGCCGCGACCTTGCGGCCCCGCAGCGCCGAGCGCACGAGCCCGGTCGAGGAGGCCGCCACACCGGCAGCCCCCTCGTCCATCGGCACTTAGGGCCGAACGAGCAACTTGTTGCCGAGCTGCCGCAGGCGTTCTTCTACGTCGAGGCGGCTCGTAAACGATTCGGTTCCGCCGCCGTCTCCGATCGAGGAGATCATGCGTTCCTCGGTTTGCGAATACGCCGTGGGGCGCTCGAAACCGCCGATCGGCTGCCGGGTCTCGGCGATCGTTTCGGGCTGCATCTCCGGCTGCTGCGGGACGAACCGCCTCGCCAGGGTGATCGCGCACGGGCGCTGATCGAGCTGCAGCGTGTAGGACCTGCCGAGCACCGAGAACGCCGCGCGCAAGCGAAGATCGAACGTCACGAGCCCGCTGTCGCGAGCCAGCTCCGGCGACGGCGTCCAGCGATAGTTGACGATGTCGAAGATCAGCGAGATGTCGACGCTCTGCACGAACGGAATGGGAACCGGAATGTTCGAGAGGTGCACGACGCGCGAATCGCTCTCGAGGAGCGGTTCGACGATCATGGGCGGCGATTTCATCGGGCCGGCCGACGCGCTCAAGATCGCTTTGAGATAGGGTCTCGCGGCGTTGGGTTTGCCGGTGACCTCGAAGAGATCGGTCGTCATACCGACGTGCGTATCGAGGATCGGTATCGTTTCGCCATACGAGTAGTGTTTGCGAAAGACTTCTGACATGGTGGGGGATGCCTCATTTCTTCATGATTGGCGGACCAACAGCGCTGGGGAACCATACGATCATAGTCCCGCGTCGCGCACGCGTCATTGGGTGACCGCTCCCACGGCCGAGAAGGAGCCTTTCGGGGGCCGGGGGCGAAATCGTCGGCATGGCTACCCACGACGTTTCCAATCAGCCGCCGCCGCTCGAACGCTACGACGTCTTCGGATCGGATCGGGCGCTCGTGCAAGCGTTCGGCCGAGAGGCGCCCGGCGCCGATGCCGCCGAGCTGCACCAAATCGGAGCGCTGGCGGGGCAGCCGGAGACGATCGCGCTGGGATTCGAGGCGAACGAGCACGAGCCGGAGCTGCGCACGCACGATCGGTTCGGCCATCGCATCGACGAGGTGCATTTTCATCCCGCATGGCACGCGCTGATGAGGCAGGCAACCGCATTCGGCCTGCACGCGGCGCCGTGGCTGGATCGCGCGCCGTACCCGCACGTGCGGCGCGCCGTCAAGTTTTTCGTTTGGTCGCAGGTCGAGTCGGGCCACGGCTGCCCGATCTCGATGACGTACGCCGCCGTCCCGGCGTTGAACGCACAGCCGGAGATCGCCTCGGCGTGGGTGCCCAAGCTCGCCGAGCGAGTCTACGAGCCGGAGCTCGCCCCGATCGCGCGCAAGCGCGCCGCGATCGCCGGCATGGGCATGACCGAGAAGCAAGGCGGCTCCGACGTCCGCGCCAATCAAACGCACGCGACGCCGGCCGGCGCGCGCGGCCCGGGGCGCGAGTACGTGCTGCGCGGGCACAAGTGGTTCTGTTCGGCGCCGATGAGCGACGCATTTCTCGTGCTCGCACAGACCGAGAAGGGCGTCTCCTGCTTCCTCGTGCCGCGCGTGCTCGACGACGGCACGCGCAACGCCTTCGCGATCCAACGACTGAAGAACAAGCTGGGCAACCGCAGCAACGCTTCGAGCGAGGTCGAGTTCGACGGCACGCGGGCGTGGCTCATCGGCGAGGAGGGGCGCGGCGTCGCAACGATCGTCGAGATGGTCAATCACACGCGCCTCGACTGCATCGGAGGCTCCGCGTCGCTGGTCCGTGGGGCGCTCGCGCAGGCGATCCACCACGCGACCTACCGGCGCACCTTCGGCGAGCGGCTGATCGATCACGTCCTCATGCAGAACGTCCTGGCGGACCTCGCGCTGGAATCGGAGGCGGCGACGGCGCTGTTCCTGCGCGTCGCCCGCACGCTCGACGAGTCGGCCGGCGATCCATCCGCCGCCGCGCTCAAGCGCATCGGCACCGCGGTCGGCAAATACTACGTCTGCAAACGCGCGCCGCTGGCCGTCGGCGAGGCGCTCGAATGTTTGGGCGGAAACGGCTACGTGGAAGAATCAATTATGCCGCGCCTCTACCGCGAGGCGCCGCTCAACTCGATTTGGGAGGGATCCGGAAACATCAACGCGCTCGACGTGCTCCGCATCGTTGCCAAGGCGCCCGAAGCGCTCGCGGCGTGGCGCTCCGAGATCGCGCCGGCGCTCGGCGACGCGAGCGTCGCGGCGGCGCTGCGCGAGCTCGAGGCAGATCTGCGCGACCCGTCCTCGCTCGAGTCGCGCGCGCGTTCGGCGGCGGAGCGCTTGGCATTGCTCTGGCAGGCGTCGCTGCTGCTCCAGCACGCGCCGTCGGCGGTCGCCGAGGCGTTCGTCGCGAGCCGCATTCGCGGCGAGTGGGGAAGGACGCTCGGTACCCTGCGCGGCGCGGATCTGCGCGCCATCGTGGAGCGGGCCTCGCCGCACGGCGCGCCGGTGGCCGTCGCCACGTGAAATACCGCAGGTTCGACAAGCGCACCCGGCTGCTGGCGCAGCGCCGCTGGACCGACCGCGAGCGCCGCGTGGTCTGGCGCGGCCTGACCGGCCGCCTCTCGATCGCGATCGAGCCGCTGCTCGGGATGGGCTTCATGGCCTTCATCACGCTCGGCATCGTCTACCGCGCGCACCACGTCCCGGCCGACGCCACGCTGATCAAGATCGCGCCGATCTTCGCGATCGGCTTCGTCGCCTTCGCCGGCTACTTCATTGCCGTGCTGGTCGCGCCGTTCGCCGCGTACTTACAGACGTTCAAGCCGATCTACGTCTTGGACGGCTACGTGCGCTACCGCGAGCCCGACGAGTACTCGGAGATCGACGCGTGCGGCTACGTCGCCGCGCTCTTCCCGGACCAATCGGTCGCCTGCGAGTGGGAGTGGCTAGGCAAAAAGCGCCTCCCCAACGTGACGATCCCCTCCCTCGTCGAGTTCTCGACCTACGCCGGCATCCACAAAATCGACGGCAGACCCACCGGCCTGCTCCCCGACGACGATCTCCCGCCCCTAGCCATCGGCATCGCAACCCGCAAAGGCAGACGCGCAGACCTCTAGCAGCCCCCG
>DATJRF010000223.1:0-7848 GCA_035505015.1 Verrucomicrobiia bacterium | reverse complement strand
CCCGCGCTCGCGGCGTGCGGCGACGAGGTGCTGGTCCTCGCGCGCGAAGCCGCCGACCCGCAGGCGTACGCCGTGCCGTGCGAGGTCGTCCCGTGGAGCGACGAGCACGATCCGCCCGATGCAGCCGCGGGCGAACGCGTCGCGGCGCTGGCGCGCGCCTTCGCTCCGGAGGCGGCGGTCGCGCACAACGTGCTCGATTCCCGCGTGCTTGCCGCGGCGCGCGCCAACGCGCCGCGTTTCGTCTACCATCTGCACGACCACCGGCCGTTCTGCCCCAACGGCGACCGCCTCTATCCGCAAGGCGGGAGCGTCTGCGAACTCGCGATGAGCGTGCCGGTCTGCGGTGCGCATGCGCTCCTGCGCGGCTGCGCTTACGGGCCTCGTCCGCGCACGCTCGCGCTCGTGCGTACGCGCGAGGCGGTGGCGCGCGAGGTCCGCGCAGCCGACTGCACGATCGCGCTTTCGCGCTACGTCGCGGCGCTCGCAGCGCGTAACGGCGTAGCTCGCGATCGCGTGCGAGTCGTCGCGCCGCCGCTCGCCTCGGAGGCTTTCGCCGCCGCCCCCGTTGCGCGGCCGGCCGGCGATACGATTCTCTTCGCCGGGCGGGTGATGCCTTCGAAAGGTGCGCGCTCGCTGGTGCGCGCGCTTTCGCTGCTTGCGCCGGCGCCGCTGCTGCGCGTCGCCGGCAGTGGACCGGATCTCGCTGCGACCTTGGACGAAGCGCGCCGGCGCGGCATTGCGGCGCAGGCGCTGGGGCGGCTCGATGCCGCCGGGCTGCGCCGCGCGCTCGACGATGCGACGCTGCTGGCGCTGCCCTCGCTCTGGGCGGAGCCGTACGGCCTGATCGGCATCGAAGCGTTCGCGCGCGGGCGACCGGTTGCAGCCTACCAAAGCGGCGGCATCCCCGAATGGCTCGGCGATGCGGGCGCAAGCGCACCGCGCGGCAACGAGGCGGCGCTCGCTCGCGCAATCGCCGAGCTATTGGCCCCGCAGACGTGGATGCGCGCGGCGACGGCCGCATTTGCGGCCGCACAATCGTATCGCGTCGAAGCGCGGGTGCAAGAACTGCGCACGCTCTATGGAATGCGCCGTACGTGACGCGCATTCACTTGGCCGCGGGTCTCGCGGAAACCGGCGGACGCGTGCTGCTGGTCGCCTCGCATTATCCCAATCACGCGCAGCCGATCTGGAACCTTCCCGGCGGCCGCCAAGTGCACGGCGAACTGCTCGCCGAGACCGCCATTCGCGAGATTCACGAAGAGACGGGCTTGCAGGCTCGCATCGTGGAGCTCGCTTATCTGAGCGAGAGCTACGACGGCGACGAGCACTTCCTCTGCGCGGTGTTCCGCGTCGAGGTCGACGGGACGCTGCGCCTTCCCGGCGACGGCGACCACGTCGCCGCCGCGCAGTGGGTACCGTTCGGCGAGCTGGCCGAACGGCTGCGCATCGGGGTCGTGCGCGAGCCGCTGATCGCCTATCTGCGCCACATTCTGCCGCAGCGCTACGTCGGCTACGAGCGCGCCGGCGTTACGATCCGATGGCCGAGCGATCCCGTGCGCTGAGCTCGTCCCAGCGCTTGCGATCGAGTTCGTGCGCGATGACGTCGACCGGCTGCCCGTTCACGGTCGCGCCGCCCGAGACGATTCCTTCGCCTTCGAAGCCGATGCGCCGCAGGACGGTCAGCGAGGCGGCGTTCTCCGGAACGCAGTAGGCGCGAACGCTGCGTAAACGCGCGCGCTTGAACGCCTCCGCGACCAGCGCCTTGACCGCTTCGCTCGCGATGCCGCGATTGCGCGCCTCGGCGACGACGCTATAGCCGATCTCGCCGCTGGAAGCGTTGCGCTCGGCGATCCGCAGCGACACCCATCCGACCGGACGTTTGCGTTCGCCCAAGAGGATCAGCCACTCGAAGCGGCCGTGCACGCCGGGGGCGAGGTTGGCCGGCCGGGTCGCCACGGTTCGCTCGAACTGCGGCAGGCCGACGTCCGGAAGATCCTGGTATTCCCGCAGATCCGGCTCTTGGAGCACGTCCCAAAGCGCACCGGCGTTAGCCGGCGTCACCGGCTCCAACCGCAGCCGCTCGGTACGAATGACTCTCATCGTTCGGATTCGTTCCCTTCGCTCTTCCCGGCGCAGCCTCTTGTCGCGGCACGCCGGCGGCGTGATGGAGCGGCGATGGATCTCTGCGCCGCCTATGCCGGGAACGCACCGGCCCAGGTCGATTTCGTCGGGACGGTCACCAGCCCGCCCCGCTTCTTCTGGAGCGCGCGCTCCGGGCGGACGCACGAGGCCTTCGACGTTAGCAGTTCCGCGGGACCGCTCGAGGTGGTCGACAACGTCGATCTGGCGCCGCGCTGCCCCGTCGCGCCGGGAGATCGCGTGGAAGTCTGCGGCGAGATGGTCCACGACCCCGGGCGCCCGCCGGTCGTGCATTGGACGCACAGCGACCCTTCCGGGCGCCATGCCGGCGGGTTCATTCGCCTGCGCGGGAAACTCTACGCGTAGCGCGCGCCTCGAGCGCGAGCAGCTCGGGTATCGTCACGAAGCGATAGCCCTCACGCTTGAGCCGGTCTACGATCAGCTTCGTCGCTCGAACGTCCGCGCTGCGATCGCACACGTGCTCGGCCAGGTGCATGCGCGCGCAGAGGATGCCTTGGTTGCCGTCGTGCAGATCGATGATCGCGCCGTTGGTGACGTAGCGCAGCACCCGCGCGGCGATCACTTTGGCAGGCGGGTATTCCCAGTCGTCGGGCAAGGGCACCGACCACATGACCGGCGTATAGCCGAGCCGGCGCACTTCGTCGAGCACCAGCCAGTCGCGGCCGCCGTACGGCGGACGCATGATGTGCGAGTGCCGCCCGGTGGCGGCGTAGATCGCCGCGTCGGTACGCGCCAGGGTCTCGCGCAGCCGCTTGCCGTCGTAGAGTACGAGGTGGGCGTGATCCCACGTGTGGTTCCCGAGGGCGTCGCCGTCCGCGACTTCTTGCCGCACCGCCGCGGGGAACGCCGCAACCGCGCGCCCGACGACGAAAAACGTGGCGTGCACGCCCTCGGCGTGCAGCAGGTTGACGATCTCGTTCGTATACGGAGGGTTGGGGCCGTCGTCGTAGGTCAGGGCCACGACCCGGTCGGCGGCCGGTCCGCGCACGACCGTCGGCCCGAACAGCTGGCTTCCGGGGCTCTCCGCGCTTTCGTAGCCGAAGTAGCCGAGCGCGCCGAGCAGAACGATCCCGGCGAACGAGAACGCGAGCGCGCGCAACCCCTATTTCCCCGCTCGCACGCGCGCCAGAGCGACGGCAACGTTGTGCCGGAACTCGGCAGGGCCGAAGGAGCGAAAGTCGTCGACGATCGCTTGATAGTGCGGGTTCGCGAGCGACGTGCTTTGCAGTTTGAGCAGATCGCCCGGCTGATTCTTGCGCAGGTCGATCTCGTACTGGCGGCCGGCGGTGGTCGCCCAGTAGTGCGGGCTGGTAAAGACGACGGTCCGCTCGCCCTCTTTGAAATCCGCCTGCTGCTTGACGTAGACGGTGTAGGTGGCGTCGGCGTCGGGCCGGGGCGCCTTATCCATGAGCTGCCAGATGCCGTCTTGGTCCAGCTTTCCGAAGAAGAAGCTCACGTCGTAGATCGCCGCCTTCGGCGCCGTGACGGTCACCTGCTTGCCGTCGTAGCCGCGCACGCGGTACGAAAACGTCGAAACGCCCTCGACGTCGGCCATGCGGTACTCTTCCTCGAAGATCGGGGGCTTTGCGTAGCGCACGAGCATGCGCGCCACCAGCACGCTCGGGGCGTTGCGGATGCGCGCGACCTCCGTCATGCGGTTCGACGCGCCCTTGATGTAGAGCACGTAGCCGAGGGCGGCCATCGCTACCGCAAAGAGAAAGATGCTCCAACCGAACGGAAAGCGCCGCATGACCGCCCGAGCTACTCGGCGCGCCGCGCCGCTTCCTGGTCGAGCACGTGGTTGACCAGGCGATCGGCCAGCGCGTTCTGCTTGCGCGGAACGTGGCGCACGTCGACGTGCTCGAAGCGGCGCAAGAGCGCCGTGGCTTTGCGATGGAGCGGCTGCAAGTCCGCGTGCTTCACCCGGTACTCGCCGCGCAGTTGCTTGACGACGAGTTCGGAGTCGAGCCGAACGGCGAGCCGCCGGATGCCCCGCTCCGCGGCCGCCTCGAGGCCCAGCAGCAGCGCCGTCCACTCGGCCACGTTGTTGGTCGCGACCCCGAGAAAGCGCCCGCTCTCGGCGATCACCTCGCCTCCCGCGTCGAGCAGAACGGCACCGCTGGCGGCGGGGCCAGGGTTGCCGCGGGAGCCGCCGTCGGCAAAGAGCGTCGCCTCGGGGGGCGCGGCGTCAAAGAGGGTTGCCATAACGCTTGCTTTCGGCGGCCGGCAGGGATGAACCGCCCGGCCAAGGGGAAAGAGGATGGCATGAAAACCGCATTCTCGTTCTTCTTGAGCGCGTGGGCCGCCGCAATCGTGATGGCCCTGCCGCTGCCTTCGCTCGCCGCAAGCACCTTCTACGGCATCACCGTTCACGTGTCGACCAACGACATCAAGGTCGAGGATCCCCGAACCAAGCAGACGCTCGCGTTCGAGATCCTGCCGAAGTTCGATCAGGTCTTCTCGGCCGACGGCAAGACGACGTACCAGATGAAAGACGTCAAGGCCGGGCAGTACGTTGGGATCGTCTACGATCAGAAGGCGCTCGGCATGCGCCACGCCGACAAGATCTACTTGCTCGACAACGCCAACCAGCGCATCGGCACGCAGTAAGGGCGTTTGGAGGGCGTTGCAGCAGCTCGATGTTGAGGAAGACGCCGAGCAATCCCGAGCCGACGCGCTCCCGAAAGCGCATCGCGCAGAAACGCAGGCTCCGCGTGTCGATCACGACGCCGGTGAGCGGATGGTCCTGCGGATTTCGGCGCGGCCCCGGTCGTTGGATGAGAGCAGCATCGTCGTGTGGCCGCTCGGCACGATCGTTCGATAGGTGAGGTACGACGGCTCGGCGACCTCGCGCATGCGGTCCAGCGCCATCCGGTAATACGCTCGTGCCGATGGCGGCGCCGCGGCGTGCGCCACAGCGGTCCGCGAAACCGTCAACAATACGGCGGCTAGCGCCGCCGGTAGACTCGCCCTCATGACGGCAACCGCATACTCATGAAGATTTCGGGCTGACTGGATTCGAACCAGCGACCTCTTGACCCCCAGTCAAGCGCGCTAACCAAACTGCGCCACAGCCCGGCGCGGACGACTCTACCGGCGCGTTTTGCGCGAGACGGCGTCCTTCAATCCCTTGCCGGCGACGAAAGCCGGCACCTTGCGCGCGGCGATCTTGATCTTCTCCCCGGTCTTGGGATTGCGTCCCTCCCGCGCTTTGCGCGCGCGAACCACAAAGCTTCCAAACGGCGTGAGCGCGACGCGGTCGCCCTTCTGCAACGCCGACTTGATTTCTTCGAGGATCAGCTCGACGATCTGGCCGGCTTGACGCTTCGTAAGATCGGCTTCCGCAGAAACGACGTCGACCAAATCGGCTTTTGTCAAGGCTGGTTCTCCTGCTCTATGGCCTGGGGAGGGGATATACGCAGGCGGCGGGCGCCCTCCTCCCCGGCCAGCGCGCGCAGCGCCAGCACGTAGGAATCCGCCCCGAACCCGCCGATGTAGCCCCGGCATGCCGCCGCCGTGACGCTGGTGCGGCGGAACTCCTCGCGCGCGGCGGTATTCGAGAGATGCACTTCCACGACCGGGATGCCGATCGCGCGAATCGCATCAGCGATCGCGTAGGAGTAATGCGCGTACGCCCCGGGATTGATGATGACCGCGTCATACTTCGCGCGCGCGGCGTGGAGCGCGTCGATCATCGCTCCCTCGCCGTTGTACTGCTCGCACGCGATCTCGACGGCCAAACCCCGCGCCTCCGCCCTGACGAGCTCGTCGACGTCGCCGAGGCTGTGCGTCCCGTAGACGGCCGGCTCGCGCGTGCCGAGCAAGTTGAGATTTGGCCCGTGAAGGACGAGGATGCGCATCCACCTCCCTTCTTAGAAGGAATAAGCGGCGCCTCTCCACCACACGCGAGAGATGGCCGACCTCATGATCGCTGCGACCGCGACCGAATCCGGCATCGCCGCGGTAGCCGCCGTTACGACGGATCTCGTTCGCGAGATCCGCCGTCGTCACGACCTCTCGCCGACCGCGACCGCGGCGGTGGGCCGCCTAACGACCGGCGCGGTGCTGTTCGGGGCGAGCCTAAAGGGAAAGGAGCGCCTCTCGCTCCAGGTTAGCGGCGATGGGCCGATCGGCTCGCTCTCCGCCGATGCGTGGCTGCTCGCCGACGGGAGCCTCGGAGCTCGCGGCTATGCCCGCCATCCGCGCGTCGATCTGCCGGTCGACGGGCGCGGCAAACTCGACGTCGGCGCTGCCGTCGGCTCGGGATCGATGCAGGTCACGAAGTCCTACGAAGTCGGCCAGCCATACGTCGGCGTGGTACCGTTGCGCTCCGGGGAGATCGCCGAGGATCTGGCGGCGTACCTGGCGCAATCGGAACAGATTCCGAGCGTTGTCGCGCTGGGGGTCTTGGCCGATCCCAGCGGGGTCGTGGCCGCCGGAGGCGTGCTCGCCCAAGCGCTGCCGGGCGCCGACGAACGGGCCGTCCTGCGTCTGGAGAAACGGGCGCTCGCGATGCCGCCCGTAACCGCCCTCATGGCCGAGGGCGCCGGGGCGGGCGAGCTTATCGAGGCGCTGGCCGGCGGCCTGGAGCTGCGCGGGCGGCGCGATACCGGCGTGCGGTTCGCCTGCTTGTGCACCCGGGAGAAAGTCGAGGGAGCGCTGCTCGGATTAGGGGCGCACGAGCTGCAACGCTTGGCGCAAGAACGCCCCGAAACCGAGGCCACCTGCGAGTTTTGCGGCGAACGTTACGTCTATTCGTCCGGCGAGCTGCGCGAGCTCGCCGACCGCTGCTCCTAATCGGGAGCGCGAAAGAGCGCGCGAACGCTGGGCGGAACGCGATAGGGCTCGATGCGCTGCTGGTAGCTTTCGCGAATGCACACGCCGTCGTTGTAGTACCACCAGCCGCACTCGCAGCGAATCGGGCGTTCGCCCGGCTGGGGATAGGCGTAGGCGCGCTTGCAGCGCTTACAGGTGAACTTGCGCCCTTCGACCGGCTTGGCCGACGAAGTGTAGGTGATTGCCGCCATAGACTACCTCTCGTTCGGGAGAACGCGGACGAACTTTCGAGATCCCACCGAAAGCACCGCCGGAGCCGTCGCCGTCCATTGCGCCCTCGGATCGCTCACGACTATACCATCGACCTTGACGCCCATCCCCGAGATAAGTCGCTCGGCTGCACGCTTGCTCTCGGCGAAGCCGGCGCGCACCAAGACGTCGACCACCCGCGCCGCGTCGCCGCGCGCGATCTCCGCAATGGCGTCGCTTGGGATCTCCTTGCGCTGCACCGTCGCCTCGAAGCGCTCCCGCGCACGCCGCGCCTCGTGCGCGCCGTGATAGCGCGCAACGATCTCCTGCGCCAGGCGCTTCTTCTCGTCCATCGGATTGGCACGACCGTCGCGCAAGGCCAGGGTGAGCGCGTCCGTCTCCGCTTGCGAGCGGAACGCCGCCAAGCGTGCGTAGGTGGGCATCATCTCGTCGGCGATGCGCATGAGCTTGCCGAACTGCTCGTTCGCCGGCTCGTCGATACCGACGTAGTTGCCGAGCGACTTGCTCATCTTCTTCTCGCCGTCGAGCCCGACCAGCAGCGGGACCGTGGCGCAGATCTGCGGGAGCTGGCCGTATTCGCGCTGGTAGTGCCGGCCCAGAAGCAGGTTGAACAGCTGGTCGCTGCCGCCGAGCTCGACGTCG
>DATJRF010000222.1:0-19795 GCA_035505015.1 Verrucomicrobiia bacterium | reverse complement strand
CGCCGGTCACGCACGGGTTCGTTGCGTTGATGCGATCGTCCGCGGCGCAGGTGTGCCACTCCTGAATGATGTCGTCGTACTGCAGTCCGGGGTCGGCGCACTGCCAGGCCGCGAGCGCTATCAGCTCCCAGAGCTCCGAAGCCTTGAGCTTTTTCACCACGTCGCCCGTCGTGCGCGAGGTGAGGCGCCAATCGTCGTCGCGATCGAGCGCATCGAAGAAGGCGTTGGTGAGCCGCACGGAGTTGTTCGAGTTCTGGCCGGCGACCGTGGCGTACGCTTCGGAATCCCAACCGGTATCGTACTGCTCGACTTCGAGGCGCGTGTATCCTTGGCGGGCGTAGTCGAGCGCGTTCTGCGTCGCGCCGGAGGGAATTCCGACCGAGAGCGCCTCGCGGATCGCCTTGCGCAGATGCGGATTGAGCGCCACGTCGAGTCGTGCGCCCTCGGGGATACGCGTGTCGTGCGCCGCGGCGATGATCGCGTTGACGTGCTTTTCGAAGATGCGCGAGCCGACGACGAGGTCGGCAACCTTACGCTCCTCGCGCACTTTCCAGGTCACGAACGCCTCGATATCGGGATGATCCGCGTTGAGGACCACCATCTTGGCCGCGCGGCGCGTCGTTCCGCCGCTCTTGATCGCGCCGGCCGCGCGGTCGAAGACCTTCAAGAACGACATCAACCCGGAGCTGGTGCCGCCGCCGGTGAGCTTCTCGCCCGCGGCGCGGATCTTCGAGAAGTTTGCGCCGCTGCCGCTGCCGCCTTTGAAGATGCGCGCCTCGCGCACGACGCCGTCGAAGATCCCGCCTTCGTTGACGAGATCGTCTTGTATCGAGAGGATGAAACACGCCGATACTTGCGGGTGCTCGAAGCCGTTGGGCGATTTCTTCACTTGGCCGTCGGCAGGGTCGACGAAATAGTGGCCTTGGGGCGGGCCGTCGATGCCGTACGCCCAGTGCAGCCCGGTGTTGAACCATTGGGGGCTGTTGGGGGCGCCGATTTGGCGGGCCAGCATCGCGCACATCTCGTCGTGGTAGGCGCGCGCGTCTTCCTCGCCGTCGAAATAGCCGTTCTTCCAACCCCAGTACGTCCAGCAGCCGGCCATGCGGCCGAAGACCTGGCGCGCGTCGCGCTCGGCGCCGAACTGCTCCTTGCGCTCGAACGCCGCGAGCGCTTCGTCGTCGGCGGCGGAGCGCCACAGCCACTCCGGCACCCCCTCCTCGGGGACGCGGCGGGTGGCGCGCGGGACGCCGGCCTTGCGGCAATATTTCTGGGCGAGCACGTCCACCGCGACCTGGCTCCACTCGGTCGGGACCAAGACGTCCTTGGCCTCGAAGATGACCGAACCGTCGGGGTTGACGATGCGGGAGGTCCGCGGCTCGAACGTCAGACCGGCGTACGCGTCACCGGGAGCCGAATAAGTGCGGCGAAACTTCATGCGGGGCTCTCCTTGGCATCAAAAAGCAGTCGAAAAGGGGGGACCGGGAGACTTCGTGGCGGTGGATGCGAACACCTGTTCGCCGGCAGACACCCAAGGCCCGGCGCGAGCAGCATATAGTGTCCGAGCCGGGTAGATTACCACTATATATTGGGGTATCTACCCACAACTCCTTGTGGTCTCCCTGTGGGTAGCGACAAAAATCGGGGGATGGACGGCGTCTGCTCCAGCATTTGCGTGGAGCGCGTGTGGAGAGTCCCGAGGATACCGGGGATAACCGCGAAAACCGAGGCGCATGTTCGGCCCGAACCGCTTTGCCCCGCGCTTGCACGACGTTTCGCTCGAGGCCCTGGAGTCGGCCGGGATTCGCGGGCTGATCGTCGACCTCGACAACACGCTGCTGGGCTTTCGGGAGACCGAGCTGGGCGCCGAGCACTTGAGCTGGGTCGCCGAGGCGCACGACCGGGGCATGCGGATCGTCATGCTCTCGAACAACTTCACCGCTCGGGTGACGTCGATCGCCGAGCGGCTGGGCATCGGATGCATTCCCAACGCCCTCAAGCCCTTGCCCTTCGGCTTTCTGCGAGCCAGGCGCCAGCTCGGGCTCCCGCGCCGCGCGGTCGCGGTGGTCGGCGATCAGCTCTTCACCGACGTCCTGGGCGGCAAGCTCTGCGGCATGTATACGATCCTCACCGAGCCGATCGAGACGAAGGATTTTGCCGTGACGAGGGTGTTCCGCTTCTTCGAGCGGATGATGCTCCCGGAGCGGCGCCGGTGAAGCTCGCGCTGATCGGCGATCCGGTCGCGCACAGCCGCAGCCCGGGGCTGCACCGCGCCTTCCTGCGCGAAGAAGCGATCGACGGCAGCTACGACGCCATCCGCGTCCCCGCCGGAAACGCCATCGCGGTGGTGCGCAGGATGCAGCTCGACGCGTACACCGGCTGCAACGTGACGTATCCGCTCAAGGAGGAGGCACTGCGCGCTTGCGACGCGCTCACCGAAGAAGCACAGCGCGCGGAGGCGGTGAACACGATCTTTTTCGGCCGGCAGATCCTCGGGACGAACACCGACGGCATCGGCGCGCGCATCGCGATCGAGGCGCTGCTCGACGAGCCGCTCGCGCTCAAACGCGTCGGCGTGCTCGGTTACGGCGCGACGGCGCGCGCGATTCTCGCCGAGTTGCACGCCAACGACGCGTACGCGTATCTGTGGGGCCGGGATGCGCAGCGCGTGGCGCAGACGTGCGAGCGATTCGAAGCGGAGGTATGGCCGAGCGAAAACGTGCCGGAGATCGTCATCAGCACGCTGCCGCCCGGCGTACGTCTCGACGACGATCTCCTGCGCGATTTGCGGGCGCCCGACGTGGTCGTCGACGCCAACTACGGCGAACGGGCCACGCTCGGGCGCCAACTCGACCGCGAAGTCGTTGCCGGCGACGCCATGCTCGAGGCGCAGGCGCGCGCCAGCTTCGACTTTTGGCTAGCTCACCTCGTGCCGTGACGCCAGAACTGCGACTGCGCCGCGACGAAGAAGAGATAGCCGTCGTTGCCGACCATCGTGAGCCCCGGCGCGAGCGGAGCGAAGCTCCACGATGCCGACGAGGCGTCGACGGGGCCTGCAATCGGGAACGCTAAGAAGGTGGGCGTCCAGTCGCGCGGATTGCGCGAGTGGGCCGCCAGATCGGGAAGTCGCGCCGCCACGACGTAGAGCTGCGGCGCACTGCTGGGCACCGGTGAAGGCACGCAGGTCGGCGTCACCGCGACACCGCTCGCCGGGAGCGTGAGCGGCTCGCTGGTCGGAGCGACGTAGGGCGTCTCGTCCCACCACTGTCCGCACGACGTGAAACTGCTCGCGACGCGCAAGCTCGTTCCGTCGTAGGTCAACGGCACCAGGGCGTGATAGAGGCCGGCCCCCGGCGTGGTCGAGGGCGTCGGGCGCGGGGTAGGCGAGGGACGCGGCGAGCCCGTTGCCGGGACCGCGATGATGTAGAACGAGTAGGAGGCGCCGCCGTGCATCGTGAGGCCGGGCGAGTCGGGCGCGAAGACCCACGGGTCGTCGGTGATCGCGGCGGGGCCCGCGACCAGAGCCGGGCGGCCGAGTCCGTCGCGCGGTGCGACGGCGTGGTGGCCGTGCCCGGAGTCGTGGACGGCGACGATGTAGAGCGCGGAGTTATCCCGCCAGCCGCCGTGGTCGGGGGCGGCGCCCGAGCCGGAGGGGCTCGTCGGCGACGCGGTTGGTGAAGAGGTTGGGCTCCCCGACGGCTGCGGGCTCGGCACGCAAGTCGGGGCGATGCTCACCGAACCCGTCAGCGTGAGCGGGCCGCTGGTCGGGGCGACGTACGGCGTGGCGGCGTTGGGCCGGCAAGAGCTTGCGACGGCGAACGTGCTCCCGTCGAAGGTCAGCGGTACGACGATTCGCTGGACGCAGACGATGCGGCGATCGTGGCGCGAGCAACCCGGATAGTTGGGATGCGCGAGCGAGGCTGCGATCGCATCCGCAGCGGCGGCTTGAACCGAGCTCGGCGCCAAGGTGCTCGGAAGCGCGCTGCCTCCGCCGGAACTGCTCCCAGCGCCGCTCGAACAGCCGGCCGCGACGAGCGCGGCCGCCGCGACGGCGACGAAGACTCCAACCGCTTTCATGAAAGGCCTCCCCAAGGATGCTAGCAATGTACTGCTTATTTCCCTAGGCGGCCCCTTCCAAACCCCTCCTGCTCATCCGATTGCAACGTTCGGGAGAAGACTTCGGAGAGGGGGAGATTCGAACTCCCGAGAGACTCATCGCCTCTGCTCGCTTTCCAAGCGAGTGCATTCGACCACTCTGCCACCTCTCCGCGGCGGTCTCGTTGGGCGGGCAGGCGTGGAAGTCCTCGGCTCGCCCGCCGGGGCCGCTAGGAGCTCAGTTTTTGGGCGGCGGCGCGCTGGTCCGCCAGGAGCTCCTCGAACTCGTCTGCCGGCAGGGCGCGCCCGAAGAGGTAGCCTTGCGCGAACTCGCAGCCGCAATCGCGCAGGAACTCCATCTGCGCCTCGGTTTCCACGCCTTCGGCTTGCACTTCCAGGCCCAGAGCGTGCGCCATCGCGATGATGGCGCTGACGATCGCGAGGTCGTTGGCGTCGTCGGGAATGTCGCGAACGAAGGTCTTGTCGATCTTGAGCTTGTCGATCGGAAAACGCTTCAAGTACGAGAGCGACGAATAGCCGGTGCCGAAATCGTCGAGCGAGAGGGCGATACCCAAACTCTTGAGCTGGCGCATGATCCCGATGGAATCTTCGGCGTTGTGCATCGCGACGCTCTCGGTGATCTCGAACTCGAGCGTCTTGGGCTGATAAGCGACGGCGCGCAACGCGTCCTCGATCGATTTGATCAGGTTGTAGTGCAGAAACTGCCGCCCCGACAGGTTCACCGAGAGCATCAGCTCGATGGCGAAGCGCTGCTGCCAGCGGCGCACCTGCTCGACCGCGGTGCGCAGCACCCAGTCGCCGAGCTGCACGATGAAGCCCGAGCTCTCGGCCTGCGAGATGAAGGTCTCCGGCGACGCGTAGGTCTCGTCGCGTTGCGGCCACCGGCAAAGGGCCTCGAGCCCCACGACGATCCCCGTCTGCAAATCGACGACCGGCTGATAGAAAATGCGGAACTCGCCATAGCTAAGCGCGTTCGCCATCCTTTGGTGCATGGGAAGCCGGTAACTCACGTCGGGTGAGCCATTTCGCCTACGCCGGCAGGTTGTCCCCCGGTGAAGGAAAGGTCCCGCCTTCCGTCGTGCCGCCGAGCAGACGCGTGAAGTATGCGACGCGTGCCGCCTCCTCGGCGAGATCGGTGAGATCGAAGGCGCGCTCGAACGTGGTTGCGATAGCGGTGAGGCCGTGGCGTTCCATCAACACGGTGTCGTACCCGCGGGCAAACGCCTGCGCGCAGATCTCGGCCAGCTCGTGCGAGCCCGGCTCTCGGTAAGCGGCCCAAGCGACCGGTCCCAAGGTCTCGCGTGCGCCGACGGTGTCGGCCGGAAAGAGCGTTCCGAGCGCGGACCAAACGACGCAAAACGTCGGGTGCGCGTGGACGACGCAGAGAATCTCCGGCCGCGTTGCGTACGCCGCGAGATGCAGTGGGAGTTCGCTCGAGGGGCGCAACCGCGAATCGCGCGCGCGACCCGATCCGTCGACGCGCACGAGATGCTCCGGTTCGAGCGTCGCGAGCGAACGGCCGGCGGGCGTCACCAGAAGGTCGCCGTCGTCGAGCCGCGCACTGAGGTTTCCGCTCGTCCCGCTCGCCAGCCGGCGGTGCCAGAGCGCGCGGGCGCGTGCGACGATTTCGTCTCGCAGCTGGGCTTCTTGCGGCGGCATCGGCTGCGACGTACGACGCAAGGGAGCCCCCGACCTCGGGCGAATCTCGCCGGATGCTCGCGCCCAGCCGTCTCGGATCGGTCGTCGTCGCGGAGCCGTTCGACGAGCGGGGAATCGCGGTTCTCGAGCGCGCCGGCTTCGACGTCGTCTCGTGCGTCGGCCAATCGCGCGAGCTCCTCGGCGAGGCGCTGCGCGACGCGCGCGGCCTGATCGTGCGCTCGGAGACGCGCGTGGACGGCGAGCTCTTGGCGCACGCTCCGCGTTTGGAAGTCGTGGCGCGCGCCGGCGTGGGCGTCGACGCGATCGACGTCGACGCGGCCACCGCCGCCGGCATCGTGGTCGTCAACACCCCGAGCGCGAATACGATCGCGGCAACGGAGCACACCTTCGCGGTCCTGCTCGCGGCGATGCGCCACGTGCCCCAGGCGCACGCTTCCGTGCATGCGGCGAAGTGGGAGCGCAAACCGTTCGTGGGCAACGAACTCTTCGGCAAGACGCTGGGCATCGTCGGTCTCGGGCGGATCGGCAGCAACGTCGCAACGCGCGCGGCCGCCTTCGGCATGCAGACGATCGCGTACGATCCGTATCTTCCCGCGACGCGCGGGAGCGCGCTCGGGGTGGAGCTCGTCGAGTTCGACGAACTGCTCGAGCGCAGCGACGTCGTCACGCTGCACGTGCCGCTCACGCCGCAGACGCGCGCGATGATCGGAGCGCAGGCGCTCGGGCGCATGCGGCCGGGTGCGGTCCTGGTGAACTGCGCGCGCGGCGCGGTCGTCGACCTCGAGGCGCTCATCGCCGCGCTGGACTCCGGCAGCTTGCGTTGCGCCGCCATCGACGTCGTCGCCGTCGAGCCTCCGCCCCCGGGCTCGCCGTCGGCACGAGCGCTCGCTCATCCGCGCGTCGTCGCGACGCCGCATCTGGGGGGCTCGACGTACGAAGCGCTCGAGCGCATCGCGCTGGAGCTGGCCGAAGACGTGGTGCGCGTGCTCGGCGGACGCCCGGCGAGCGGAGCGGTCAACGTGCCGACGCTCTCCGGTGCGGCGGCGGAGAACGCCGGACGTTTCGTCGATCTGGCTTTCCGGCTCGGCGCGCTGCTCGCGCAGCTTTTCGACGAGGCGCTGCGCCACGAGATCGCGCTGATACTCGCGGGGGATCTCGCCGAGGCGCAGCCGGAGCCGTTCGTCGCCGCGCTGCTGGCGGGCGCCCTGCCGCTCGTGACCGACCGACGCGTGACGATGGTCAACGCGCTCTCGGTCGCACGCGATCTGGGCATCCGCACCTCGGTCGCGCGCGAGGCGTCGCGACCGCCGTTCCGCGCGTCGGTCGCGATCGCGGCCGGCGAGCATCGGCTGATGGGCACCATGCTCGGCAACGGGCCGCGTATCGTGGAGATCGACGGGTTCGAGCTCGATGCGGTCGCGGAGGGAACGATGCTCGTCACGCGCCATCGCGACGTTCCCGGAATGGTCGGGCGTATCGGAACGATCCTGGGCGACGCCGACGTGAACATTTCGACGATGCAGGTCGCACGCGCGGCACGCGGCGGCGAGGCGATGATGGTGCTCGACGTCGATCGCGAGATCGGGCGCAGCGTGCTCGACGCCATCGCCGGCGTCGCCGGCATCGCCTCGGTTCGGCTGGTATCGCTGTAGGCGGCGTGGCGCTCGCTTTCGTCGCGCGTCACGGTGAGACGCAGTGGAACCTCGAAGGCCGCTACCAAGGCCGCCTCGAGTCGGAACTTTCGCCGCTCGGCCGCCGCCAAGCCGAGGCGCTCGCGCGGGCGCTCGCGGGCAAGCCGATCCGCCGCGTCTATACGAGTCCGCTCGCGCGCTGCGCGCAGACGGCTCGTCCGCTCGCGATCGCGCTCGGCGTGCCGCTGGAGACCGACCCGCTGTTGCTCGAGATCGGTCACGGCAGCTGGGAAGGGCGCCTGCGCGACGAGATCGCCGCCGACGAACCGGAGCTGCTGCGCGCCTGGCGAGAAGCACCGCAGACGGTGCGTTTTCGCGGCGGCGAATCGCTCGAAGAGGTCCGCGAACGCTGGCGCCGCTTCGCTTCCAAGCTGCCCGACGAAGACGTTGCCGTCGTCACGCACGACGTGCTCGTGCGCGTTGCGATCCTGGAGGGTTCGGATCGTTCGCTCTCGCGTTTTTGGGAGCCGCGCGTGCGCAACGGCGCTTTCGCCCGGTTCTCTCGCGAATCGGATGCCTGGTATCTCATCGAAGAGTGCGGCGATCGCCATCTGGCGGGAATTCTCGCCGACGAAAGCCGCCAAGCGCTCTGATGCGCGATCTGCGGCTCGCGCTGATCCGTCACGGCGCGACGCAGTGGAACGCGTCGCGCCGCTTTCAAGGCCGCTCCGACGTGCCGCTCTCGGATGAAGGGCGCGCCCAGGCACGCGCGCTCGCCGCGGCGCTCGCGGGCGAGCGATTCGACGCCGTCTATGCAAGCGATCTCGTGCGCGCGTTCGAGACCGCGCGCATCGTCGCGGAGCCGCATCGCCTCGCCGTCGTTGCGGACGAGCGCTTGCGCGAGTTCGATTTCGGCGCCTGGGAGGGGCTGACGTGGGACGAGATCGTCGCCTCCCGGCCGCATCTGCAAGATACCGGACGCACCCTGGCACGGCGGTACGCGCCGGAGGGAGGAGAGACGTTCGAAGCCGTTCGCGCGCGGGTCGGCGCCTTCTTCGACGGGTTGGGAAAGGCGTTCGCAGGGCGCTCGCAAGCGCACGTGGCGGTCGTGATGCATGCGGGGCCGCTGCACGCAGCGCTGGAGGTGCTGCGCCTGGATCCGCCGCGGGACGGCCCCCCGGTCAGCTTTGCGGCCGCTAGTCTCACCCGCGTCGCCATGGAAGCGGGGCGTCCGCGCCTAATCTCTCTCGGCGATGTTCGACATCTCGATACCACCCGTCGACCGTGACGCGGCGCGGGCGCTGCACGAGCGCATCTGCGCGCTGACCAAGCCGGTCGGGAGTCTGGGCCGCATCGAGGAGCTTGCGGAATGGCTCGCGGCGATTCATGGCGGCATGCCGCCGAGCCCCTACGAGCGGCGAGCGATCCTCATCGGCGCCGGCGACCACGGCGTCGCGGCGGAGGGCGTGAGCGCCTATCCGAGCGAGGTGACGCCCCAGATGGTCGGCGCCTTCTTGGGCGGGTTCGCCGCGATCAACGCTTTCGCACGCGTCGCGCGGGCCGACGTCTTCGTCGCAAACTTCGGCGTCGCCGCGGAGATTGCCGCGCATCCGCAGCTGATCGATGCCGTCGTGGCTCGCGGCACGCGAAATCTCGCGGTCGAGGCGGCGATGCCGCCCGAGCACGTCGACAAGGCGCTCGCGGCGGGCATGCGGGTCTTCGCGGAGGTGCGCGAGCGCGTCGATCCGCAAGCGATCGCGCTCGGCGACATGGGTATCGCCAACACGACCAGCGCGGCGGCGCTCATCTGCAGCTTTACCGGCGCGCCGGCCGAGGACGTCGTCGGTCGCGGAACCGGGCTCGACGAGGACGGATTGCGCCGTAAGCTCGCCGTCGTCGCAAAGGCTTGCGAACGCGCCGGCGGCGGGTCGTGGCGCGAGATCGCAAGCGAAGTCGGCGGATACGAAATCGTCGGCTTGGCCGGCGTCCTGCTCGCCGCCGCCGCGGCGCGCGTTCCGGTGCTGCTCGACGGATTCATCGTCGCGGCGGCCGCGCTGCTGGCGCGCGCCATCGCACCGACCTCGATAGAATACTGCATCGCCGCACACCGCTCGCGCGAGCACGGCCACGCGCTGGCGCTACGCGCGCTGGGCTTGGCGCCGCTCTTCGATCTCGACTTGCGCCTGGGCGAGGCCAGCGGCGCGGCGCTGGCGTTTCCGCTGATCGAGGCGGCGGCCCGCATGGCGAGCGAGATGAAGACGTTCGCCGAAGCGGGCGTCTCGACGGCGCACGAAGCCATCCGCGCGTAGTGAACGCGCTGCGCGCGTTCGCGAAAGCGCTGCGCTATTTCTCGATCGTCCCCGTAGGGGCTGCCGCCCCGCCGGACGCCTTCGCGCTGGGATTTTTACCGCTCGTCGGCGCGCTGGTGGGCGCGGCGGCGGGACTGGCGGGGTACGCCGTCTTTGCCTGGCTGCACGTCGGCTGGTGGTTCGTCGTCGCATGGGTGCTCGCGATCGCGTTCACGGGCGCGATTCACCTCGACGGTTTCCTCGACGCATGCGACGGCCTCTTCGCGAGCGTCTCGCCCGCGCGGCGGCTCGAGATCATGCGCGACCCACATCACGGCACCTTCGCGATCGCCGGCATGGCGGCGCTGAGCGCGCTCTGGCTCTCGGCGCTGGCATCGATCGCGCCGGCGTGGCTGCCGCTCGCGATGGCGTTCGCGGCGTGCACCGCGCGTGTGGCTGCGCTCTCCAACGCCTGGGTCTTTCCCTACGCGCGCGCGAACGGTCACGCGGCCGCATTCGCAGCCCGTCCGAATCCGATCCTCGCCGGCATCTGCTTGGCTTTCGCGGAGGTTCTGGCATGGTGGCTGACGCCGGCCGCGATGGGGATCCCGCCGCTCGCCATCGCGGGGGCGCTCCTGGCCGGCTGGTGGTCGAGCCGCCGTTTGGGCGGCGGACTCACCGGCGACGTCTACGGAGCGATCGTTGCATCCGGCGAAACCGTCGTGCTGCTATCGCTCGCCGTATTGGTCGCGCGTTAGGCCGGCGCGAACGGCCACGCGCTGCCGCGCGGCGGCGACGCGCCCGCCGAGAGGAACTCGGCAATTGCTTCGGCGGTGTCGACCAGGCGCGGCCCCGGGCGGTTGAGGTAGGCGTTTCCGTCCATCGCGAGCACGCGTTGCGCGCGGACGGCGCGCAGATCGCGCCAGCTCGCCGCGCCTTCGAGCTCGCGGATGGCGGCTCTCGTTGCGGCGAGATCGTAGCCGCAGGGCGCTACGACGATCGCATCCGGATCCGCGGCCGCGATCGCCGCCCACCCGAGCGCCTGCGAGTTTGCGCCGGGATGGCCAAGCACGGGTTCTCCGCCCGCGAGCTCGACGAGCCCGGGCGTCCAATGGCCGCCGCTCATCGGCGGATCGGTCCACTCGAGCACGAGCGTACGCGGCCGCGCGGTGCGCGCCGCGCTTCGCGCGCGCAGCGCATCGATCCGTTCGCGCAACGCGCCCACGAGCGCGCGGGCGCCCTCGGAGCGCCCGGTGATTTCGCCGAGGAACTCGATCGTCGCGAGAACGTCGTCGAGCGACGAGGGCTCGAGCGAGACGAGGCGCGGGTCTTGGCGCAGGCGTTTGGCGGCGCGGTCGACGATCTCGTAGGAGACGGCGCAGACCGCGCAGAGCTCTTGCGTCACGATGAGATCCGGAGCGAGCTGCTCGAGCAACGTGCCGTCGAGCGCGTACAGGCTCGAACCGGCGTGCAGCGCCGCGCGGACGTGGCGATCGATCTCGCCGGAGGAGCGGGAGGCCGGCAACGCCGAGGCCGTGAGCTGCGGCAGCGAGCGCGCCGCCTGCGGGTAGTCGCATTCATGGGTGACGCCGACGACCTGGTCGCCGGCGCCGATCCCGAAGAGGATCTCGGTTGCGCTGGGAAGGAGGCTGACGATCCTCACTCGCCCTGTGCGAGCGAATAGCCGCGCTCGCCGTTGAAGGTGTAGAGCCCCTCGGTCTTGATGACGTCGAAGCCGGCGCGGTCGGCCGCTTCGATTAGGCTCACGACGTGCTGCTGCGTGAAGAGCTCGCTGCCGTCGGTTTCGAACCGGCACGACCAATGATCGCTCCAATACGTGTCGGGATTGCCGTTCGGCCATACCTTGGTGCCGCGGTTGCTGATAACGGTGAGCTTGGTTCCGGCAACGCCGAACTGCTGCATGATGGCGGCGATGTGGTCGGGATTGCCGTCGCGCCGGTCGATGAAGAGGTCGACGCCCGCGCGCGCTTTCATCGGCGGCTTGCCGGCCGGGCGAATCGCGAGATTCATGTGCACGTCGGCCGCGTACTCGACGGGGCGCAGGTTCTGCGGCTTCTGGCCCAGGCGCGCGATGACGGCGTCGCCGAACTCCTTGGCGCCGACCTTCTGCTTCGAAACGCCTTCGTTGTAGATGTCGTAGGTGTGGATACCGTCTTCGATCGTGCGCAGCCAGGCGTTGTGCACGCGCTCCGCGACGACGGGCTGGCCGATGTGTACCAGCATGAGCAGCGCACCGTGGAGCAGGCCCGAGGGATTGGCCAGGTTCTGCCCGGCGCGGCGCGGCGCGGAACCGTGGATCGCTTCGAACATCGAGCAGTGGTCGCCGATGTTGGCGGAGCCGGCCAGGCCGACCGAGCCGGTGATCTGGGCCGCGACGTCGGAGAGCACGTCGCCGTACAGATTCGGCATCACGATCACGTCGAACGCCTCCGGCGTGTCGGCCATCTTGGCGGCCCCGATATCGACGATCCAGTGCTCGTGCTCGATCTCCGGGTACTCGAGCGCGATCTCCTCGAAGGTGCGGTGGAACAAGCCGTCCGTGATCTTCATGATGTTGTCTTTGGTGAAGCACGTGACTTTCTGGCGCTTGTTGGCGCGCGCGTACTCGAAGGCGTAGCGAATGATGCGCTTGCTTCCCGGGCGCGAGATGAGCTTGAGGCACTGGGCCACTTGATTGGTCTGGCGGTGCTCGATGCCGCCGTAGACGTCCTCTTCGTTCTCGCGAACGATCACGATGTCCATGTTGGGGTGCTTGGTCGAGACGTACGGGTGCAGCGAGGCGCATGGCCGGACGTTGGCGTACATGCCGAGTGTCTTGCGCACCGTGACGTTGAGGCTCTTGAAACCGCCGCCCTGCGGCGTGGTGATCGGCGCTTTGAGGAAGACCTTGGTGCGCCGCAGCGACTCCCAGGAGGCCGGCTCGATCCCGTTGCTCAGACCTTTGTTGTACACCGACTCGCCGATCTCGATACGCTCGAGATCGAGCGCCGCTCCGCCCTCGGTGACGATCCGCAGCGTCGCCTCCATGATCTCCGGGCCGATGCCGTCGCCGTAGGCGACCGTTACGGGAACCTTTTTGGCGGTGGCGAGCTGGGTGCCGTTGGGCGAGGTGGTCGTCACGTCGGAACTCCTTGCGATGGAATCGATGGGGAAAGAGCTTTTGCTTGCTCTAGAGCGCCCAATCCTGCGCGTTCCAGCCCTCGCTGATCCCGTTGGGCGTGAAGTTTTGCAGTTCGGGAACGTGCGCGTAGCGCATCGGCTGGTAAAAGAGAAAGGCCGCGGGCACGTCGCGCAGGAGCAGCGCCTCGATCTTCGCGTAGGCCGCTTTGCGGACGTTTCGGTCGAAGGTCGAGAGCGCCAGATGCTGCAGCGCGTCCATCTCCGGGGAGCAGTAGCGCGTCACGTTGTTCCCGCCCGGCGGAATCGCGGCGCAGGTCCAATCCGAGGCGTTGTCGGGATCGCCGCCCGCGACCCACGAGTAGACCGCCAGATCGAACTTACCGCTATTGAGGATTCCGCCGCTCTCTTGCGCGGCGTAGAGCACCGCGTAGTCGTAGTTCTTGAGCTCGATCTCGACCCCGAGGGGCTTGAGCATCTGCTGAACCTGCGCCGCCAGCGTTCGCGCCGTCTGGCTGCCTTGCCCGAAAACGAGCTGGAGCGATAGCCGCTTTCCGTCCTTGACGCGGACGCCGTCGGGGCCGGGCGTCCATCCGGCCGATTGCAGGAGCGCCTTGGCGGCGGCGACGTCGTAGGGCACGGGCTTGAGCGAGGCGTCGAACGCCCAGTAGAAGGGCGAGAGATCCGCGACGGCCAGCGTTCCGGTACCGTACGTGTCGTCGCGCACGATCGCGGCGCGATCCATGCCTTCGACCAGCGCTCGGCGGACGCGGACGTCGTCGAGCGGCGTGCGGGCCGTATTGAAATAGATCGCGACGAACGACGGATCGGTCACGAGCTGGCGCGTCACGCGCGAATCGCCGGAGAGTTCGTTGTAAGCGCTCAGCGTGATCTCGATCGCGAGCTGCGCCTCTCGCGTGCGCAGTTGCGCGACGGTCGTGTCGTCGTTGGGGATGTCCAGCAGCGTCAGCGTCGCGACGTGCGCAGCGCCGCGGAAGTAGTTCGGGTTGGCGCGCAGGACGATGCGGTCGCCGTGCTGCCATCGCGCGAACTCGTAAGGCCCGGTACCGACCGGAGCGGAGTTGAACGGAACCTGGTTGAGGTTCGGATACTTCGCGAGCAGGTGAGCCGGGAGGATGCGATAGGGCGTATCGCTCTCGCCGAAGATCGTGTCGACGGCCGGCGGGAAGATGTGCTTCATGTGAAAGATCACGGTATAGTCGTCGGGCGTGTCGACCGACGCGACCTGATCGTAGCCGCGGCGCGAGACGACGTTGTTGGAGGGGTTCATGATCGCCTGCCAGGTGAACTTGACGTCCCTACTGGTGAACGGCGCGCCGTCGTGCCATTTCACGCCGTGGCGCAGGTGGTAGACGATCGTGAGGCCGTCCTTGCTGACGCCGCCGTTGGCGAGCGTCGGGACGGTCTCGGCGAGATCGGGGACCTCGCGCTGCTGCGCGTCGAGCGTGACGAGCTCGTCGAACATCAGGCCATCGACGGTATTCTCGATGGCGTTCTGCTCGAGGATCGGATTGAGCTGCGTCGGTTCGATCGGCAGGGCGATGCGCAGCTCGTTGCCGGTTGCCGCGCTCTGCGAGGCTTTGGTACAGCCGGGCAGCGCCGGGAGAGCGAGCAGGACGAGAGCAAGGAGAGCCGTGACGCGCATCGGTACGAGCCTTTCGTGAGCGCAGCGATCGGGAGTCAGGCGACGCAACGAAAGGTCGCGTACGCGTAGGGGTAATCCGCGTAAAACCAGTTGCGGAAGGAGCGGCGGACGAGCTCCACGGCGGTGACGGGCGAGGCGCCTTTCATGACGTAATGCCGGCCCTCGAAGAAGTCGGCGGAATACTGCGGATACGACGCCATCGGCTCGAAGCCGGGGAAGGGCGCGAACGGCGTCGCGGTCCACTCCCAGCCGTTGCCGATCGTGTCGAGGAGGCCCCACGCGCTCGCGCCGCGCGGGTGCGCGTCGACCGGCTCCGGGTCGAAGCGCGCGAAGCCGAAGTTGCCGTGCTCGGGCTGCGCCGCCGCGTCGCCCCACGGGAACGGGCGCTCTTCGCCGCTCGGCGTGCCGAAGGTGTAGCGATGGTATTCGGCTTCGCTGGGCAGGCGCAGCCCGCGCCAGCGCGCGTACGCGCAGGCCTGCCTCTGGGTGACGTAGACGGGCCACGAACGCGGCAGCGGGATCTCGTCGAAGACGCAGCGCAGGCGCCATTCGCCCTCGCGTTCGGTCCAGAAGTGCGGCACCGGACCGCCGGCGTGCACGAAGGCGAGCCAATCGCCGTTGGTCACCGGGTAGGTCATCGCGTCGAAGGCGCTCACCGGCACCTCGTGGCGGCCGAACTCGTTGTCCCAGCCGAACGGCTGCTCCTGCGGTGCGGCTCCCAGCGTTGCGATGCCGGCGCCGATGGATCGCATCGTCGCGGCCGGCAGCTCGGCGTCGCGGTGCTCGGCCCGCGGACCGTGCTTGCGTGCGGGATCGAGCTGGTGAATGATGTAGGTCAGCGTCTCGTGGTGCATCGGCTCGTGCTCGAGCACCGTGTACGCGGCTTGCGCGCGGAGCAGGCGCGGCACGGAGGCGTTCTCGATGGGCGCGTGCTCGAGGGCATCGACGACGCGCGCGTCGCAGGCGGCGGCGAAGGCGCCGATGCGCTCGCGCGAGGGCCAGGCGTCGCGTGCGTGGCGGGCCGCGTCGTCGAGCGATCCCGGGTCGATGCCGCGCTCGAAGAGACGCTCGAGGTCGCGATCGAGCGGCGCCTCGCCGAGCGCGCGCTCGCACAGCGTCAGGAAGCTGAACGCCGGGAGGTGGCCTTCGTAAAAGACGAACGGGTGGCGCAACGGGATCGGGCGATCCGCAAACGCTTCGGGCGCGATCGTCGCGAAGAGCTCGGCAGAGCGCCGCCGGTTGCGGCGGTACCAGTCGCGCAGCGAGGCGCGATCGAGGGCGGGAGCGGCAAGACCCTTCATCTTACGTGCGGTACCCGCTCGCCGTGGCAGCTTCCCGCCGGCGAATGAGGAAGGCTTCGAGCTCGGAGGCCGGCATCGCCGGTGCGATCGCAAAGCCTTGGACGACGTCGCATCCCTTGGCGGTGAGGAAGGCGAGCTGCTCGGTGGTCTCGACCCCTTCGGCGATGACCTCGAGGTCGAGGCTGTGGGCCATTCCGACGATCGTGTTGACGATCGTCTCGTCGCTGCTCGTGCGCCCGATGCCCTTGACGAACGACCCGTCGACTTTGAGCACGTCGAGCTCGAACTGCCGCAAGTAGGCGAGCGAGGAGTAGCCGGTGCCGAAATCGTCCACGGCGATACGGATGCCGCTGGCGGTGAGATCGTGCAGGATGTCGGCGGTCTGCGCGGCGTCGGCCATCGCGACGCTCTCCGTGATCTCGACCTCGAGGTACTCGGGTGCGAGATTCCCCTCCGCGAGCGCACCCAAGATCCGGCTGCGCAGATCGCGATCGTGAAACTGGCGCCCGGAGAGATTTACCGCCAAGCGCAGCGGGCCGAGCGTGCGGTGCCACTCGCGCAACTGCTTTACCGCGGTCGCCAGCACCCAGTCGCCGAGCGGCACGATCAAGCCCGAAATCTCCGCGCTCGGAATGAAGTGCCCCGGCTCGATGAGGCCGCTCTTTGGGTGATTCCAGCGCACCAGCGCCTCGACGCTGACGACGCGCTGGGTGCGCAGGTCGAGCTGCGGCTGGTAGTAGACGACGAACTCGTGCAGATCCAGCGCGCGGCGCAGCAGCTTCTCCTGCGAGAGGCGCAAGTGGATCGGCGCCTCGAGCGTCGGGTTGTAGAAGAAGTACCCGTTTCGCCCGCGGCTCTTGGCGTGGGACATCGCGATGTCGGCGTTCTTGACCAAGCTTCCGTCGTCGCGGCCGTCGTCGGGATAGAGCGCGATGCCGACGCTGGCCGAGATGAACTGCTCGTAGTCGTCGAGCGCGAACGGCTCGCTGAGCAGCCCGATGATCTCCTCGGCAGCCTCGCGAGCCGCGTCGGCGTCGGCGGTCTCGGTGAAGAGCACGACGAACTCGTCGCTGCCCATGCGCGCGACGGTGCCGCGATCGCCGACGAGCTTGAGCAGCCGCCCGGCGACCAGGCGCAGCAACTGGTCGCCGCGAGCGTGGCCGAGCGTATCGTTGACGTCTTTGAAGCCGTCGAGGTCGAGCATCAGCAGCGCGGCGCGCGAGAGGCGCGACTGCGCGACCTCGATCGCGTCGCGTACGCGTTCGGCGAGCAGCGCGCGGTTGGGCAGTCCTGTGAGCGCGTCGTAGTAGGCGAGCGTGCGCAGGCGCGTGCGGACGCGCTCGTTCTCGATCGACCCGGCGATCAGCGTCGCGATCAGGCCGAGCAGATCGGCGTCGGTCTCGGTGAAGTCGTAGGCGGCGTCGCCGGCAAAGACCAGGCCGCCGAACGGCTCGCCCGCGACGTCGAGCCGCGTCGCGACGCCGCGCGGCGAAAGCGTGGGCGCGCCGGGCGCCGACGCGCTCCCGGCGACGGCGCCCATCGCAAGCAGCTCGGCGTCGGTGGGCCGGGAGTTCGGGTAGGTGCGATAGAGCTGGTAGATCGCAGGCGAAGCGCCGCCCTCGACGACGGCCGCCGCACCGAGCCCGAAAGCGCGCGCTCCCATCTCCAGCGAGGAGGCGATGCGCTCGTCGTGGCGCATGCCGCCGGTCGCGATGAAGTACAGGTCGCGGATCCTGCGGCGCTGCATCTCGGCGCGCCGCTCGGCGACCCGGCGGTCGGTCGCGTCTTGGAAGATCGCGTAGATGCCGACGATCCGGCCTTGCGAGTACTGCGGGATGATCGTTCCGTCGACTTCGATGCGGCGGCCTTCGGCATTGACGATCTCGAAGGTCACCGCGGACGGCTTGCCGGAGGTCGCGTGCGAGAACGCCGCTTCGACGTGCGGGCGCAGCGTGGCGGGAAGAAAGCGGTCGTACTTGGAGCCGACGATGCTCTCTCGCGGCAGCCCGGAGACGCGGGTAGCGGCGTCGTTGCAGGCCGTCATGATCCCGTCGAGATCGATGGCGAGCACCGGATCCGGGTTATGCTCGAAGAGCGAACGCAGGCGAGCTTCGCTCTCGGCGAGCGCGTGCTCCTGGCGCTCGATGCGGCGCTCCGCTTCGCGCGCCGACGTCTGGTCGCGCACGATGCAGAAGACGCCCGCGACGATGCCGTCGCGCGTGATCGGAAAGGCGGTCACCGCGAGCTCGAGCGTTCGCCCGGTGAACGAGACGGCGCGCGCGTCGTACGAAAGCGACTCGCCGCCGACGCTTCGGCGGAAGAACTCTTCGTGGCGGGGGACGTCCTCGAGCCGCAGCCAGTCGCGGAAGTTCTTGCCCAGGATCGCTTCGCGCGTGACGTGCGCGCCAAAAACCGAAACGGCGGCGTTGGCGTCGACGATGTTCCCTTCCAGATCGAGAAAGACGATCGTCTCGGGGTTCGACTCGAAGAGCGCGCGGAAGCGGCCTTCGCTTTCGACCAGCGCCGCGCGCGCATCCACTTCGTTCGTGATATCCTCGCCGAGGGCGAGGCTCGCATAGCGATCGTGCGGTTGGACGGCGACGGTGGACCAGCGGCAGATGCGCAGCGAGCCGTCCTTGCGCACGTTCCGGCTGATCAGCGTGAGGGAGTCGGTGGAACCGGCGCCGACGCGCGCCGCGATGAGCTCGACGTTGGGAGCGTCCTCGGGCAGGACGAGCGGCGTCTGCTCGGGCCGCCGCCCGAGCATCTCGGAGGCGTCGTAGCCGAACATGGCGGCGGCGCGGTCGGACCAATGGCTGAACCGGAACTCGCGGTCGAACGTCACGAGCGCCAGCGGCGAGCGCGCGAGGACGTCGTCGAGGATCCGGACCTCGCGCTCGTCGATCAACGGCCGTTACGCGCCATTAGAGGGTCCCGCGCTTCTCTTGCTCGCGCTCGATCGAGACGAAGAGCGCCTTGAAGTTCCCCTTGCCGAACGAGAGGCTGCCTTTGCGCTGGATGATCTCGAAGAAGACCGTGGGACGGTCCTGCAGCGGCTTGGTGAAGATCTGCAGCATGTAGCCTTGGTCGTCGCGGTCGACGAGGATGCGCCGCGAGCGCAGCGTCTCGAGCGCTTCGTCGATCTCCCCGACGCGCTCGCCGAGAAGGTCGTAGTAGGACTCGGGCGTGTCCAGGAAGTCGACGCCGTTCTCGCGCAGCGCGTCGATCGTCGCGACGATGTCGTCGGTTCGGATCGCCATGTGCTGAACGCCGGAGCCGCGGTAGAAGTCCAGGTACTCCTCGATCTGCGACTTCTTTTTCCCCTCGGCCGGCTCGTTGATCGGGAACTTGACGCGGTGGCGCGGGTCGGTCATCACCTTGGAGCGCAGGGCCGTGTACTCCGTCGAGATGTCTTTATCGTCGAACGAGACGAGCTGCGAGAAGCCGAACACCTTGGCGTAGAAGTCGCCCCACGCGTCCATCTCGCCCCAGCCGACGTTACCGACGCAGTGGTCGATGAACTGCAGTCCGGGCTTGCGGACTCGCGCGATGCGCCGGCGCTCCTCGACGAATCCCGGGGCGAAGATGCCGGCGTAGCCGTCGCGCTGGACGAAGGTGTGGACGGTGTCGCCGTAGGTTGCGATCGCGGCCGTGACCAGGCGGCCGCCGGCGTCCTCTCGGACGCTCGGCTGGGCGACGGCGCGCGCTCCGCCGCGAACCGCCATCTCGAACGCCGCCGGCACGTCCTCGACCAGGATCGCGATGTCCTTGACGCCGTCGCCGTGGAGCGCGACGTGGCGCGCGATCTCGTCGTCGGGCTCCAGGCTCGCGGTCAAGACGAAGCGGAGCTTGTTCTGCTCGAGCACGTAGCTCACGCGTCCTCGAACCCCGGTTTCGGGGCCGGCGTAAGCGACCTGGTCGAAGCCGAATGCGGACATGTAGTAGTGCGCCGCCTGCTTGGCGTTGCCGACGTAGAACTCGACGTAGTCCCAGTCGATC
>DATJRF010000221.1:0-7411 GCA_035505015.1 Verrucomicrobiia bacterium | reverse complement strand
GAGTCCGACGAGGCCCCAGCCGACGAGCAGGCCGACGAAGTTGTCGGAGAGCACCAGCGTGAGCATCGCGAACACGAAGAAGTTCATGTACGCGAAGAAGCGCGCGAACGCGCGGTCGCCGGCCATGTACCCGATCGAGTAGACGTGAATGAGGAACCCGATGCCGGTGATGACCAGCGCCCAGAGCAGCGAGAGCGGATCGAGCAGCAGGCCGAAGTCGAAGCCGGGCAGCCACGCAAAGAGCGCCTGATGCGCGCCGAGCGCCGGGCCGTCCGATTGCGTTCCGGCACCCCACGAGAGCACGGTGAGCACGAAGGATGCGGCGAGCATCCCCGAGGCGAGCCAACCCGCGCCGTTCTTGAGCTGCGGTCCGAACGCCCAGCAGAGCACGGCGCCGAGCAGCGGCAACAGCCACAGCGCGACCAGCAGCGGGTACGACCCCTCGACCCCCATCACGTGATGCAGCGCGCTATCCACGCAGGCTCCTGGCTTCGTCGACGTCGACGTATTTCTCGGTCCGGAAGACGGTGACGACGATCGCGAGACCGATCGCCGCTTCGGCCGCCGCGACGGTGATGACGAGGAAAGCGAAGATGTGGCCGGCGTTGGCCACCCACACGCGCGCGAACGCGACGAAGAGCAGGTTGGCGGCGTTGAACATCAGCTCGATGCTCATGAGCATGATGAGCGGATTGCGCCGCAGCAGCACGCCCGCGACCCCGGTGAAGAACATCACCGACGCGAGCGTCACGTAATCGACGATCGGGACCGCCATCAGCGCTCTCCTCCCCGCATCACGGCCTCGCGCATCTGTCGCTCCACCTGCGCGGCCCGGCGCCGCGAGCTGACGTAAGGCGTCTGATCGCCGGCCAGCATCACCACGCCGATGACCGCGACCATCAGGATGAGCGCGGTGACTTCGAAGGGCAGCAGGTGCACGGTAAAGAGCGCCTTGCCGAAGTCGCCCACGCTCCCGAAGACGTCCGCCGTGCCGACCGGCCCGAGGTTTGCACCGACGGCCGGCGTTGCAGTTGCGGGAAAGGATCCCAGTGCCCGGATTTGCGCCCACGTCAAGAAGGCGAAGGCGATCGCGACGAACGCAATCGCCGCCGGCGCGGCCTTCGGCATGCGGTTCGGCCCGGCCGGCATCGGCGCGACGCCGCTCGAAAGCAAGGCGATGACGAAGACGAAGAGGATCAAGATCGCGCCCGAGTAGACGATGATCTGGATCACGGCCAGGAACTCGGCGTTGAGCGTGAGGTAGAGCGCCGCCAGCGCCGCAAAGTTGAGCAGGAGCGCGACGACGCTGTAGACGGGCTTCCTTGCGCAGACGGTCCAGATCGCGCTCGCGATCGCCACGGCGGCAAGTATCCAGAACAGCGTCATCCGGCCAGCCCCCTGCGCTGCGACTTGAGGATCTCGCCGCGGTGCGTCGCCGAGTAGCCGCGCGCGATGTCGGTCGTCGACTTGATCTCGGCGACGCGGCCGAGATCGCCCGGAATGCCGCCCGGGCGCTCGTCCGGCGCTTCGCCGGTGCCGGCCTCGGGGGGCACCAGCAGCCGGTCCTTGGCGTAGATGAACGAGCCGCGCCGGTAGTCGGCCATCTCGAAGCGCGGCGTGAGCACGATCGCGTCGGTCGGGCACGCTTCCTCGCACATCCCACAGAAGATGCAGCGCAGTTCGTCGATCTCGTAGCGGGCGGCGTGCCGTTCGCCCGGCGACTTGCGATCCTCCGGCGCGTTCTCGGCGCCGATGACCGTGATGGCGTTGGCCGGGCAGGCACTCGAGCAGAGCTCGCAGCCGATGCAGCGCTCCTTGCCGTCCTCGTAACGGCGCAGCTCGTGCAGGCCGTGGAAGCGCGGCGCGTGCTGCTTCTTTATCGACGGGTATTCGATCGTCGGGCGCTTGCGGAACATGTACGAGAACGTGATCGAGAGCCCTCGCAGAATCGCGCCGACGTTGTAGAGTCGCTTACGCATTGGCTAGCCCCCCAGCGCGACGTAGATCGCGGTGGCGATGAGATTGAGGGTGGCGACCGGCAGCAGCACCTTCCAGCCGAACGCCATCAGCCGGTCGTAGCGCAGGCGGGGCAGCGTCGCGCGCAGCCACATGTAGAAGAACATGAAGCAGCCGACCTTGAGCAGGAACCAGATGACGCCCGGCACCATCGTGAGGCCGAACGGCGCGTTCCAGCCGCCGAAGAAGAGCAGCGTCGCGATGCACGAGACGGTGAGCATGTTGACGTACTCGGCGATGAAAAAGAGCCCGAAGCGCAGGCCGGAGTATTCGGTGTGGAATCCGGCGACGAGCTCGGTTTCGGCCTCGACCAAATCGAATGGCGTGCGATTGGTCTCGGCGACCGCCGTGACGATGTAGATCAGAAAACCGACGAACTGCGGGACGACGAACCACCAGCGCTGCTGCGCGTCGACGATCCCGTCGAGCGAGGTCGTGCCCGCCAGAATCAGCACGCCGACGAACGAGAGCGCCATCGAGAGCTCGTAGCTGATCATCTGCGCCGTTCCGCGCACGCTGCCGAGCAGCGGATACTTCGAGCCGGAGGCCCAGCCGCCGAGCGAGACGCCGTAGACGCCGATCGACGTGATCGCCAGAACGAAGAGTATCCCCGCGTTGACGTTGCCGATCGCCCACGTGCCCGCCGCCGACGCGCCGAACGGAATCACCGCGTAGACGGAAAAGGCCGTCAGCAGCGAGATGAACGGCGCGAGCCGGTAGATCAGCGGATCCGCCGTCTTGGGCGTGAGATCTTCCTTGAGGATCAGCTTGGCCGCATCGGCCGCCGGCTGCATCAGCCCCCACGGCCCCACCCGGTTCGGTCCGGGCCGCAGCTGCATCCAGCCGAGCACCTTGCGCTCGACCAGCATGGCATAGGCAAAGGTCGTCACGACCACCAGCAGCAGCACCGCCGACTTGATGAGAATCAGCAGCCACACCGGCATCGCATTGAGCGCGTCGACAACCCCCTGCATCACGCCTCCACCAAGGGCGAGCGCAAGGAAGCGATGCGCGGATCGTGCGCGGACGTGCCGTCGCCGCCGAAGATGCTCGCCGCGCTTGGGACGGCACGGCCGCCCTGCGTACGGAAGCGGTCGTCGCCGAAATCGAACGGGGCCGAGGCGGCGGCGGCGGCGATGACGGCGCGCTCGACTTCCTCCGCCGAAGGCAAGGCGACGCCGAGCGCTTGGGCGAGGCCAATCAGCATCTCGAGATCCGAGAGCACGCCGGCGGGCGCTTGCAGCGAGGCGTTGACCGGCAGCAGATCGCCGGCGAGGTTCAGGGTCGTGCCGTGCTTCTCGAGCGCGCCCTTCGCGGGGAGCACCAGTGTCGCGTGCTCGGCGCTCGGCGTCATGAAGAGCTCGCTCACGGCCAGGAACGGCAGCGCTTCGAGCGCCTCCGCCGCACCGGCAACGTAGCGCGCCGGATTGACGCCGAAGAGCGAGAGCGCGCCGAAGCGATGGTTGCGCGCGTCGTCGAGCATCTCGTAGCTGGTGCGTCCTGCGTCGGCGGCGCGATAACCCGGGCCGAAGCGCGGGAACATCCCCATCGCCTCGGCACCGCGCGCGTTCCCCGACTCACCCGTAATATAGGTTCGCAGATTCGCGACGCCGGCAAACGCGCTCGCGTAGGCGCGCCCGGCGGCGGCGTCGACGCCGTCCCAGATCAGCGCGACGGAGGCGGCGTCGCCGATCGCTCTCGCCGCCTCGGCGGCGTCGGCCGCGCTCACCAGCCGCGCGCCGGCGCGAAGCGCTTTGCGCACCCGCAGCCAGAGCACCGGCGCAAGCTCTTCGGGCGAGGTTCCCGCGACGACGATCGCCTGCGCGCGCTCGATCTGAACGATCGAGCCGCCGCGCACGCCGGGCGTCGCCTGGAGTTGCGCGCCGCCGCGCCAGTCGAGGTTCGCGACCCCGAGCCCGCGCATCAGCGCCTGCAGCACGTAGGCCTCTTCGTTGGTCAGCCGGCCGCCGCCGATCGCGCCGGCGCCGGCCGCGCCGTGCCGCGCGATCGCCTCGCGAATCGCCTTCGCCCAGAGCGCGAAGGCGTCGTCCCAGCCGATCTGCACGAAGCTGCCGGACTTCTTGTAGAGCGGCTGCGTGATGCGATCGGGTGAATCGTAGAAGCCGATGTTGTAGCGCCCGCGGTCGCAGAGCCAGCCGTCGGAGATGGCGTCGTCGTGCGGCACCGACATCGTGCGCAGGGGGATCCCGAAGCGCACGTCGGAGTAGAGCTGACAGCCGACCGAGCACTGCGTGCAGGTCGTCTGCGTGCGATTGAGACCCCACGGCCGCGACTTGAAACGGTAGGTCTTCGAGGTCAGTGCGCCGACCGGGCAGATCTCCGTGACGTTGCCCGTGAAGTTGTGGCGGTACTCGTCGCCGGTCGCGGTTGCGATGATGTCGCGGGCGCCGCGATCCTTGACCACCAGCTGCTCCTCGCCGGCGACGATCTCGTCGAAACGCACGCAGCGCTGGCAGACCACGCAACGCTCTTCGTCGAGCACGATCGTCGGCCCGAGATCGACGCCCTTGGGCTTGCGAGTCTTGGGATCGACCACGTCGGAGCTGCCGCGCCCGTAGGCCATCGCGTAGTCTTGCAGATCGCATTCGCCGCCCTTGTCGCAGATCGGGCAGTCGAGCGGATGGTTTACCAAGAGCAGCTCGAGGATCATCGCGCGCCCCGCGTCGACCTTGTCGTTGCGCGTCCGCACGACCATGCCTTCGGCAACGGGCGTGTTGCAGGCGATCTGCAGCTTGGGCATCCCCTCGATCTCGACCAGGCAGACGCGGCACAGACCGGCCGGCCCGAGCTTGGGATGGTAGCAGTAGACGGGGATCTCTTGCTGGACCGTCTTGGCGGCTTCGACGAGCAGCGTCCCCTTCGGCACGCTCACCGGCACGCCGTCGATCGTCAGATTGACCGTCGCCCCGTCAGACATTGCTGGTTTCCTTCATGACGCGCGCCTTGAACTGCTCGGGATAGCGCAGCAGCACCGATCGCAGGAACGGCTCGATCGAATCGCCGAGCGCGCAGAGATTGAGGCCGGTGATCGTTCCGGCGACGCGCAGCATCATCTCGTAGTCGCCCTCGACGCCGCGCCCTTCGACCAGGCGTTCGAGCACGGTCTCGATCCAGTGGCCGCCTTCGCGGCAGGGCGTGCACTGGCCGCACGATTCGTGGGCGAAGAAGCGCACGAGATTGTAGGCGCACTTCACGAAATCGGTCGTGTCGTCGAAGACGACGAACGCGCCCGAGCCCAGCATCGAGCCGGCCTTGGTCATGTTCTCGTAGTCGTACGGCAGATCGAGATGCTCCTCGAAGATGCACGCCGAGGAACCGCCGCCCGGCTGCACCGCCATGAACGTGCGCCCCGGCCGCAGGCCGCCCGCGATCTCGATCAGCTCGCGTACGGTCGTGCCGAGCGCTACCTCGTAGTTGCCCGGCTTCTGCACGTGACCCGAGATCGAGACGATCTTGTAGCCCTTGCTGCGCTCGGTTCCCACCGAGGCGAACCACTGCGCGCCCTTCTCGAGGATCGGCACGAGATAGGCGAGCGTCTCGACGTTGTTGACGACGGTCGGCTCGCCGTAGAGGCCCGCGATCGCGGGGAACGGCGGCTTGAGGCGCGGCTCGCCGCGCTTGCCTTCGAGCGAGTTGAGCAGCCCGGTCTCCTCGCCGCAGATGTACGCCCCCGCACCGCGGTGCACGGTGACCTCGAGATCGAACCCCGTGCCGAACACGTTCTTGCCGAGCAGCCCCGCGGCGCGCGCCTGCTCGAGCGCCGCGCAGAAAATCTCGTAGCCGCGCTTGAACTCGCCGCGAATGTAGATGAACGCGTGATGGCAAGCGATGCCGTAGGCGCCGAGCAGGATGCCCTCGAGCACCAGATGCGGCGCCTCTTCGAGCAGCATGTGATCTTTGAACGTGCCCGGCTCGGCTTCGTCGCAGTTGCAGACGAGATAGCGCAGGTGCTTGTCGGTCGGCAGAAACGACCACTTCTTCCCGGTCGGGAAGCCGGCGCCGCCGCGTCCGCGCAGGCCGGATTTCTCGGCGGCGTCGAGCACGTCGACCGGCTGGAGCTCGCGCACCGCGCGCTCCCACTGCCGGTAGCCGCCGCGCTCGCGGTAGACCGCGATCTCGCGCAGGTTCGCTTCGCCGATTCCGGCGGTGAGCACCTTAGTGACCGGCATCGGAGCCTTCCTCGACGAGTTCGACGACGGCGCGCGAGTCGCGCACCGCGCGCTCGCGCGTCGACTCGTGGAACGAGATCTCGCGGTTGACGATACGATCGAGCATGATTATTCCGGCCGCGTCGCCGACGCCGCCGGCGTTGTTGGGGCTGGCGACGCCGGTTGCGCCCGGCGACTTGCGCCCGCTGGCGACCTGATCGTCCTGGCGCACGCTCCAGGTCGGCCCGGGCGGCTCGGTCTGCGCCATCGCAGCGACCGGGTAGGTTCCGTTGCGCATCGCCTCGAGCAGCTCGTCGATGCGCGCCGGGGTGAGATCGTAAACGAACTCGAGGTTAACCTGCATGCAGGTCGCCCGGTCGCAGGCCGCCAGGCACTCGACTTCCTCGTACGAGAAGAGCCCGTCGGAGGTCGTCTGCAAGTGCCCGATGCCCAGGCGCTCGCGGAAGTACGCCATCACGTTCTCGGCGTCGTTGATCGTGCACGAGAGCCCGCGGCAGACCTGCAGCACGTACTTGCCGACCGGCTTGCGAAAGAGCAGCGTGTAGAACGAGACGGTCGACTCGACGACGGCGGGTGTGACGCCGAGCATCGCGGAGGCCGCGCGCATCGCCTCGCGGCTGACGTAGCCCTCGTGCTGCTGGAAGAGATGCATGATCGGGAGCAGCGCCGAGCGCGGATGCTCGTACTGCGCGACGATGCGCTCGCACTCCGGGCGCAGCCGCTCGAGCAGCGCCGGAAAGTTCGCCTCGCGCTCGCTCACCGGTCGACCTCGCCGAAGACCGGGTCCAGCGAGCCGATCATCACGACCAGATCCGCGATGAGATTGCCCGGCGCGATACCCTTGAGGCACTGGAGGTTGTACATGCTCGGGGGGCGCGTGCGCACGCGATACGGGCGGTTCTCGCCGTTGCTGACGATGTAGAAGCCGAGCTCGCCGCGCGGCGACTCGACGGCCTGGTAGACGTCGCCCGGCGGCACGCGAAAGCCTTCGCTGACGATCTTGAAATGGTGGATCAGCGCCTCCATCGAGAGCGCGATCGTCTCTTTCGGCGGCGCCGCGACCTTGGTGTCGTCGATCATGACGGGCCCGGGTTTCTCCAAACGGCGCCGGCACTGCTCGACGATGCGCATCGACTGCTCCATCTCGTCCAAGCGCACGAGGAAACGCGCGTAGGCGTCGCCCTCGGTGCGCGTGGGGACGTTGA
>DATJRF010000220.1:0-3402 GCA_035505015.1 Verrucomicrobiia bacterium | reverse complement strand
GGACGGAAAGGCTACGACGACGGCGCGGTACTGTTCGTCTTCATGCAAGACCATCAGGCGCGGATCGAAGTCGGATACGGGCTCGAGAGCAGGCTCACCGATGCAGCGTCGTTCCGCATCATTCACGACGTGCTGATTCCGAAGATGCGCGCCGGCGACGTCGACGGCGCGATCGAGGATACGGTCGCCGCGATGATGGCCGCGATCTCGCCGTCGTACGCCGGGCTCGCGTCGCCTTCGAACCAACCGGAAGCATCGTCCGGCCAATCGGCGCCCGGGGGTCTGGTCGCCGCCTTCGTTGCGGTCGTGATTCTGCTCGCGCTCTGGGGCGTCGTGGTGACGGTGCTGGTGATCGTGCGCTCGCTGCGATACGGATGGCTGATTTCCGGCGGCGGATCGTCGCGAGGCGCTCGCGGCGCCGGAAGAGGCGTGCCATGGATTGGCACACCCGGATGGGGCGGCGGCTTCTTTGGCGGCGGCGGGTTTTCCGGAGGCGGCGGATTCTCCGCGGGCGGCGGATCGTTCGGCGGCGGAGGCGCTTCGGGAAGCTGGTAAGAAAAGAGCGCAACCATGAAACGCCGTAACGCCGCCGCCTGCGTGCTCGCCGCATTCGCGCTCTGCGCCGCCATCGGATCCGCCGTTCCCGCGCACGCCGACACCATTTTGTACGAGTTCGCCGCGTTACGCGGCCCGGCGTCGCTCTGCCAGTGGTTCGACAACGAGATCAACGACCGTTCGCTGGGCGCGATGATCCGCCAAACCGACCTCATCTACAATCGCACGACCCTCGAGCCCGGCACGACGGTCACCAACGTGCAGACGCTGCCGGTGAACAACGGCACGCAGGTCGCCGGCTTCGACGCCGGCCGCACGCTTTTGTGCAGCGGAGACGACGCGCTCAACCCGAGCGCGCCCGAGGCGGCCTCCCCGCCGACTCCCTCGCCCTAGCGCGCCGCGTAGGCGATTCCACGCAAGCCCGCGTCGCGGAGAAAGCGGTCGCCGATCGCGGCGCCGTACTGCGCGACCAGCGCCGCATGGTAGAGCGCGCGATACCGCGCGCGGCGCTCCGCCGCCTCGCCGATCTGGCCGTAGCTTCCGAAGAACTGGTCGCGCGCGGTGGGCGGGAGCACTTCGAACGCAACCGCGAGGTCGATCGCCGGGTCGCCGAAATGCAGATCGCCCCAGTCGATGATTCCGCTGCAGGCGCCGCGCTCGACCAGAACGTGCGCCGCATAAAGATCGCCGTGCACGATGCAGCGCGCCTCGCCCGGCAGGGCGGGCGCGAGCGCGCGCAGTTCCGCAACTTGGCGATCCGCATCGTCGAGCAGGCCCAACGCTTCGAGTTCGGCGAAGCGCGCAGCCGCGCGTTCCATCGTCGTGACGGGGTCCAGACGGCCGATCGTGTCGCCGGCCAAGCCGGCATCCAGCGCCGGCCCAGCGTCGAGCGCGTGCAGCGCGCGCAGAAATGCTCCGAGCTGCGCCGCGATGGCGCGCTCGCCGTCGACGGCGGACTCGATCTGCGCGAGCGGCTCGCCCGGTAAGCGGCGGTAGCCGGCGAACGGCCACGGAAATTGCGCGGCCGGCTTCCCCGAAAAGCAGGGCGCCGAAATCGGCAGCGGCAGATGCGCTGCGATCGACGGCAAGATGCGCAGCTCCGTCTCGATCAGCGCGACGGCGACCGCGCGCCGCGGGAAGCGAAAGACGTACTCTCCGGCCTCGAACGCCGCGTTATCCCAGCCTTGGCCGAGCGGTCGAACCGGCCGCCCGGCCAACTGCGGAAACTGCTCGGCGATGCACGCGCTCGCGATCGCATCGTCGATCGCGACGTCGGCCGTCCACGGCGGCGCTGCCGGCGAACGCTTCACGGACGCACCCGCAGCGCGACGCTGACGCGCGGTCCGACCGCCTTGCGCGTTTTGGGAATGCCGTGGTCGTAGTACTTCTGAGTCTCGTAGCTCATGATGAGAAAACTTCCGGCTTCCAGATCCAGGTCGAGAATCCGGCGCGGCTGCCGTTTGCTGCGAATCGTCATCGTGCGTGCGGCCCCCAGCGAGAAGAGCCCGATCGGATAGCCCGCGACGATCTCGTAGAGGTGATCGTTGTGCGGCGCAACGCTGTCGTGCCCGTCGCGATAGAAGTTCAGGCCGGCGCTGTTGAAGGGCGTCTCCGCGAGCTCGGCGCCGCGGCGCGCGGCTGCGGCAACCGCCCACGGCAGCTCGGCCGAGTCGAGCCGGAACGAAGCGGTCAGCCGCGGCACGTCGACGTCGCGGTCGTACATGCGGCGGCGCTGCGCGTGCCACGCGACGCCGTCGCGCAACGCGTCGAACCACGCGGCCGCGGTCGCCGCCTCGACCGCACGCGGATGATAGGTGATGGTGCCCGTCTCGTCGTCCACGAGCACTCGCCGCCCGTCGCCGAAAAGGCCGAGCTGTCCTACGGGTACAGGCCTCGCAATTTGGTCGCTTCGGCGACGCGCTCGACCGCAACGCAGTAGGCGCCCATGCGCATCGAGACCCCGTGCCGCTTGGCTTGGGCGTGCGCCTCGCGGAAGGCGCGCTTCATGATCCGCTTGAGCCGCTGATTGATCTCTTCTTCTTCCCAGAAGTTCGCCTGCAGATCTTGCACCCACTCGAAATACGAGACGGTAACGCCGCCCGCGTTCGCCAGAATGTCCGGCAGCACCATGATCCCGCGTTCGAAGAGCGTCTGATCGGCTTCCGGGATGGTGGGACCGTTGGCCGCTTCGGCGACGATCGCAGCCTTGATCTTCGAGGCGTTCTCGGTCGTGATGACCTTCTCGAGCGCAGCCGGCACGAGCACGTCGCAGTCGTATTCCAGCACGTCGTGGTTGTCGATGCGCGCGCCGCCGGTGAACCCGACGACCGAGCCGGTCTCGAACTTGTGCGCCTCGAGCCCGCGCACGTCGAGCCCGTTGTCGTTCGCGACGCCGCCCTGCGAGTCCGAAACGGCCACGATCTTGTAGCCGCGCTCGGACATCAGCTGCGCGCAATACATTCCCGCGTTGCCGAAGCCCTGAATCGCCACCCGCGCGCCGTCGATCTTCTTGTCGAGCGTCTCCATCGCTTCGTCGACGACGTACAGACAGCCGCGCGCCGTCGCCTTGTCGCGGCCGAGCGAACCGCCGATCGAAATCGGCTTACCCGTCACCACGCCGGCGATCGAGAACCCCTTCTGCATCGAAAAGGTGTCCATGATCCACGCCATGATCTGCGGCGTGGTGTAAACGTCGGGAGCGGGAATGTCTTTTTCCGGGCCGATAATGATCGAGATTTCGCTGGTGAAGCGCCGCGTGAGGTTCTCGAGCTCTTGAATCGAGAGCCGCTTGGGATCGCAGATCACGCCGCCCTTGGCGCCGCCGAACGGGATGTTCACCAGCGCGCA
>DATJRF010000219.1:0-2529 GCA_035505015.1 Verrucomicrobiia bacterium | reverse complement strand
TCGACGCCCGCGATCGGCTCGAGCGCGCGCACGAGAACGCCGCCGCCGACCCCGCCAGCCTCGGCCGAGAGATTGAAGCAGTACGACGTCCCGTAGATGTGATAGACGTAGGCGTGATGCGCGGGGAGAAAAAGCGACGCGTTGCGCGCCGTCTTCCCGCCGAAGTGATGCGCTGCCGGATCTGCGGGCGGGTAGGCCTCGGTCTCGACGATGCGCCCGGCAACGACGCCGCTGCTCGTCTCGTGGACGAGCACGTATCCGATGAGCGCGCGAGCGAGCGCAGTCGTCTCGACCGGCAGATCGCCGGCCGCAATAGCGTCGAGTTTCACTGGACAGCCGCTCTTTAAGCGGCGAGGCGCAGAGAAACCTCCGCTCGCGCGCGGGCCGCGAGATCATTCGGGCCGTCGCTCTGCACGAGCTCGCAGCACTTGAACGAGTTGAGCGCGCATCGCGCGCGCACGTACGGGATGAGAAGCCCGTTCGGAAGCTCGCGCCGTTGCGTCAGATCGGCGATGAGACCGGCGTCGTCGAGCTGGAGCTGCATCTCGCCGATCTGCTTGCGGAGCGCCGGCGCGATCGCGCGCACGGCGGCGAAGCCGACGTCGCGCGGTTCATGTTCGGCGCCGGGAGAGGCGCGGAACGCGGCCCGGAGCACGCGGGGCGACTCGCTCCCGATACGCGCGTAGACGATACCGCGGCCTGCGGCATCCGCCGCGTACCCAAGTCGAACCAAGCCCCGCTGTGCTGACCTCATTTTCGTTCTCTTTCCCCACCTTAGCACCGAACATATGTTCGGTCAAGACTGAGGCTTCGGTACAGGGCGAGCATGCGATCGATCTGGACGTCGATGGCGAACGGCGCGCCGGCCGCGCGGGCGCCGCTGCGCTGCTCGTCGCTTGCGGGGGTGAGCGCCTTGAGCTGCGCGGCAAACGACTCGGCCGTCGGCTTCACGAGCCGGCCGCCTTTCCCGAGAACGTCGCGGTTCTGCGGCGCCTCGGCGGCGACAACCGGAAGCCCGGCGGCGAGCGCCTCGGCGACGACGAGCCCTTGCGTTTCCGTAATGCTCGGAAAGACGAAGGCGTCGCTGCTCGCGTAGAGATCCGGCAGTTCCTCGCGCGGCACCGCGCCGAGAAACCGGACGCGGTTGCCGATGCCGAGTTCCTTGGCGAGCGCCTCGAGCTCTTCGCGCGCCGGACCGTCGCCGGCGACCGCGAGGACGAGATCGTCGCGATTGCAGAGCGCGACCGCGTGCAGCAACACGTCGAGGCTCTTCTCCTTCGCGAGGCGGCCGACGAAGAGCGCGATGCAGCCTTTCGACGCGCCGAGCTTCGCGCGCAAGGATTCGTCGAGGCGGCCGGACTCGAAGTGCGGGATGTCGATGCCGCTCGGAACGACGGCGATGCGTGTGTTCACGCCGAGCTTGCGCAGGCGATTGAGCATCGCGTTCGTCGGCACGACGACGGCGTCAACGGAGTTTCCGAACGTGCGGGTCAGCGTTTCCGTCGCGAGGCGCGTCGCCGTCGGATCGAACGGAACGTAATGCGAGTACGCCTCGAGCTGCGTGTGATACGTGTAGACGACGGGCATTCCGTAGCGACGCGCGTACCGCAGACCCATCCATCCGGTGACGAACGGCGAGTGGACGTGCACGATGTTCAGGCGCTTGATGACGCTGCGTACGCTGCGCCGCCCGACGAGCGGAACGGTGAGCCGGTACGGCGTGCGCGTCGGCAGCGGCAGCGACGGCATGCGAAAGAAGACGTCGCCCTCGCCGTCGTCGCCCGGAATGCGCGGCGCGAAGCAGTAGACCTCGTGGCCGCGCGATCTCAAGCCCTGCGCGAGCCCCTCGACCGAGGCCACGACGCCGTTGACGACCGGCCGGTGCACCTCGGTAAAGAACCCGATGCGAAGGCTATCCACGGCCCAGCGCTTTTGGCATCTTCTTCATTTTGCCATCCCTGGCAAAAAAGGTGATCCCTTCCGAAAAGGCGACTTTTGGCATAGGTGGCCGTCGAACGGCCCGTGATATAGTCGCCCCGGTCTTCGCGCCCCTCCCCCCGGGTGCAAGCATCTGCGGGGGTGCCAGGGCCCACTAGCGATAGCCCGCGCCCGAGACCTGAGGGCTCGCGAGCGCACGAATCGACCTCTGAGGTGACGTCCGAGCCCGTTTTTCGGGTGTGTGGCTGGACCTTGCCCTGAGGTTGGGAACAGGAAGGAACAGTCTGCGTGATACGACGCACCCGGCTCCGGGTAAGTCTCGTGCTTGCCGTTGCGGCAGTGGTGATCAGCCTCTGCGCCGGTAGCCTCGTCGCATCGCCGTCGACCGCGCTCGCCCTCGAAACCTCGTCGCACACCGTCACGCTTCAAGTCGACGGAACGAGCCGGGACCTGGCGACGCAGGCCCCGACGGTCGCGGCGCTCCTTATCGAGCGCGGCGTGGCCGAGCACCCGGGGGACTACGTGTACCCCGCGCTCGACGTGCCGATCTCGAACGGGCTCACCGTCACCTACCGCTCCGCGCACGACGTG
>DATJRF010000218.1:0-5150 GCA_035505015.1 Verrucomicrobiia bacterium | reverse complement strand
GACCTCGCGCGCGTCTACGGTACGGTGCCCTACTCGGCTCTTCCAAGCGTGGCCGCCTCGCGCGACGCAATCGTCTGGACGGCGAACAACAAGATGTACGCGGGGCATCCGGCGCTGCGGTTGAGCGCGCAGTTCGCGCCGCCGTACCGCGCCTATCGCATCGCGCAGCTGCTGCGCGCGCGGACGCGCTACGACGCCGCCTACTTCACCGGGATGCAGATGGACGTGCTTTCGCTGCCCGAGCGCGAGCTGGCCCGCGAGCTGGTCGCGCACGGCGCGGCCGGCGATGCCGCGGCATCGTCGCTGCTCGCGCGCTGGGACGGGCGGATGAGCGGCGGCTCGGTGGCGGCGACGATCGTCGAGCGCTGGCGCTTGGCGCTGACCGCGGGCCACAACGGGCGCCTGCCTTCGGTCCTCTTCGCGTCTCGCCGCGGCGCGCGCTTCGCGCTGCCCGCGATCGCTTCGCCGCAGCCGTGGGCCGTGGCCGGAGCGATTCCCGTCACGCACGCGCTCGCGTCGCTCGGCATCACGATGCTCGACGGCACCACCTTTCCGGGGAACGGCGACGCGTTCACGCTGCACATGCAGTCGCTCGCAAAGAGCGGCGCCGACTCGCAGAGCTTCCGCGCGGTCTGGGACGTGGGCAACTGGGACGCCGGCGGCATCTCGCTGCCGCAAGGCGAGTCCGGCGAGCCGGGCTCCGGGCACTACACCGATCAGGCGGCCGACTGGATCGCGGGGCGCTTGCTGCCGCTCCCGTTTTCGGCTGCCGCGGTCGATCGCGCCGCCGCGCACCGTCTGGTGCTCGCGCCGTGAACCCGGCCGGCGCCGCGCTCGCGCTGCTGGCATCGCTCGCGTGGGGCTCCTCGTTCCCGGCGATCGCGCAATGCATGCTGCTGATCGCGCCGTTGTGGGTTACGGCGATACGCTTCGGCATCGCGCTGCCGCCGCTGATCGCGGCTTGCCTGCTGCTCGAAGGGCCGAAGGCGTTCTCGCTCGAGGGGCGCGGTCGCGGCCTGCTCGCGATCGGCGCGATCGGCATGGGCGGTTACAATCTCATCGGGGTGTACGGCATCAAGCTCGCGGGCCCGGAGCATGCGGCGCTGCTCTTTGCGATGGTCCCGCTCATGACCACGATCGCCGTCGCCGTTCGCACGCGCACGATGCCCTCGGCCGTGACCCTCGGATGCACGCTCTGCGCGCTCGCCGGCATCACGTTGGTCGTTACCGGCGGAGATTTTGCCGCCTTCGCGCATACGGCATCCTTCGCGGGCGACGCACTGCTCTTTGCCGGCTCGCTGACCTGGGTCGTCTATACGATCGCGCGGCCGTCGTTTGCCAGCTTCTCGGCGCTGCGCTTCACGACGCTCACCCTCGTCCCGGGCGAGCTGGTGATCGTCTGCGCGGCGCTCGTCTCGTCGGTGTTTTTCCACGCGGGTTTCCCGAGCGGCGCCGACTTGCAGCAGACCGCCCTGCTCTTTGCCTTTCTGGGCTTTGCGCCGGTCATCGTCGCCGTCATCGCGTATAACGCGGCGATCGGGCGCCTCGGCCCCGACCGCGCCGCGCTGTTCATCAACGCGGTACCCGTCGTGACGTTTGCCGTCCAGGCATCGACCGGCGTCCACCTTCCGCCCATCGAATACGCCGGGGCGGCGATCGTCGTCGCCGCGCTCGTCGTCAACAATCTGGCGGGAAAGCACGCGGCCGCCGCACACGCGCATCCGCGCATCGCCTAGCTAGGCGTCAGGCGAAGCAGTTCACAGCGGGCGTCTGCGCGTGACGTACTGCAGGAGCAATCCCGCAAGCGCGCAGAGCCAAGGGTAGTCGCCGGCGCGCAGCCCGAAGACGAGATAGAGCGCGAACGTCGCGACGAAGCCGGCCATCAGCGATTCCGAGTAGAGCGCTCCGGCGAAGCTTCCGTGCGGCGCTTGCTCCGCGGGGGCGGGGCTCAAGCGAGGCAGCAGCCGCGGAACGGCGGTGCGATAGCGCTCGAACTCGCTGCCGTAGCGCGCGCGCAGACCGCCTTCTTCTTCCTTGATGAGCGCGCCGATGAACAGCAACTGCCCGATCATGACGATCGGCCAGCCCAGCGGCGGTGCAAAGAGCGCGAGCGCCGCTGCGAGCAGCAAGTTCCCGAGATAGAGCGGGTTGCGCGTGAAGCGAAACGGGCCGGCGACGTAGAGGCGGTCGGCCAGCGCGTCGCGATTCCACACGACCCGCGCATCGAGGTAGCTCGTCCCCCAAGCGCGCAGGAGCCAGCCCGCGCCGGCCAGCACGAGCGCGAGCGCGAACATCTCGCGACTCGCCTTTGGGCCGAAGCACAGGAGCACCGGCACCGTCGAGAGGTTGGCAAGCGACGCCACGCCGTACGAGAGATAGAACGAAGCGAGGTAGATCAGCGTCATCACCGCGGCACGGTGCCGGTACCACCATGGCGAGCGCGAAACGGCCGGGTTCATCGAACGCTGTTGCTTGTGCTCGAACGCCGCGAGTCCTCTCGCCGCGGCGCCGCCGCGACCTGCGATCCGCGCAGGACGGCGGCGAGGAAGCTCCACATCGCCTTCGCGCCCGCCCGCGCCGCAGCGTAATCGCCCTGCGGCGTTCCGCCGAAGAGCAGCGTCGCCCCGGCCGACCGGTACGAGACGAGCGCCGCCTGAGGACTGCTCGCGAACAAAAACAGATGCCCCGCTTCGGGATAATCGAACGCCCGGTCCGGGTAGGGGTGGCGGTGCGCTTTCAAATATGCCAGCGCGAGCGAGCACTGCGCGCTCGAGTTCCACATTCGGTCGTCGGCGCCGGCCAAACAGAGGACCGGGCCGTGGATGCGCTCCAGGTGAAAGAAGGCCGCTCGGGTGAGCGCGGGATTCGCTAAGCGAGACGCGTCGTAGAGCGGTTCGAGCGCGACTTGCCGGTGCGCGAGGAACGCTCGAGCGATTCGGGCGTTCGCGGCCGGATCGGCGGGAACGCACGGCAGCGGCTTCCCGTTCAGGCTCCACGGGCATCCCGCCGGAACGTCGTTGGCACCCAGCCCCATGGAAGCAAACGGAGCGGGGACGTCGCCGACGACCGCCGCGATCCGCGGATAGGTCGAGGCCGCCAGCAGCGCCAGCTCGCCGCCTCGGGAATCGCCGAAGACGCCGATGCGCCGCGAGTCGACGTCCGGCCGCTTCGCGAGCGCATCCAGCGCCGCGCCGACCGTCTCGACCGGTACGTCGACGAGATCCGGCGGCAAGCCCGGCATGCCGAAGTACGCAACCGACGCGGCGACGTACCCCTTCTGGGCGAAGACCGCAGCCAAAGCGCGCAACGAGTTCCCGCCTTCCGATCCGCCGAGCAAGATCATCGCCGGGTGTTTGCGAGCATCGTCGCGCGGCACGCAGATCGTTCCGGCGAACGGGTGCGCGATATCGGTGCAGTTGCCGGGCAGTGCGGCGGGCGGCGCGCCCGGCGCGCCCGAGTGCGCGCGCATCGCTCCCGAGATCGCGATCGCGACGACCGCCATCGACGCGATCGCAAGCTCCTTTGAGGCGATCTTACGCATAACGCTTGCGTTCGTCGCGGCGATACGCGATCGAGGCGACCGCCAGGAAGAGCGCGGCGTACGCGGCGAGCAGGACCACGGCGGCTGCCGCACCGCGTCCCGAGGTGACGCTCCACAGCAGATCGGCGAACGCGCGGGTCGGCAGGTACGGCGAGATCGCCTGCACGTCGCGCGGCAGGTACTGCGGCGGAATCCACAAGCCGCCCATGTAGGCGAGCAGCAGGTTGGACGCCGTCGCGATCGGAACGGCCGCCCGCGCCGAGACCCAATAGCCGATGGCGAGGCCGATGGCGACGAACGGGACCGCGCCCAAGAGCGCGAAGGCAAACGCTGCGATCCATTGCAGGCCGCTCAGATCGACCGGCGTGAAGAGCCGCGCGACCAGCGCCACCAGACCCGCCGCGGCCAGTCCGGCGAGCGCGGCGCAGGCAATGCGGGCTGCGAAGCGCGCCATGCTCTCGACGGGCAGCGTTCGCAGGTAGCGTTCCCACGGCCGTCCGCGCTCCGCCGCGATGCCGGCGCCGAACTGATAGAGGCAGACGCCGGTAACGGCGAAGGCCATCATCGCGAGCATCGCCTCGTCGGCTTCGGCCGCCGCACGAACGAACGGCATGGCGAAGATTGCGAAGAACATCGCGGGAAACGCGACGGTGAAGATCACGAAAGCCGGCGAGCGCTTCAGATCGAGGAGCTGCACGCGAGCGTGGGCGGCGGCCAGAGCGAGCGACGTCATTTGGAACCTCCGGTGATCGAGAGAAACGCTTCCTCGAGCGAGGGAGAGGCGACTTCGAGCTGCGAGAAGGCGGCGCCGGAGCGGACGAGTGCGCGCACGTACGCGTCGGCGTCGGCGGCAGCGGCGACGACGCGACCGTTGCTCGCGACGTGCGTCGCGTCGACCCCGTAGGCGGATGGGTCGAACGGCGCGCCGACGTAGCTGACGCGGCGCGCGCCGAAGCGCTCGCGCAGCTCGCGCGCTCCGCCGTCGAAGATCGCGCGCCCGCGATCCACCACGACGATCCGCGTCGCGAGCGCCTCCGCCTCCTCCAAGTAGTGCGTCGTGAAGAGGATCGAGCGCTCGCGCGCGGCGTCGCGCACGACGTCCCAGAGCCGGCGGCGCGACTCGACGTCGAGACCGGTCGTGGGCTCGTCGAGCACGGCGAGGTCGGGATTTCCGACGAAGGCGAGCGCCAGCGCCAGGCGCCGCGACTCGCCGCCCGAGAGCTGGCCGGCGCGGCGCGAGGCGAGCGCCTCGAGCCCGAACGTCCCCAGGATCGCGCCCGGCGCCGCGGGATGCGGATAGTGCGACGCGGCGAAATCCAGCAGCTCGCTCACGCGCAAGTTGTCGGGAAAGCCGCTCTCCTGCGGCGTCGCGCCGACGCGGCGGCGGGTTTCGGCGTCGCGCGGGGAGCCGCCGAAGAGCCGTACGCTTCCGCTCTCGGCGCAGCGCAGGCCGAGCGCGATCTCGAGCGCCGTGGTTTTCCCCGCCCCGTTGGGGCCGAGAAGCGCGACGATCTCGTCGCGCTCGACGCGCAGCGAAAGCCCGTCGAGCGCGCGAACCGCGCCGTAGGATTTGTAAACGTCGGTGAGTTCGATCATCATCGTTAGTTCG
>DATJRF010000217.1:0-3131 GCA_035505015.1 Verrucomicrobiia bacterium | reverse complement strand
GCATCGCGACTTCGACGTCGACACCGTCGCGTTCGTTATGGGTCGAGATCACCGGATGCAGCGCGTCCTTCTTCTCGTTCAGCCATTCGACGAACGAAACGATGCCGCCGTCGAACCGATACGTGCGCTCGCGCGGTTCTTCGCCGCGCTCGTCCCGCAGCGTGATCGAGAGGCCCCGGTTGAGGAAGGCGAGTTCGCGCAGCCGCTTTTGCAGAATATCCCAATGCAGGTCGAGCGTGTCGAAGACCTCTCGATCCGGCATCCACCATTGGAACGTGCCGGTCTCTTCGGTCTTGCCGATCTTCTTGAGCTTCTGCACGGTGATGCCGCGCTCGAACTTCATCTCGTAGACGTAGCCGTCGCGCTTCACGCGCGTGATCATCCATTCGGAGAGCGCGTTGACGACCGAGATGCCGACGCCGTGCAACCCGCCGGAAACTTTGTAACCGCCTTTGCCGAACTTGCCGCCGGCATGGAGGATCGTCATCACGACCTCGACCGCGGGCAGCTTCTCTTCGGCATGAACGTCGACCGGAATGCCGCGGCCGTCGTCCTCGACGGAGCACGAGTTGTCCTTGTAGAGCACGACCTTGAGCGTTTTCGCGTAGCCGGCCAGTGCTTCGTCGACGCCGTTGTCGACCGCTTCGTAGACGAGCTGATGCAGCCCGCGCTCCGAGGTGTTACCGATGTACATGCCGGGGCGCTTGCGTACCGCTTCGAGGCCCTTGAGAACCTCGATTTGCTCGCCGGTATAGTTGTTGGTCATGCTGTTTAGACGGCGCTCCGCTCTAGACGCAGCGTGTCCGTGTTCTCTTGCATTTCTTCATTCTGTTTCATATAGCAGTCCATATAGGTCGTCGCCGAGCAGGTTGCGCACGATTGCCTGCGTGAGCCGTTCCGGCCGCGCTTCGCTCTTGAGCACGACGAACGAACTCGCGATCAAACGATCGGTTCCATCGCGCGAAAGCTTCCCCGTTACCTGTACACGACGGAGCCGATCCCACCAGCGCGAAAGCAAGCGGCGACGAACCGACTCGTACTCATGCACCCGCAGGTCCTCGACCAGCTCTGCCGTCCCCCCGAACCCCAGCCACGGTGCTTCAAAGAGCAGCCGCGAGATCTGGCGCTCCCGCTCGGCCTCACCTGCAATCTCGCAGGCGGTGCAGAGCGGCCCATCATCGGGCGCAATCAAGGCGTCGCAACGAAGACATTGTTTCCACCCGCGCGCGCGTTTGGCCCGCTGGGCACCCTCGACACTGGCACGGAAGCGCCGCAGCGCTTCGCGTGCGTCGAGCGCCGGCACGCGCGTTTCGCTCGCGGCGGCGTCACCCCCCATAACCCGCGTTGCTCGCGTTCGGCTGCCGCGCACCGGCAGCTTGCCGACGCGGAAGCGCACGCGGGCGATGCCGGCCCGCGGCAGGCGCAGGTGGACCGTCTCGAGGATCTGCTCGGCCAGGTAGCTGAGCTGGGCGCTCCAGACGCTCGAGGTCGTGACGATCATCAGGGTGTCACCGGCCAACTGCGCCGGGTGCGAATTGGCCGCGTTGTGCTCACCGACGATCTCGCTCCACGCCGCGCCCAAGAGCACGACGGGGTCGGCCGTGCCGGCGCCCTCGGCCGGGCTCCAGGCCCGCAGCGCTTCGGCCAGCTTCAGCATGGTGAGACCCGCGCGGACTCGATCCGATAGGTCCGAGCTGCAGCGGGCAGCCCCTCCGGCAGATGGGTCGCGGTGACGAAGGCCTGTTCGTAGCCCCCGACGCCGGCCAGAAAAGCCGCCGCGCGCTCGGCATCGAGTTCGGAGAGGACGTCGTCGAGGAGCAGCAACGGCGCCTCGCCGGATCGATCGCGCATCACCGTATATTCGCCGACCTTGAGGGCCAGCACCGCCGTCCGGCCCTGCCCCTGTGAGCCGTGCGAGGCGAGCGGGTAGCCGTCGAGCTCCAGGGTCAGATCGTCGCGATGCGGACCGGCGACCGAGCCCTTCCGCGCCCGCTCGCTCTCGGCGGCCTCGCGCAGCCGCGCCGCAAAGGCGCTGCCGACCGCCTCGGCCGTCGGCGCCTCGAAGCGGATGCTCGGCGCATACCTGACGGCGAGCCGTTCCGCCCCGCGCGTCCACTCGCCATGGATCCGTTCCGCCTCGCGCGCAAGCTCGCGCACGAAGAGGTCGCGCGCCAGGATCAGCGGCGTGCCCGCCGAGATCAGCGTGTCGTTGTAGATCGCGAGCAGTTCGGGATCGAACGCCACGGTGCCGCGCAGCATCGCGTTCTTCTGCTGCAGCGCCTTGCCGTAGCGCGCCAGCTCATGATAGTAGCGGCGATCGTCCTGCGCGAGCGCCACGTTGACGAGCGCGCGGCGCAGCGCGGGCGCGCCGCTCACGAGCTGCAGATCGCTTGGAACGAACGTCACGACGCGAATGCTGCCGAGAAAGCGCGCGTAGCGTACGTTCTGTCCGTTGAGCGTGTAGATTTTCCGCGTCCTTCCGCCGCTCAGCGCGATCGAGCAACCGAGGTGTACGATCCCGGCTCGGACCTGCGCATCGCCGCCGACCACGGCAAGCTCGATCCCGTCGCGCACGAGTTCCGTATCGCGATTCGTACGAAACGATTTGCCCGTCCCGAGCATTGCGATCGCTTCGAGCAAATTGCTCTTTCCCTGCGCATTGGCGCCGACGAACACGTTGAGCCCCGGCGCCGGATCGAGATCGAGCTGCGCGTAGTTTCGAAAATTCGAAAGCGCCAGTCGTTGGAGGACCACGAGGCGTCTTTACGGGCTATCCCAGCCGCCCCTCTGCGAACGAGGGGCAGGAAGCCCGCCCACGATCATTGCCGCAACGGCATGAGCACGTAGAGTTGCTGCGCGCCTTCGAGTGCTTCGACCGGCCGGATCGCGGCGGGCGAGAGTGGTCCGAGAAACTCCATCACGACCTGCGCGCTCTTCACGTGATTGAGGATTTCGACGAGGTAGCGCGCGTTGAAGGCAATCGAGAGATCTTCGCCCTGCTGTTCGACTTCGAGCTCTTCGTAGGCGTTGCCCGAGACGTCGCTGCTCGCGGTAACGATCAGCGTTTGATTCGAGACGGCGAGTTTCACCATGCTCGCGCGGTCGCCCGCGACCAGCTCGGCGCGGCGCAG
>DATJRF010000216.1:0-18721 GCA_035505015.1 Verrucomicrobiia bacterium | reverse complement strand
CGACGATCGCCGAAACCCTATGATCGACGGTCATCGGATCGTCAGGGAATTTATCGGAAAGCATTTCGACCATGGCTTCATCGAAAGCGCCTAGGGTACGCGAATCCATCACCGGCCCAGCTCCTTGGCTCGCCCTAACGCGGCCACGCCATCCGTCATGTGTGTATGCGAGCGGTTCAATGTAAGCAAATGCTTCCCATCGATCGAAGCCGGCCGAAACAAGGTCTTTCGTCCACTCGGGGTAGCGCAGCGCGGATGGGTGCGGACGCGAGGTCCGAGGCGCAAACTTGCGGATCAGCTTCAACGTCTCGGTCAAGACGTTATTCGGCAGAAAATGCCATTCGAGCACGGTGATCGCCAACCGTCCGTCGGGCTTCAGAATGCGGCGCGCCTCCCGTGCTGCCTTCGATTTGTCGAACCAATGCCATGCGGTGCCGGCGACAACCACGTCGAAGCTGTCGGAGGCAAAGCCGGTTTCTTCGGCGACACCTCGGACAAACCGCGCTGAGAGACCGTCCCTCCGAGCCGCTTCGCGCGCTTTTTCCAAAAGGGCTTCCGACGGATCGAGGCCGATGACCTCACAGCCACGGCGCGCCATCTCCAGCCCGAGCAGGCCCGTACCGGTGCCGAGGTCGAGCAGCGACTGCCCGGGAAGGCCGACCTGAAGCTCGGCCAACCTCGTCATCATGCTTGCTGGAAAACCCTTGCGATGCGACGCGTAATCGTTGGCGGACTTTCCAAAATCAACCTCGGTCACGGACGACGCTCCTCGTCTAACCTGCGCTCAATACTGACGGAAGACTCTTCGTTCCTCGGCGTGCCGCTCGACGGCGCAAGATCGCCGAGTTGAGAGCCGACCGGAATCGAAGAAAAAGCGAGAGGCCCGGCGGTGAGACGCCGGGCCTTATTTCGTCTTTGACATTCTCGATTGGCGCGAGTGCATTTCTAACATTCAAGCGCGAAACGCCCATTTTTAACAAAGAGCGGGGAAAGTGGTGGAGCTGTCGGGGTACTGCCCCCCGAGTCCGAAAAGCCTAACCGGCGCGTTCTCCAGGCTCAGCTCCGAATTTTTCTTGATCGAACGGACGCCTCAGAGCGGGGCTTACCGTTCGCCGCAGATCCTTTGTCTCGTACGCGCGTCGAATCACGCGCGCGTACCAGCCCGAGTTGTTGGCCGGAGTGCAGAGCGGCTCGGGCCGACCCTCTGCGTCCGGTGACTAGCCTAGATTAGGCAGCCAGTGCGTATTCGTTGTTGGCAGATATTGCCGTTGCGATCGTTTAAGGAGGGCTCGCAACTCCGCCTGCTGACGCCGACCACGGATCTTCCCGTCGAACCTATTTCAGCCCCATGACCGGTGCACCATATGATAACACGCGCGGCAAGGGGGGAGTTGCGGCTATTTGGGCAGGGCTTTGCCGCCGTCCCGACTGCCCGGGAGGCGATCGCCGTGCGAGAAGCCGGCCATCGCGCCGCGGATACGATCGGCCTCGTCGCGCAACGCCGTCGTGAGCTCGGCCAGCTCGTCGGAGGCGGCCGCGATACGCTCGCCGCGCGCGGCTACGGCCCCGACGCCGCCGGTCGTCGAGCGCACCGCTTCGGCTCCCGACGACGACGAGCCCTGGAGGCCCTCGGCCAGCGACGAAAGCGTGCTCGCCAACTGCGTGTTGTCGCCCGTCAACCGTTCCACTAAGAGCGTCGACTCGATCAGCGCGTCCGTCGCAACCTTCTGCTCCTTCTGCGCGAGCACGACCGCGTCGATGCGCGCGCGCACCGCGGTCACGCTGTCGACGATGAGCGCCAGGGCGTCCGCCACCTGGGACGTCTTGGAACGCCCCACCTCGACCGCCTCGCTGCCTCGCCGCGTCGCGGTAACCGCGCGCGACGTCTCGTCTTGAACCGAGCGGATCAGCGAAGCGATCTCCTTGGTCGCGTGCGCCGATGAATCGGCAAGCTTGCGGATTTCATCCGCGACGACGGCAAAACCGCGGCCGTGCTCGCCGGCGCGCGCCGCTTCGATCGCGGCGTTGTGGGCGAGCAGGTTCGTCTGGTCGGCGATCTCGTCGATCTTGTCGGTGATCGTTCCGATCTGCAGCGAGCTCTGGCGCAGCGACTCGATCGTGGAGACGAGCTCCTTCATCACGTTGGCGGCCTCTTCCGACGTCCGGTCCGCTCCGACGATCGCCGCCGAGGCGGCGTCGGCGCTGTCGCCCGCGGAGCCGGAGATTTCGAAGACTTCGTTGGCCGCCTCGATCGTCGCTTTTGCCGTTTGCGCGAGCTCGTCGAGCCCCGCGGCGTTGCTCTGCGCGGCGTTGCCGAGGCGCTCGGCCGTCTCTCGCGCGCGCACCGCCATCTGCGTGAGATCGCGTGCGCCTTCGGCGACGCGATCGATCGTCTCGTCCAATGTCGACATCGTTGCGGCGGCTTTGGTGAGGTCGCCGGCATTGGCGCGCGCGTCCGAAACGAAGAGCTCGGCGCGCTGCGCGAGCGCCGTCGCCGAGACCTCCAGCAGTTCGGCCGTCGCGCTCACGTCGGTCACTACGCCGCGGATCGCATCGACGACCTTGCGAAACGCCACCGCGACCAGGTCGCGCTCCGAGTTTGGTACGATTTCAACCGAGAGGTCGCCGCCGGCGAGGCGTTCGCCGCTCAGGGCGAGGCGCGAGAGGCCGATGTTCGCATCGGCGAAGGCCTCTACCAGCAGGCCGGCCTCGTGCGAGAAGCGCGGCTCGCCGTACAGCTCTTGCTCCTGCAGCACCTCTCCACGCCGCAGGCGATCCATCAATCCGACGGTATGAAGGATCGGCGCGGCGACGCTGCGCGAGAGGATCCGCGCCGCGAGAATGGCGATCAGGAGCGCGACGATTAGCGAGAGCCCGGCGTAGACGGCCCCGATGCGCATCGCATCGTCGGGTTTGATCGTTCCGGCCTGCAGCTCGAGCAGCAGATGGAAGGCGCCGCCCGCCATCGCCAGCATCGTCACGGCGATGACGACGGCGAGCACCGCCAGCATCCGGCGCGCGATCCCGCCGCGCGCCGCCGACGAGACCGGCGCGAAGACGCGCCGCCGCGCCGAGACGATCGCGATCAAGTGCGCGATCAGCGCCTCGGCGTTGAAGTAGTTGAGCGCGCCGTCGACCAGCGCGCCGCCGAGAAATCCGGCGACCATGATCGGCACGACGTTGGTCCAAACCGGGACGTGCGCGAGCGTGTTGCCCACGAGCACCACGACCGCGCCGCCCACGCCGTAAGCGACCAGAAAGTTGATGACCACCTGCACTCGGAACCACTTGAGCTTGCCGACGGCCGCCTCGAACGGCAGCCCCGACGACGCATCCATCCGGTCTCGAACGTAGGCGAGCTGACGCCGGTCGATCGCGTGCGCGATCGGCAGCGCGACGATCGCAAAGACGATCGCGACGCCGGTTACCCAGGCGAGCTCTCGCGCGGTCCAGGAGCCTAAGACCGCCGCGATGAGAATCGTCGCGGGCAAGGCGACGCAGGCGGTCAGCCGAAGGCCGTTTTGAAACTCGCGAACGCGCTGGTTGAAAAGCTGTGCCGCGTCCATGCTCGCGCTCAGCGCCGTCTCCGCTCGCCGTCGTCGGGCTGCCAGGCTTGGCGCACCAGCGCGGAGACGACCATCATGATGACGGCGCCGATCAGGTTCGCAAGCCACGGGTTGATCTCGCCGGTGTTGTGAAAGTCCGGCGCCAGCCAAACGGTGATCGAGAAGAGAACGAAGTTGACCACGATGGCGAAGAGCCCGAAGGTCAGGATCGTGAGCGGAAGCGCCAGCAGGCGCAGGATCGGTCCGAGCAGCGCGTTGACGATGCCGAAGATCAACGCGGCGAGAAACGCGGTGCCGATCGAGACCCCGTGATTGAAGCCCGGCACGTAGCGTGCAATCAGATAGAGCGCGACGGCATTGACGATGAATCGGACGACCAGATGCATCCTTCCCCCTAGGCGCGAGTCCCGGTCTCGTCGCGCAGCGTACCGTCTAAAGCCTTCGCAGTCATGAGTCCAGTGCCTGCTTCACCGCGGCGGCCAGCGCCGGCGTCATCCCCTTGACCGCGGCGATCTCGTCGACGCCCGCGCGCTTGATGGCGGCGACCGAACCGAACGCGCCCAGCAGGCGCTTGCGCCGCACCGGGCCGACGCCGGAGAGCGCGTCGAGCGCGGAGCGAGTCATCGCGCGATCGCGCCGCTGGCGGTGATACGTCACGGCGAAGCGGTGCGCTTCGTCGCGGATTCGCTGCACGAGGTGCAGCGCCGGCGAGTTCGGCGGCAGCACGATCGGATCGGGATTCCCGGGCAAATAGAGCCACTCGTGCTCCTTGGCGAGGCCGGCCACGGGAATGCCGGTCATGTCGAGTTCTTCCATCACCTCCACCACCGCCGCGAGCTGCCCTTTGCCGCCGTCGATCAGCAGCAGGTCGGGCTTTTTCTCGAACTTCTCCTTCTTCGCGAGCTCGCGCTCGAGCTGCTCGCCCTCCTTGCGCGGTTGCGGACGCAGGTAGCGCAGCCGGCGCCGCAGCGTCTCCTGCATCATCGCGAAGTCGTTTGGACCGCGATCGTACTGAATCTTGAACTTGCGATAATCGCTCTTCTTCGCGCGACCCTCGACGAACACGACCATCGAGGCGACCGGGTTGGTGCCCTGGATGTTCGAGATGTCGTAGCACTCGATGCGATGCGGCGGCTCCGGCAGCTCGAGCGCGTCGGCGAGATCGGTCAGCGCGCGTGCTTGCGCGGACTCCTGGATCTCTTGGTTGACGAGGTACGCTTTGAGATTCTGCTCGGCGTTCTTGCGAACCAGCCGCAGGTATTCCGCTCGTGCGCCGCGCTGCGGCTCGAGGATACGCACGCGCTGCCCTTTGAGCGAGCTCAGCCACGCTTCGATCGTCTCGCGATCCTCGGGAAGCGCGTCGACCAGCAGTTCCTTGGGGACCGCGGCCGCGGTCGCGCGCGCGGTGCGCGAGCGCGCCTTGAGCGGGACCGGCGCGTCGATGCCGCGCGCCTCGCGCGCGGTCGAGAGCACTTTCCCCTCCGGGGCGCTCGCCGTGCGCGCGGTGTAGAACTGCTTGAGGAACTCCCCCACGAGCACCGCATCGGGCTGGTCGCCCGCACCGTCGAGCACGAAGAACTCCTGGCCGAGCAGCTTGCCGCCGCGGACCATGAAGACTTGGACGCAAGCCTGCCCGCGCGAGCGCGCGGTCGCGATGAGGTCCATGTCGAGGCGCGACTTCCAAACGACCTTCTGCCCCTCGGTGACGCGGCGTACCGCAACGATCCGGTCGCGAAGGCGCGCCGCCGACTCGAAGTTGAAGTGCTCGGCGGCATCGGCCATCTCGTGCTGCAGGCGCGAGAGCAGCGTCTCCTGCTTGCCCTCGAGGAACATCACGACCTCGTCGATCGTTCGGTCGTACTCCTCCTCGCTCTGGTAGCCAACGCACGGTGCCAGGCAGCGCTTGATGTGATACTGCAGGCACGGCCGCTTGCGCCGCCCGTCGATCGGCTCGCGGCAGGTGCGCAGCGGAAAGACCAAACGCACGAGATCGACCAGTTCGCGCAGCCCGTGCGCGTTGGTGTACGGGCCGAAGTAGCGCGCGCCGTCGTCGCGGACCATCCGCGTGAAGACGACGCGCGGGAACGGCTCGTTCGTAACCTTTAAGTACGGGTAGCGCTTGTCGTCGCGCAGCCGAACGTTGAACGGCGGCTGGTGGCGCTTGATGAGGTTGGCTTCCAGGATCAGCGCCTCGATCTCGTTGGAGACGACGATCGTGCGGACGTCGGCGATCTTCTCGACCATCGCCACCGTCCGAATGTGGTGCGCGGCGCTCTCCTGGAAATACGAGCGCACGCGGCTGCGCAGCGAAACGGCCTTGCCGATATAGAGAATCTGCCCGCCGGCGTCAAGCATCTCATAGACGCCCGGTGCGTCGGGAATCTGGGCTAAGGTCGCCTCGAGCTGCGGGGTCGTTTAGGTCGCTCCCCTTCGCCGGCGCGCGTACAGCGCCGCCGCCGCCGCGCCGAGGATCGCGACGGCGAGCAGCAGCACGCCGCCGCGGCGGATCAGCGGCAAGATCGCATTGAGGTGGTCTCCGAGCTGGTAGCCCAGCACGACCAAGCCCGAGCAAAAGATCAGCGAACCCAAGAACGTCCAGAGATAGAAGTGCGCCAGGTTCATCTCGGCGATCCCGGCCGCGTAGCCGCAGACGCCGCGCACCACCGGCAAAAAGCGGCAGACGAAGATCGCAAAGGTTCCCCAGCGCTCGAAGAAGCCGTGGATGCGCTGCAGCTGCTCGTGACCGAAGTGGACGTACTTGCCCCACCGCTCGAAGATCGGCACCCCGCCGAAGCGGCCGATCGCGTAAGCGGCGGATTGCCCGGTAAGCTCGGCGGCGACGGCGACGGCGATCGCCACGGCGAGGTTCGAGAGATGGCCGGTTCCAACCAACCCACCGGTCAGGGGCATGATCAGCTCGGTTCCGATCGGCGCACCGATATTGCCGAGCGCCATCGCGATGAAGACGCCGACGTAGCCGTAGTGGTCGACCAGCCCGACGACCGCCTGGTGCAGGTGCTCCACGGGAATTGCTACTCCTTCGCGGGGGCGGCGTTTCGCGGCAGGGCGCGCCGCAAGATCTCGGCAGCCAGGCTGCCCCCTTCGGCGCGCAGCGCCTCGAAGAGATCGATCGGCGCGATCTCCCGGTCTCCGGCGCGCTCCTCGGCCAAAGCGATCATCTTGCGGACGCGCGGCGTGACGAGAATCCCCTCCCAGAGGCGGTCCTCGGCACCGCCCAGGCTGCGCCGCACTTCGGCGTGGACCTCGCGGACGTCGATTCCGTCGGCGTCGAGGGCGTGGAGGATGCCGGCATCGCGTTCTTCCAGCAGCGCCACCAGCAGGTGCTCGGCGCCGACGTAGTAGTTGTTGTGATTACGGCATTCTTGTTCCGCAACACGAAGGACGCGCCTCGAAGCGGCATTGAACCTGGAAAACAAGCCCTATTGACTCTCGAGGCCCTCGTGGGCCGATCGCGTGCGGGGGGAAAAATCTCGGGATGACTGGATTCGAACCAGCGACCTCTTCGTCCCGAACGAAGCGCTCTACCAAGCTGAGCCACATCCCGTGAAAACTCCCGCTTATTCGTAGGCGAGGGTCCGGGTCCTCCTACCAGGGGAAAGCCGGCCTCCTTGGGAAGGTCCCGGCACACAGATGCGTTACCTGATCGTGGGGTGCGGCCGCGTCGGCTCGGCACTCGCGAAGTACCTCGACGCCGATGGCCACGAAATCATCGTCGTCGACGAAAACGCAGCCGCTTTCAAGCGGCTCGGCCAGGCGTTCAAGGGCCACCTCGTGGTGGGCACGGGCATCGACTACGACGTTCTCAAGCGGGCGGGCGCCGCCACCGCCGACGGCTTCATCGCTGTGACCAACGGCGACAATCGCAACATCATGGCGGCCCTGATCGCGCAGCGCATGTTCAAGATCAAACGGATCGTCGCGCGCATCTACGACCCGCCGCGCGGCCAGATGTACCGCGAGCTCGGCGTTCAGACCGTCTGCCCGACGACCATCGGCGCCAAGATCATCCGCGACGTCCTCATGGAGGCGCCCTGGAACTCGCTGCAGTCCTTCGACTTCGGCAAGCTCACCTCGCTCTCGGCGGTCGTCGCCGCCGACGACGCCGGCAAACGCGTCGCGGATATCGAGGTCCCCGGTCACATTCGGATATCGGCCGTCCGGCGCGCCGCGGGCGGCGTCGTCGTCGCCACCAACGACCTGCAGCTCGAAGAGGGCGACGAGATCAACGCGGTCGTCGCCCCCGAAGCGATCAGCGAGTTCGCCCAGCGCTTTCACGGCGCTCGACCGCACGCGGAGATGACCGCCTAGCATGTTCATCCTCATCGTCGGCGGCGGAAAAGTCGGCTCCTACCTCACGCGCGCCCTGGTCGAGCAAGGCCACGAGGTCGTCGTCGTCGAGAAGGAAGAGCGCAAAGCCAAGATGCTCGAGCGCTTGATCGACCGCAAGGTCACGATCGTCGGCGACGGCTGCGATCCGGCCATTCTCGATGCCGCGGGGGTCAATCGGGCCGACGTCGTCGTCGCCGATACCGGCGACGACGAGGACAACCTCGTCGTCGTGTTGCTCACGAAGAAGAAATCCAAAGCGCGCTGCATCGCCCGCGTGAACAACCCCGCCAACAAGCTCATCTTCGACTCGCTCGACACCGAGGATCCGGTGACCGTCATCTCCTCGACCGAGCTGATCCTCGACGTGCTCAACGAGCAGGTCAACGCCTCGAAATACCGCTCGATGCTCGCAACCATGCATCTCTTCGGCCGCGGCGACATGCAGCTCGTCAAGGTCGAGATCCCGCAAAACTCGCCGGTCGATTCCAAACGCCTCGCCGAGCTCAACCTGCCGCACAACTCGGTGGTCGTCGCGATCGACCGCCCCGACCAAGACCTCGAAATTCCGACCGGCGATTCGACCCTCCACGTGGGCGACGCGATGATCGTCATCGTCAAGAACGGCGCCGCCGAGCGGATCCGCTCGCTCATCGCCGGCTAGATCGCTAGATATAGCCTTTTCGCAGCGCGGTGACGGCGGCTTGGGTGCGGTCGGCGGCGGAGAGCTTCTCGAGGATGTCGCGGATGTGACCTTTGACGGTGCCCAGACCGATGTGGAGCTCGTCGGCGATCTCGACGTTGGCCCGGCCGTCGGCGATGCGCCGGAGAATCTCGGTCTCGCGCGGAGTCAGCGGCGAGCCGGCGTTCCCGCCCTTGGAAGAGGGCGAGAACTGCGCCAGGACGACGTGGGCGATTCGCGGATCGAAGTAGGCTCCGCCCTCGCGCGCGATGCGAACCGCATCGACGATGCGCTCGGGATCCGACGATTTGAGGCAATAGGCGTCGGCGCCCGCCGCGAGGGCTGCGAGCACCTCTTCGCGCAGATCGATCATCGTGACGATGACCACGCGCGTAGCGGGGAGCTCGCGGCGAACGCGCTGCGTCAGCGCGATGCCGTCCGTGCCCGGCAGGCCGATATCGATCACCGCGACGTCCGGCTTCGTGCGCGCGATGGCCTCGAATCCCGCCACCCCGTCGCTCGCCTCCGCGACCACCTCGCACGACGCCTCGAGCGCCGTGCGCAGCCCGGCACGCGTGAGGGCGTGATCTTCGACGACGACGACGCGGGGACGGCCGGGCGTCTCCAGCACGATCACTCCTCTCGATAGGGCAGCGCAATCGTGAAGACGCTGCCCCTGGGCTCGCGCGGGCGATACGAGACCGTGCCCCCGTGCTTCTCGACGATGCGGCGAACGATGTAGAGCCCGAGGCCCGTTCCTGCGCCGGGGCGATTACCGCCGAAGCGCGCGAAGAGATTCGCACGCCGTTCCGCCGGCACGCCGTATCCGTCGTCTTCGACGGCGACCGTAACCATGTCTTCAACGCGGTCGCCGCGCAGCGTGACGGTGCCGCCTTGCGGCGTCGCCTCGACGGCATTGGCGACGAGGTTGACCACCGCACGCCGGATCTCGTTGGGATCGCCGGCGACCCAGAGCGGGGAGGAGCCGAGCCCTACGCCGAGCGCAACGTCCTTCGCTTCGCCCAGGGGTTGCAGCTCGGCCGCAACGCGCGCGAGCAGAGCGCCCACGTCGACCGGCTCGCGAATCGTGGACTCCTCACCCGCTTCGTACCGGGCGACCATGAGCAGCGTCTCGACGATACGGCGCGCTTCGTCGTTGGAGACCACGGTCGTACGCAAAATCGCTTCGTACCGCTCGGGCAACGGCCCGTACGCTCCCGCGAGCGCTTGTTTCATCGTCGTATCGGCGGCGGCGAGCGGCGTGCGCAGGTCGTGCACGAGCGCATAAACGATGTCGCGGATCACCTCGCTGCTGTGGACGAGCGCGTCCTTCTGCCGTGCGATCTCCTCGTTCTGCTCGCCGAGCTGCGTGAAGAGACGGGCCTGTTCGAGCGCGGTGGCCGCCTGTTCGCCAAAGGCTTGGAGTACCGGCGCCGCGTCCCGGCCGAAGGTGTTGTTCCCCTCGACGCACTCGATCAGCACGTACTCGGTCGTCGCCGTCGAGCGCACCGTCGTCGCCAGCGCCTCGCGCGCGCCGAGCGCGTCGAGCGTGAGCCGCCCGAGCGCGTCCTCGGTGGTGACGTGCAGCACCCGGTCCGTCGCGCGCGCGCGGGCCGCAAGCGAGGCGAGCTCGGTGGAGAGGGCTTTGCGCTCGTAGGCGACGTCGCTCGCTCCGTCCGAGGCCGTAAGGACCAGCGGCAGTTCGAATGCGGAGTCGCGCACGATCAGGAGCGCACGGGAGGCTCCGAGCAATCGCGTCGATTCGCGCGCGATGCCGCGCAAAACCAACTCGACGTTGAGCGTCTGGCGCACGCGCCCGGTCGCTTCGCGCAGAGCCTTTTCGATATCGAGCTGTTGCCGGCGCCCGGACGACTCGCCCGCCTCGCCGGCCAGCTCCTGCGACTTGATGCTCATGTAGCCGACGAGCAGAAACGACGCGGCCGCGAGCAGCCGGTTGCCCAGCGCGATCGCATCCCAGTGATTTCCCGCCATCGCTCCGTTCGCGTAACCGGCGGCGACGTTGGCGATCTCCGCCGCGATCACCAGGCTCGTCGTGAGCCGTCCGCGCAGCGCGATGCTCGAGAGCGCGATCGGTCCGTTGAGCAGGATCGCGGCCACCAAACCCTGCGGGGTCATCAAATCAAAGAGCGCGGCCCCGAGAAGCAGCGCGTAGCATACGTAAGGAACCGAGGCGACGAGGCGCACGTTCGGCGAGGACGGCATCGCAACGTTCGGCCTTCTCCTTTACGCTAGGTGCCCCTTGCTCGGGCGGGGGGCAGCGGGTGCACCACGAAGGCTTCGGCGATGGAGCGCGCCACGAGGGCGGAGGAACTGCTGCGCGAGCTGGGCCACCGCGCTCGGCTCGTCGTCTACGTGGCGAGCGCGCCCGGCGCCGGCAAGACGCGCCGGCTGCTCGAAGACGCGCGGCGCATGCACGCCGCCGGGAAGCGGGCGATCGTCGGATGGGTGGAAACGAAGGGACGCCCGGACCTCGAGCGCCTCTGCTCGGGATTGCCGCGGGTTCCGCCGCGCGTCGTGAAGATCGGCGAGCACTATTTCGAGGATTTCGACTTCGAGGCGGCCGTGGAGATGAAGCCCGACGTGGTCGTGCTCGACGAGCTCGCGCACGAGAATCTCGGTGAGGCGGCGCACGCCAAACGCTGGCAAGACGCGTTGGCCCTCAAGGAGCGCGGGATCGGCGTCATCGGCGCGTTCAACATCGCGCATCTGGAGACCGTCGCGCCGACCGCCGAAGGCCTGATCGGCTATCCCGTTCGCGAGATCATCCCGCTCTCGTTCCTGCAAGCGGCCGACGAGGTGATCGCACTCGACGTTTCGCCGCGTCTGCTGCAGAACCGCGTGCGGGCGGGAAAGATCGTCAACGAAGCCGATATCGAGCGCGCGCTCAACGGCGCCTTCAAGGAGCAGACGCTCTACATGCTGCGCGAGTTGCTGCTGCGCACCGTCGATAACCTGACGTTGCCGGCGATCAAGGCCGGCCGGGTCTCGGTAGCCGCCGCCTTCGCCTATCCCGGCTACGATTTAGCCCACTACCTGCGCCGGACGGCGGCGATCGCGCACGCGTTGGACTTGGCTCTCGAGGTCGTTCCGCTGCCGGACGTCGACCGCACGGCGCTCGATCGCATCGCGCGCGATCTCAGCGCCGAGGTGCTGCGCGCCGCCGCCGACCCGATCGCCGAAGCGGCGACCCTGCGCGCCTCGCTGATCGCGGTTCCCTCCGGCAAGAGCGCCGCCAAGCTCGCGAACGGCTCGCAGCCGTTCGACCTCTTCATCGTCGGCGCCGAGCAGACGTTCCTCGCCCAGAACGCGGCCCGCTCCCCGTACTCGCATACGGCCGGCGACCGCATGCGGGTCGGCTACGGCCGGCTGACCGTCTACATCGGCGCCGCCGCGGGAGCCGGCAAGACCTATGCGATGCTGGACCGCGCGCATCAGCTCAAGGCCGAAGGCGTCGACGTCGTCGTGGGCTACGTCGAGACGCACGGCCGCAAGGAGACCGCGGCGCTGCTGGACGGCCTCGAAGTGCTGCCGACGCGCGCGACGACCGTCAACGGCATCACCTACCGCGAGCTCGACCGCGACGCCCTGATCGCGCGCCGCCCGCAGGTCGCGCTGATCGACGAGCTCGCGCACACCAACGCGCCCGGCTCGGTCGCACCCAAGCGCTACTACGACGTGCTGGCGACGCTGCGCGAAGGAATCGACGTCATCACCACGCTCAACGTCCAGCACCTCGAAGGGCTCGGCGACACCGTCCTTCGCCTGACGGGCACGACGGTGCGCGAGACGCTGCCCGACGGCATCTTGGCGCTCGCCGACGAGGTCATCCTCATCGACGTTACGCCCGATACGCTGCGCCAGCGCCTGCGCGAGGGCAAAATCTATCCGCCCGAGCGGATCGAGACGGCCCTTGCGAACTTCTTTCGCGCCGAGAACCTCTTCGCGCTGCGCGAGCTGGCGCTGCGCGAAGCGCTGCGCGCTCGCTATCGCGAGCGCATCGCTTCGCCGTTCGAGCGGCTGCTGCTCAGCGTCGGCTCGCAGGCGATCGACCTGCAGATGATCTCGCGCGCCAGCCGCATCGCCGCGCGGCTCGGCATCGAGCTCTCCATCGCGCACGTGACCGGTCCGAAGGAGCGGATCGACGAGAAGGCGGTCGCGGCGATGCACGCGGAGGCGCGCAAGAGCAACATCGAATGGATCGAGGACCACGCCGAAGACGTGCCGGCCCGCCTGCTCGAGATCGCCCGCTCCAAACCCGAGACCACGGTCGCCGTCGGCGGCACCAATCGCGAGATCCACTGGTACTCGCGCCGCGCCTTCGCGCGCCGGCTGCTCGACGCCGGTGCGCGCGAACTCCTCGTGCTCATGCGCCCGAACGTCACCGGCGAAGCACCCGCGGAGGGCTAAAGGCGCCGCGCCGCGGTCGCGCTCTAGCGAGCCGGGTTGCCGTCCAGCGCCAGGTTCAGCTCGAGGACGTTGACGTGCGGTTCGCCGAGGAATCCGAACGTGCGCCCGGCGACGTGAGCGGCGACGATCGCATCGACCGCGTCGACGCTCATGTGGCGCGCCTTCGCGACGCGCGGCGCCTCCCAATAGGCGGCCTCCGGGCTGATATCCGGGTCGATGCCGCTCGCGCTCGACGTCACGAGATCGATCGGCGGCGGACCCGAGGCCCCGGGGTTCTGCTTTTCGAGCGTGGCGATCGTCGCTTTGGTCGACGAGATGAGCTTGGCGCTGGTCGCGCCGTAGTTCGTTCCGCCGGTCTGGGTCGGATCGTAGCCCTTGCCGGCGGCCGACGGACGGCCCTGGAAGTACTGCGGCTTCGTCCAGAGCTGGCCGACGATCTCCGAGCCGACGACCTTGCCGCCGGCGCTCACGATCGAGCCGTTCGCCTGCCACGGAAATGCGACTTGGGCGAGCCCGGTCATCGCAAACGGATAGACCAGCCCCAAGAGGACGACCGTGACGATCGTCATGCGAAGCGAGGTGCCGAGGTGCTTGATCATGATGCTGTTATCTCTACGTGAGGTGCAGTGCGGCGAGGATCATGTCGATGAGTTTGATGCCGACGAACGGGACGATGATCCCGCCGGCGCCGTAGATCATCACGTTCTCGAAGAGCACCGCGTTGGCGCCCTTGGGCGTATACTTCACGCCCCGCAGCGCGAGCGGCACGAGTGCGATGATCACCAGCGCGTTGAAGATGACGGCCGAGAGGATCGCGCTTTGCGAGGTCGTCAGCCGCATGACGTTGAGCGCCTCCATCGACGGGTAGGCGATCGCGAACATCGCGGGCAGGATGGCAAAATACTTTGCCACGTCGTTGGCGATCGAGAAGGTCGTGAGCGCGCCGCGGGTCATGAGCAGCTGCTTGCCGATCTCCACGATCTCGATGAGTTTGGTCGGATCCGAGTCGAGATCGACCATGTTTCCGGCTTCCTTGGCCGCCTGGGTTCCGGAGTTCATTGCCACGCCGACGTCGGCTTGCGCGAGCGCCGGCGCGTCGTTGGTTCCGTCGCCGGTCATCGCGACCAAACGCCCCGAGGTCTGCTCGCGCTTGATGAGGTCCATCTTGGTCTCCGGCGTCGCCTCCGCCAGGAAGTCGTCGACGCCGGCTTCCTTGGCGATCGTCGCCGCCGTGAGCGGATTGTCGCCCGTGATCATGACGGTCCGAATGCCCATCGCGCGCAGGCGGTCGAACCGCTCGCGCATGTTGGGCTTGAGGATGTCCTTGAGATAGATCGCTCCGAGCACGACCGTGTTGCGGGCGAGCAGCAGCGGCGTGCCGCCGCTGCGCGCGATGCGCTCCACCTGCGCCGAAAGATCGGTCGACGGATTGCCGCCCTGCTCGCGCACCCAGGCGATCACCGAATCCGGCGCGCCTTTGCGAATCTTGGTGCCGTCGGCGAGATCGAGGCCGCTCATGCGCGTGTAGGCGCTGAACGGAACGAACTCGGCGCTCTGCGGCTGCTCCTCGCGCACGCCCTGCTGCTGCGCGAGCGTCACGATCGAGCGGCCCTCCGGCGTCTCGTCGGCAAGCGACGAGAGGTACGCGATACGCCCGAGGTCCTTGGGATCGATCCCCTCCGCCGCGATGAACTCGACGGCCTGCCGGTTGCCCAGCGTGATCGTGCCCGTCTTGTCGAGCAGCAGCGTATCGACGTCGCCGGCGGCTTCGACCGCGCGGCCGCTCATCGCGAGCACGTTGCGCTGCATGACGCGGTCCATCCCGGCGATGCCGATCGCCGAGAGCAGCCCGCCGATCGTGGTCGGGATCAAGCAAACGAGCAGTGCGATCAGCACGGTGACGCTCTGCTTGGCGGCGGCGTAGATCGAAAACGGCGCCAAGGTCGCGACCGCGATCAAGAAGATGATCGTCAGGCCGGCGAGCAAGATCGAAAGCGCAATTTCGTTGGGCGTCTTCTGGCGCTGCGCGCCTTCGACGAGACCGATCATGCGATCGAGGAAACTCTCGCCCGGATTGGCCGTCACGCGCACGACGATGCGATCCGAGAGCACGCGCGTGCCGCCGGTCACGGCGCTGCGGTCGCCGCCCGATTCGCGGATGACCGGCGCGGATTCGCCGGTGATCGCCGATTCGTCGACGGTCGCCGCGCCCTCGAGGACGTCGCCGTCGGCCGGGATGATCTCGTTGGCTTCGACGACGAAGCGGTCGCCCTTGCGCAGGCTCGTGCTCGGCACCAGCTGCTCGGCGCCGCTCGCGCCGACCAGGCGCGCCATCGTGTCGGATTTGGTGCGGCGCAAAAAGTCCGCTTGGGCCTTGCCGCGACCCTCGGCGACGGCTTCGGCGAAGTTCGCGAAGATCACGGTAAACCACAGCCAGGCGGCGATTGCGAAATCGAAGCCGCTCGTGCCGGTGTGCGTCGCTACGTCGCGGACGAAGAAGATCGTCGTTGCGAGAGCGCCGACCTCGACGACGAACATGACCGGGTTGCGCGCCTGCCAGCGCGGATCGAGCTTCTTGAACGAATCGCCGATCGCGCGGGTGATGATCGCGCGGTCGAAGAGGGAGCGCGCTTTGGGGCGGCGTTCCAGACGACGCTGCGAGAGCATTAGTACGTCTTTCCTTGGAGGAGCAAGAGGTGTTCGACGATCGGGCCGAGCGAGTCGGCCGGAAGGAAGGTGAGCGCGCCGACGATGAGGATCACGCCGAGCAGAAGGGCGACGAAGATCGGCGAGTGCGTGGTGAACGTGCCCGGGCCTTCGGGGACGGCCTTCTTGCCGGCCAGCGCGCCGGCCAGCGCCAGCACGGGGATCGCGACGGCGAAGCGCCCGAAGACCATGTTGACCCCCGTGACGAGGTTGTAAAAGAGATTCGGGCCCAAGCCCGCAAACGCCGAGCCGTTGTTCCCGTTGGTCGACGTGAACGCGTAGAGGATCTCCGAGAACCCGTGCGGTCCCGCGTTGTTCAGCGTTGCCAGGCCGGCGGGCAGCACCGCGGCGATGCTGGTCGGAACCAGGCACAGGACCGGGGTCACCAGCGCGGCCAGGATGGCGAGCTGCACTTCGCGCCGCTCGATCTTCTTCCCGAGATACTCCGGCGTGCGGCCGACCATCAACCCCGCGATGAAGACCGTGAGCACGACGAAGACGATCATGCCGTAGAGGCCGCTGCCGACGCCGCCGAAGATGATCTCGCCGAGCTGAATGTTGACGAGCGGGACGAGCCCGCCCAGCGGCATGAACGAATCGTGCATCGAGTTGACCGCACCGCACGACGTGTCGGTCGTCACGGTCGCAAAGAGCGCCGACGCCGCGACGCCGAACCGGCACTCCTTGCCTTCCATATTTCCGCCGGCCACGCCCATGGCGTGCACGAGCGGATTCCCCGCCGCCTCGGCCCAATACGCGATCGCGAAGCCGGCGAAGAAGACGATCGCCATCGCGCTGAAGATCGCCCAGCCTTGGCGCGTGTCTTTGACCATCTTGCCGTACATGTACGTCAAGCCGGCGCCGAGCGAGAAGATCAGGACCAGCTCGATGAAGTTCGAGAGCGGCGTCGGGTTCTCGTTCGGCGAGGCGGAGTTCGCGTTGACGAAGCCGCCGCCGTTGGTCCCGAGCTCCTTGATGACCTCTTGCGAGGCCATCGGGCCGCCGGTGATCGCCTGCTGGAAGCCTTCGACCGACGCGACCGTCTGATAAGCGTGGAAGTTCTGCGGGATGCCCTGCCAGCACAGCACCAGCCCGATGACGATCGAGACCGGCAGCAAGATATAGAGCGTGCAGCGCGTCAAGTCGACCCAGAAGTTGCCGAGAGTCTTCGTCGTGGTGCGCACCAAGCCGCGCACGACCGCAACGGCGACCGCGATGCCGGCGGCCGCCGAGACGAAGTTGTGCCACGCGAGGCCGGCCATCTGCGAGAGATAGCTCATCGTGCTCTCGCCGGAATAAAACTGCCAGTTGGTGTTGGTCAGGAAGCTGACGGCCGTATTCCACGCCAGATCCGGCGTCATGTTGTCGAAGTGCTGCGGGTTGAGCGGAAGCCACTTCTGCGTGCGCAACAGGATGTAGAGATAGGCCAGGCCGACGACCGAGAAGGCCAGCAGCGCGAGGGTGTATCCGACCCAGGACATCTCTTCGTCCTCGCGCACGCCGCCCAGCCGGTAGATCGCCGTCTCGAGCGGGCGCAGCAGCGGCGAAAGCCACGTGCGCCGCCCCTCGAAGACCGCCACCATATAGAGCCCGATCGGCTTGGTCAGGGCGAGGATGACGAGAAAAAAGATGACGGCTTGCAGCCAACCGATGGTGGTCATCGCGCTAAAACTTCTCCGGGCGCAGCATCGCAAAGACGAGATACGCGATCCCGGCCAGCGTGAGAGCGAGACCCAACACGTCGTCGAAATTCATAATCGGCCGGCCCGTTAGATCCGCTCGCAGCCGAGCACGTAGAGGTCGAGCACGACGAAGCACACGACCGAGAGGACGACGATGGCGATCTCGAGCAGCATAGTGCCCCCAGCATAGGCCCGCGCGCTCGGCGCCGCCAGCCGCCGAACGGATTATCCGTTCGGACCCCGGGGGTCCCGGGGCCGGCCGGTCGAAGGCACGGGGCAAAAGGAGGGGTGGCTCATGGATATCGCTACCATGCCGGTCAATATCGGCAACACCGCATTCATGCTTTTGTGCGCGAGCCTGGTCATGCTGATGACCCCCGGGCTCGCGTTTTTCTACGGCGGGCTGGTCGCCCGCAAGAACGTCCTCACGATCATGATGCAGAGCTTCATGTCGCTGGGCTGGACGACGGTCCTCTGGTTCGCCTTCGGCTATTCGGAAAGCTTCGGGCCCGACTGGCACGGCATCATCGGCAACCCGGCGACCTACGCCTTTCTCCACGGCGTGACCCTGCATACCATGTTCACGGGGAACGACGCCGGCATACCGCTGGTCGTGCATATTGCGTACCAGATGATGTTCGCGATCATCACGCCGGCGCTCATTACCGGAGCCTTCGCCAACCGGGTCACGTTCAAGGCGTACTTTCTCTTCCTGACCGGCTGGCTGATCTTCGTCTACTTCCCGTTCGTCCACATGCTCTGGAGCCCCGACGGCGTGCTCGCAAAATGGGGAGCGCTCGACTTTGCCGGCGGCATCGTGGTCCACGCGAGCGCCGGCTTTGCGGCCCTGGCCTCGGTGCTCTACGTCGGGCGCCGCCACGTCGTGGAGAACCTGCCGCACAACGTCCCGTTGATCGCGCTGGGCACCGGGCTACTGTGGTTCGGCTGGTACGGATTCAACGCCGGTTCCGAGCTGCGCGTCGACGCGGTGACGGCCGCAGCGTTCTTGAACACCGATATCGCCGCCTCGTTTGCCGCGGTCACCTGGCTGCTGGTCGAATGGGCGCGCGGGCGCCAGCCGAAGTTCGTCGGCCTCTTGACCGGCGCCGTCGCGGGCCTGGCGACGATCACGCCGGCGGCCGGCTACGTCTCTCCGCTCACCGCCGTGATCATCGGCATCGCGGCGGGCCTGGTCTGCTACTACGCCGTCGCGCTCAAGAACCGGCTGGGCTGGGACGACGCCCTCGACGTTTGGGGCGTGCACGGCGTCGGCGGCTTTCTCGGCATCGTGCTGCTCGGCGTCTTCGCTT
>DATJRF010000215.1:0-8064 GCA_035505015.1 Verrucomicrobiia bacterium | reverse complement strand
GAGCACCTCTTGCGAATCGGCGGCGCCCACCGAGCGCACGCACCGGCCATCCCGCACGAAGTGCCCGACGGCGTCGGTGAGATAGTACTCCCTCTGCGCATTGTCGCAGCCGATGCGGGTGACGACCTCGCGCAGCGCCGCCTCGTCGAAGGCGTAGATTCCCGCGTTCATCTCGTCGATCGCCAGCTGCGCGGGGCTTGCGTCGCGGACCTCGACGATCCGCTCGACCGCGTCGCCGTTGCGCACGATGCGCCCAAAGCTCGAGGTGACCGGCAATCTGACGGTGACCAGCGCCATCGGCGCAGAGTCGTTGCCGTCCAGAGCCGCCGCCACGCTGCCAAAAAGCTCGGGCGTGACCAGCGGCATGTCGCCGCTCGCGACGAGGATCGCGCCCGCGCGCGGCTCGAGCGCGCCGAGGGCGACGCGCACCGCGTGGCCCGTGCCGAGCTGCTCGCCCTGCAGCACGCCCGCGACGCCGAACTCGGCGACGCGCGCCTGCACCTCGTCGTTGGTCACGACCAGGATATCGCTCGCACCGGCCCCGCGCAGCGCGCGAACGACGTACCACAGCATCGCCCGCCCGCAGAGCTCGTGCAGCACCTTGGTGCGCTCGCTCTTCATGCGCGTGCCTTTGCCGGCCGCGAGCACGATCGCGCGCATCTAGACCGCCGCCTCCGCGACCTGCAGCAGCCCTTTCCACTCCTCTTGCTCGCGCTTGGTGGGAACACCCAGCAGGTCGAGGGCGGCGCGCAGCCGTTCGCGCACGATGTCGCGACCGAGGAGCTCCATCGAATCGTACAAGGGAATCGAGGTTGGGCTCCCCGTGATCGCCACGTAGAACGGGCGCGCCACGTCGCGCGCCTTCTTGCCCAGAGCATCCGCGATCGCTTTGAAGACGGCCTCGATGCCGCCGACGCCCCACGACGGCATCGCGTCGAGCTGCGCGAGGGCGAGCGCGAAGGCCTGGCGCGTTTCGAGCTCGCCGAGCTTGCTCGAACGCAGATCCTGCGCTTGGAGCGGAAGGCGCCCGGCAAACAGGAAGGCGAGCAGCAGCCCGAGATCGCTGAGGCGCTCGACGCGCGGCTGCGCGAGCTCGGCGATGCGCTCCAGCCGCTCGGGCGTCAGCGCCCAGGCGCGCACGCGCTCGGCGAACGTGTGCGCGTCGATCCGCTCGCGGATGTAGCGACCGTTGAGCCAGTCGAGCTTGGCGACGTCGAAGACCGGGCCGCCGGTCGGAATGTGCTCGGGATCGAAGCGGCGCACCATGTGCGCGAGATCCATGATCTCGTCTTCGCCCTCGTGCGCCGCGTTGACGAGCAGTCCGAGAAAGTTCAGCAGCGCCTCGGGCAAGTAGCCCATCGCCTTGTAGAAGAGGATGCCGGTGGGGTTCTTGCGCTTGGAGAGCTTGCTCTTGTCGGGATTGCGCAGCAGCGGCAGGTGCGTGAGCTGCGGCGGCTGCCAGCCGAAATAGGCGTAGAGCAACAGGTGCTTGGGCGCGCTCGAGACCCATTCTTCGCCGCGGAAAACGTGCGTGATCCCCATGAGATGATCGTCGACCACGTTGGCCAGATGGTAGGTCGGCAAGCCGTCCGACTTCATGAGCACCTGCATGTCGACGCTCTTCCATTCGAACTCGATCGGGCCGCGGCGGCCGTCTTCGACGACGCAGACGCCCTCGGACGGCACCTTCATGCGCACCACGTAGTGCTCGCCGGCCGCCTCCCGCCGGGCGATCTCCTGCGCCGGATAGGTCAGGCACAGACCGTCGTAGCGCGGCGGCTGCCCGGCGGCGCGCTGCGCGACGCGCATCTCCTCGAGGCGCTGCGGCGTGCAGAAGCATTTGAAGGCGTGGCCGGCGCCGAGCAGGCGCCCGACGTATTCGCGGTAGATGGCGGAGCGCTCGCTCTGGCGATACGGTCCGTGCGGACCGCCGACGTCTGGGCCTTCGTCCCACGAAAGCCCGCACCAGCGCAGCGAATCGAGGATCGCGCGCTCGCTCTCGGCGGTGCTGCGCGCGCGATCGGTGTCTTCGATGCGCAGCACGAACTCGCCGCCGTGCTTCTTGGCAAAGCAGTAGTTCACCAGCGCGACGTAAGCCGTGCCGACGTGAGGGTCGCCCGTCGGCGACGGCGCGATCCGGGTGCGAACGTTCACGCTCGAGCCCGTTCTAGCCGACCAGAGCGCGGCGCTGGCCGCATTCGCGTTCGACGAAGTCGATGATCTCTTGCAGCGGCGCACCCGGGGTGAAGATCGCGCGGACGCCGCGCCGTTTGAGCTCGGCGGCATCGTCGGGCGGGATCGTCCCGCCGCCGAAAAAGACGATGTCCTGCGCCTCCTGCGCCCGCAGCTGATCGACGACCAGCGGGAAGAGCGTCATGTGCGCGCCCGAGAGGATCGAGAGACCGATCCCGTCGGCATCTTCTTGGATCGCGGTCTGCACGATCTGCTCGGGCGTCTGAAAGAGCCCGGTGTAGATCACTTCCATCCCCGCGTCGCGCAAAGCGCGCGCGATCACCTTCGCTCCCCGGTCGTGCCCGTCCAGACCGGCCTTAGCGACGATGATTCGCAGCGGTCGATTCGCCATAGCTCCTCTTGTCCAACTTCTTGCTCAAGGTCAGCGCCTCTTCGAGCTTCCCGCGCACCTCGGCGAGGGTCCGGCGGATCCGGTATCGCTCGATATCGGTCTTCCACTTCATCGGCTACGTCCTCGATCTCGAACTAGAATACCGAGCGCTCGGTGTAGCGCCCGTACACCGCCGCCATCGCTTCGACGATCTCGCCTTCCGTACAGTAGGCGTTGACGCAATCGATGAGATGCGGCATGAGGTTATCCTTGGGATCGCGGCAGGCTTGCTGCAAGCGCCCGAGCGTCGCCTGCACGGCGGCGCCGTCGCGCTTCGAGCGAACGTCCTGAACCGACCGGGCCTGTTCGCGCTCCATCTCTTCGGTGATGCGCAGCAGATCGATCTCGAGCGCTTCGTCGTCGCGCTGGTAGGCGTTGACGCCGACGACCACGCGATCCTTGGCTTCGAACGAGCGCTGGTACCGGTAGCTGGCTTCGGCGATCTCCTTTTGGAAGAAGCCGGCCTCGATCGCCTCGATCACGCCCCCGTACTCGGCGATCTGCGCGAAGTAGGCCTCCGCCTGCCGTTCCATCTCTTCGGTCAGCGCCTCGACGAAATAGGAGCCGCCGAGCGGATCGACGACGTTGGTCACGTTGGTCTCGTAGGCCAGCACCTGCTGCGTGCGCAGCGCGATCTCGACCGACTTCTCGGTGGGCAGCGCGAGCACTTCGTCCATCGAGTTGGTGTGCAGCGATTGCGTGCCGCCGAGCACCGCCGCCATCGCCTCGTAGGCGACGCGCACGATGTTGTTCTCCGGCTGCTGCGCGGTCGCGCTGCAGCCGGCCGTCTGGGTGTGAAAGCGCAGCTGCCACGAGCGCGGGTTCTTGGCGCCGTACTTCTCGCGCATGTGGCGCGCGTAGATGCGCCGCGCCGCGCGAAACTTCGCGATCTCCTCGAAGAAGTCGACGTGCGAGTTGAAGAAGAACGAGAGCCGCGGCGCGAACGAGTCGACGTCCATCCCGGCGGCCATGCAGGCTTCGACGTACGCGAACCCGTCGGCCAGCGTAAACGCGAGCTCCTGCGCCGCCGTCGAGCCGGCTTCGCGGATGTGGTAGCCGGAGATCGAGATCGTGTTCCACTTCGGCATCTGCACCGTGCAGAACTCGATCATGTCGACGATGATGCGCATGTGCGGGCGCGGCGGAAAGATCCACTCTTTCTGCGCGATGTACTCTTTGAGGATATCGGCCTGGATCGTGCCGCCGAGCTTGGCGCGCGGGATGCCCTTCTTCTCGGCGGCGGCGATGTACTGGGCCACCGCGATCGCGGCGGGGCCGTTGATCGTCATCGAGGTCGTGATGTCGCCCATGTCGATGCCGTCGAAGAGGATCTCCATGTCGGCCAGCGAGTCGATCGCCACGCCGCACTTGCCCACCTCGCCGCGAGCCTGCGGCTGATCGGAGTCGTAGCCCATCAGCGTCGGCATGTCGAAGGCGACCGAGAGGCCGTGCTGCCCCTGCTCGAGCAAGAAGTGGTAGCGCTCGTTGGTCTGCTTGGCGTTGCCGAAGCCGGCGAACTGGCGCATCGTCCAGAGGCGGTCGCGGTAGCCGTTGGGATGGATGCCGCGGGTGTACGGGTACTCTCCCGGCCAGGCCAGATCGCGGGCCAAATCGAGGTTTGCGACGTCTTCCGGGCCATAGCACGTCTTGAGCGGGATATCCGAGAGGGTGCGGTCGGTCGCGCCGGAGCCCGCGCCGGTGCGCGGCTTGCCCTTGGCGGAGGCCTCCTCCCAGCGCTTGCGCTGCTCCTCGAACTCCGGGGTGGTTTGGGCCCCCAGGCCGCTGGGGCGCTCGATCATCTTCGCCATCGGACGAGCCCTCTTCGACGGAGCCGGCCGTTTTCCCCAACGCCCGGCCGGGCGCGCCCTCGGCGAGTCGTCGGATGCCCGCCGGCCCCCATCCAGGGCGCGCTCACGGCAGCGCGTTTATCGCGCGAATCTCCGCAAGCTCATCGCCCGTCAACCTCCCGGAGGCCTCGAGAACCCGCAGGATCAGCGCGCTCTTGCCCGCGACGTAGGCGTCGATGTCGTCGGGAAATCGCGCCGCCAGACGACGCTTGAGCTCGCCGTATTCGCGCGCGAGGTTCGAATCCGAGCGCAGCGCGTCGCGAAGGGCGAGGTGATTGCGCAGGTTCGAAGATCCGGCGACGCAGACGTACAGGTTGTGCCGGGTCGCGTGGTTATGGCGAAAGGCCTCGCGATCGCGCACGCCCAGGTCTCCGACGTGCTCGTAGCCGAGCGGAGCCAGGCGCTCGATCGCCTCGGCGACGTGCCGGCGCTCGACGATCGCATCCACGTCGAGGATCGGTTTCGCGGGGAGTCCCGGCACCGACGTGCTGCCCACGTGCTCGATCGCCAGCGCGATGCCGCTCAACGCGGGAGCGATCCGCTCCCGAATCCTTTCGAAGCTGGCCGGCCACGCCGGATCGTAATCCGTTACGACGATTGCCGTCATGCCGTCGTTCCTCGTTGTCGTTCGTCGTTCGTCGTTCGTCGTTCGACTTCGCTCGCTGCGCTCGCTACGCTCACGATGACAGGGGGGCGCCGGGGCCTCCCTTGTAACTTCTCCGGCTGGCTTCGCCGACGCGGCGGCGGCCCCCGGCGCCGCCGTTGTCATCGTGAGCGTAGGCGCGGAGCGCCGAAGTCGAACGAGGGCGGCGCAACGTTTAGCGTCGTTCGTCGTTCGACTTCGCTCGCTGCGCTCGCTACGCTCACGATGACAGGGGGACAGAAGCTTCGTCACGATGACAGGGGGACGGAAGCTTGCTAGGTGAGGCCTTTGACGGTGGCGCGGGGGCGGGCGACGTGGTCGACGGCGGTGCCGTCTTCGGAGCCGTCGTCGGAGCCGAAGGCGGAGAGGATGCGATCGGCGGCTTCGTAGGGATCGACGTCGAGATCGAGATGGTCGTGAAGCTCGCGCTCGAGCCGGCGCTCCAAGCGTCCCAGCGCGAGCTGACGGGCTTGGTGCGCGAAGGCTTCGCGGCGCTTCCGAGCGATCTCGCCGGTTTCGTGCAAATAGGCGACGTGGCGTTCGATCGCCGACCAGAGCTCGTCGATGCCGTCGCCCGAGAGCGCTTGCGTCATCACCAGCTCCGGAACCCATCCGGGAAACTGCAGCATCTCCATCATCGAGCGGATCTCGCGCTTCATCTGATTCGCCATCGGGTGGTCGGCTTTGTTGACGACGAAGACGTCGGCGATCTCCATGATACCGGCCTTGAGCACTTGGATCGAGTCGCCGCTGCCGGGCTGCAGCGCGACCAGCGTCGTCTGCGCGAGCTCGGCGATCTCGATCTCGCTCTGTCCCACGCCGACCGTCTCGACCAGCACGACGTCGAGCCCGAACGCGTCCATCAGCGTTACCGTGTCGGCGGTCGCGCCGGCTACGCCGCCGAGATGCCCGCGGCTCGCCATCGAGCGAATGAAGACCGCTTCGTCGGTGAAGTGCTCGGTGAGGCGAATGCGGTCGCCCAAGAGCGCGCCGTGCGAGAACGGCGAGCTCGGATCGACCGAGACGACGCCGACGCTCTTGCCCAGCGAGCGCGCTTTACGCACCAAAGCGCTCGATAGCGTCGATTTCCCGACGCCCGGAGGCCCGGTCAAGCCGATCGAGGTCGCGCGGCCGGCGCGGCCGTAGAGGCGGCGAATCATCTCGGCGCCGCGCCCCGACTCGGCCCACGAAATCGCGCGGGCCAGCCCGCGCGCCTTTCCGGCATTGAAATCGCGCAGCAGTTCGTCGAGAGCGAGAGGGTCGGGCATGGAAGCCCCATCTTGCGGGCCCTCGGCGACGGGACCTTCAGCCGGTCGTTCGGCGGGGCCGAGCCCGCGCGAACGCGAAGGTCGCGTCGTGCGACGGATCGCCACGCTCGTCATTGCGATAGCGTTTGCGTGCGCCATGCCCGGCTCGGCGCAGACGCTCGACATCCCGGTGGAATCGAATATCCGCCCGATCGCAACGCAAGTGCTCTTTCAAGAGCTCTTCTATAATTTTTTCCCGGAGAGCGACGGCACGACGTACGTCCAGACCGGCGACATCCCGGCGATGTGGCTGCGCGACTCTGCCGCCCAGACGATTCCGTATCTCCGCTTCTATCCGGCGTATCAGTCGATGCGCCAGGTGTTCGCCGGCGTCATCGCGCGGGATGCAAAGAACATTCTCGTGGATCCGCACGCCGAAGCGTTCAGCGCCGACTATCACGTGTGGGAGGACAAGTGGGAGATCGACTCTCTCTCCTGGCCGGTCATCCTGACCTTCCTTTACTACGTGAACACGCACGACCGCACGGTTTTCACGCCTACGCTCCACCAAGCGATGCAAACCATCGTCACGACGCTGCAGTGCGAGCAGCACCACGCCACCTGCAGCCACTACGTTTGGCCGCAGCCGGTGCCGACCCACGAGCAGTATAACCCCGACACCGGCATGATCTGGAGCGGCTTCCGGCCCTCCGACGACCCGGTCGAGTACCGCTTCAACATTCCGCAGCAAGCCATCGCGGTCGTCGCGATGCGGCTGCTGGCCGAGTTTGCGCGCTACGCCTTCGACGATCCCAAGCTCGCCGCCGCGGCGACGCAGCTCGCCGCCCAGGTGCAGGTCGGCGTGGAGCGGTACGGTCGCGTTTGGAGCCCGCAGCACGGCGGTTGGATGTACGTATACGAAACCGACGGCAACGGGAACGACAACCTCATGGACGACGCCAACATTCCGAATCTGACGGCGCTGCCCTACATCGGCTGGTGCTCGACCGACGATCCCGTGTACGTGCACACCCGCAACTTCACGCTGAGCGGCGACGATCCGTACTACTACAGCGGAAAGTACGCGACCGGTCTGGGCAGCCCGCACACGCCCAAGGGCTGGGTGTGGCCGCTCGGGATCATCGGTGCGGCGATGACCTCGACGAGCCAAGCCGAGATCGAGAAGTCGATCGACATGCTCGACCAGAGCGATACGCTCGACGGCCTGATGCACGAGTCGGTCGATCCCAACGATCCCAGCCGCTTCACCCGCCCGGAGTTCGGCTGGGCCAACGCCTTCTGGGCCGATCTGCTCTTTCGAACGGTCGCCGGCTACCGGGCGATCCCGTTCGTGACGGTCGATACGATCGTTCCGCTCGAACAGGTCAGCGAGATCCCCACGGTCACCGCGCTCGGAACGCAGGTCGAAGACGCCGGAGAGCTGACGAATACGCTCGGCTATCTTCTGCGGACGCACCCCCGCCTGTAGCGTGCGAATCCGTGCGGCCGCGCTGGCGGCGCTGCTCGCGATCGCCCTGCCGCTGCCGGCTCGGGCGCAGACCTTGGTCGTGCCGCTGACGCAGGAGCGCGTCCGCGACATCGAGACCAACTCGCTCTTCCACACGCTCTTCAGCGACTTCTTCATGGAAGACGACGCGACGACGTACGTGCAGACCGGCGACATCCCGGCGATGTGGCTGCGCG
>DATJRF010000214.1:0-4268 GCA_035505015.1 Verrucomicrobiia bacterium | reverse complement strand
GATCGTTTCGATCGTCGTGCAGCTGGCGGCGTATTTCGTGATGCTCCCGGCCGTCCAGCACGGCATGCTCGGCGACTTCGCGCGCCAGGCCGCGACCAACCCGCAGATCGCACAGATGACGCCCGATCAGCGCGCGAAGATCGCCGGCTACGCGCCCTTCTTTGCCGCCATCACTCCGATCGCGCTCTTCTTCTTCGTCTTCCTCCAGACGGTCATCATGCTGATCTTCAACGCCATGGGGCGCGGGCAGGGGAGCTTCGGCAAGCTGTGGGCCGCCGCGATGAACGTCACCATCATCTACAGTCTGGGTCAGGTCGTCGCCGCGGTCGTCGTCGTCGCGCGCGGTGCCGACTCGTTCAACTCCGGCGCCGACGTGCAGCATGCCGTCCCCTCGATCGCGATGCTCGTTCCAGGCGCCGACGTCAAGCTAGCGGCCTTCCTCGCGACGATCAACCCCTTTACGATCTGGTCGGTGATCCTCATCGCCGTGGCGATGACGTACGTCGCACGCGTACCGAAGCTTCAGGCGTGGTTGGCCGCCGCGACCTCCTATCTCGTTCCACTGCTCGTTGCGGTGGCTTTCGCCAGGTAAGGATCTCATGCTCGTCTTCCATCGGTACGCGCCGGCGCTTGCGGCGGCGATGCTTGCGCTCGCTCCGGCAGCTGCCGGAGCGGCCACCGCGCCCTCGGCCATGAACCTGGACGAGGCGGTCGCCTACGCGCTCACCCACAGCTCGACCGTCGCAACGCAGATTGCAAACGTGACGTCGGCCGAGCATGCAATGGCCTTGCAGGCCGGCGTCGCCTATCCGCTGGTGAGCGCGCAGGCCTCGAGCTATCTGCAAAAGAGCGCCAACTACGAAGGCGCCTTCGCGGCGGTCGGCCTCGCCCAGCAGAGCGCGGTCAGCCAGAACACGGTGCAGATCGGGATCAACAACTGGAATCTCACGAGCGGCGGCTTCGCCTTCCTCGCGCTCGCCGCGAACCGCGCCCAAGTCGAGCAAGCCAAGAATACGCTCGCCAATACCGAGGACCAAATCGCGACCAGCGTCACCAACTCGTTTTTCGGGATCACGCAGCGGCAGGCCACGGTGCTCGTCGATCTGGTTGCGCTCAAGTACGAGACGACGCTGTTAAACGTCGCGAAAGCCAAGGAGAAGGCCGGCTTCGCCGCCGGCGTCGACGTGCTGCAAGCCAAAACCGCGCAAGCCAAGAGCCAGTCGCAGCTCGTGGCCGACCGCGCCTCGGTCGACGACGCGAGCGAGGCCCTCGCACAGCAGATCGGCGCGCCGATCGAGACGAAGTTCGCGGTCCCGGCGGTCGTCCCCGAGCCGCCGATGCCGCACGGCGACGTCGTCACCTTGGTCGGCATCGCCGACGCCAACCGGCCCGACGTTGCCGCCTCGCACGAAGCGGTGCTGGCGGCCGGCTACACCCGGCGCGGCTGGAACGTCGAGCTCTTCCCGCAGATCTCGATTTCGGCGGGGCTGGGCAACCAGTTCTCGCCGACCAGTGCGGTGATCGAGCAAGATTCGATCGATTCGAGCTGCGCGAGCTACAAGCTCCCGCCCGCCCAGTGCCCGGTCGTTCCGCGCGGTTCGTTCGGCTTCTGGAACCTTCAGGCGGTCTCGACCTTCTCGCTTCCGCTGGTCGATTACAACGGCCGGCACAGCGAGCGCGTCAACGACGACGCCCAGCTCGCCTCGGCGAAAAGCACCTACGAGCAGACGCGGCTCCAGGCCGAGCTCGACGTGCGCCAGAGCTATCGCGCCGCCCAGACGGCGCAGGCCCAGCTCGCGTTCGCGCGGGTCGAATCGGAGGCCGGCAACGAAGCGGCGCGCATCGCGCAGCTTCAATACTCCGCCGGCGTGAAAGGGATCTACGACGTGTTGCAGGCCGAGCAGAGCGCGCAAACGGCCGCCGACGACCTCGTCAACGCGCGCGTGAACTACGTCGATGCCGTCGTCAAGCTGCGCGTCTCGCTCGGAACCTACGACGCGCGCAGCGCCGTCGCCGACCTCTAGGAGCACCATGAACAAGAGAACGCGCAATCTCATCATCCTGGCCGCGGCGCTCGTGCTGCTGATCGCGGTCGCCGTGATCGCCGGCCGCGGCCACGGCTCGGCACCGGTCGCGGTGCGAATGCAAAAGCTCGAATACGCGGCGTTCACCGTAAAGCTGCCCGAGAACGGCGTCGTGATGCACCAGCGAACGGCCACGATTCCCGTGCTGGTCTCGGGGAACGTCGGAAAGATCTTCGTGCAGGCGGGCAGCCGGGTGACCCAAGGCGAGCTGCTCGCGACGATCTACAACCCGGCGATCGACTACACGGCCGAAGGATCGCAGGCCGACGAGGCCTCGGCGGTCGCGAACGTCACCGCGGCGCAGGTCCAGGAGCAGAACGCGCGTGTCGGCTATCAAGAGCAGGTCGACACCGACAAGTCGGCGCTCGACGAAGCCAAGCGCGTCTACGACGCCGACGTCGAGCTCTACGCGAACAAGGCGATCCCCCTCAACCAGCTCGATTCCGATCGCGCCAAGCTGGATCAGGCCCGGTACGCGTACGACCAGGCGGTCGAGCAGCTCCGGCTCGGGGCGGTCTCGGGCTTCAACGGCAGCACGACGCAAGCGGCGATCGCGGCGGCGCAAAAGGCGCGCATCGTCAACGCACAAAATCAGCAGCAGGCGGGCTTCTTAGAGGTGCGGGCGCCCTTCGACGGCGCGATCCAGAGCGTCGCCACCGAGCCGAGCGACACCTTGCGCTCCCTGCAGTCCGGCGATCAGGTCACCGCAGGGCAAGAGCTCTTCACGATCGCCGACGGACGCGGGTACATCGTGAAGGCGCAAGTCGACGAGCAGGATATCATCAACGTGAAGCTCGGCCAGGCGGTCAACGTGACCGGCGAGGATTTCCCGGGGCGCACGATCCGCGGCCACGTGGCCGCCATCGCACCGATCGCGACGAAGTCCACCGACGCGTCGAGCACCGCGAAGCAGGTGCTCACCACGATCGCGCTCGACGAAGATCCACCGTTCCTGCGCGACGGGATGAGCGCCGACGTCGACATCCTCACGACCGACATCCCCCACGCGATCGTGGTGCCCAACGACGCGGTCTTCCAAGACAAGGGCAAGTCCTACGTGTACGTCGTGCGGGCGGGCGTCGCACGCAAGCAGCCGATCGTCACCGCCAAGGTCGGCGACACGCAGACGATGGTGAAATCGGGGCTCGTCCCCGGCGAGACGATCGTCGCAGAGAAGTCCGAGGAGCTCGCCGACGGCGCGAAGGTCAAGCCGATGCCGTCGAGCTCGCCCTCACCCTCTCCGGCGGGCGCGTGAGCGTTTTTCTCTCCTACTTGGAGGAGGCCGTCTCGGCGCTGTGGCGCAACCGCGTGCGCTCGGCCCTTACGATGCTCGGCATGATCATCGGCAGCTCGTCGATCATCGCCGTCTTCGGCATCAGCCGCGCCGCGACCAGCGGCATCACGAGCACGTTCGCCTCGTTCGGGACCTCGCCGGTCTTCATCGCGGTCGACGGATCGCAGACCTACCCGGAGCGCGCGGCGATTCACTACCGCGACGCCGCCGCGCTCGCGACCGCGCTCGGCGACCGGGCGGGAGCGGTGGTCCCACAATGGAACAGCACGTACAAGGTCTCCTTCGGAACGATCGACGACTACGAGACCGTCCAACAGCTCGGCGGCTACAGCACCGATTCGCTCGCGATGTCGCAAGGGCGAAAGATCGACGATGCCGACGTGGCGAGCGCGGCGCAAGTCTGCGTGCTCACGCAGGACCTCGCGACCAAATTTTTCGGCAGCGGGGAGGCCGTCGGCAACTTCCTTCGCGTCAACGGCGAGCGGTGTCAAGTCATCGGCGTCTACGCCGACATCAAAGGATCGTTCATGAACTCGCTCGCGGGCAGCAGCGTCTTCATGCCCTATACGACGTTTTACGACGATTTCGCGCCGGGCGACCTCGACAGCATTCTGCTCTACCCCGCTCCCGGCGTCGACGCCGACGCCTTGGGGAAGGCGGCCGTCGCCGAGCTCAAGCACCTCCACGGCGATCGCGCCGAATACATCGTTCAAAATGGCGCCGCCTTCATCAGCGGATTCGACAACGTCCTCGGGGTCGTGGGCGCCGGACTCTCCGCCATCGGGGGCGTCGCGCTGATCGTTGCCGGGATCGGAATCATGAACATCATGCTGGTCTCGGTCACCGAGCGAACGCGCGAGATCGGCATTCGTAAGGCGATCGGCGCGAAT
>DATJRF010000213.1:0-4402 GCA_035505015.1 Verrucomicrobiia bacterium | reverse complement strand
CTGCGGCAGGGTGCGCATCACAACGTACTCGGCGCCGCCGGCGTTCCATCCGCGCCACGCATCGGCGACGCTCTGCGTCGCCTCGTTGTTCACCGCCGGGTCGCAACGATTGACGATCGTGACGATCCTTTGCGCGGCTTGCCGTTCGCGATCCGCCGCGCGGTAGACTTCGTCGCCGATGCGCATGGTCTGCATCAGCGCGTGGGTCGAAAAGCGCGGATAGGCGGTATGCGGCTGGAGCGCCGCCTTGAGCCGCGGGTCCCACCAGAGGAACGCATTGGGAAACCACGAGACGAGCTTGCAGAGCGTGTGGCTCACCGCGTAGGGAAGCTGGAGCAGCGCGAAATCCGGCGCGAACGGAACCGCCGTATCGATCGAACGATACTGCGCGAAGTAGGCTGCGAGCGTTGCGCCCATCGAGATGCCGAGCAGCGCGACGCGCTCGCCCAGCCCGAAAGCGATGTCGACCGCTTCGCTCGCGCTCGCGAGCAGCGCTTCGGCGGTGAGGTTTTTCAATCGCGGCGTGAGGCGGTTGCGGTCGCCGTGTTCCGGCATGCGCGGAACGAAGACGTTGACCCCGTGCGCGCGCACCATCGGCGCAAACTCGGAGTACTGCGCCGGGTTGTTGGTAAAACCGTGAAAGAGCACCACGGCCAGGGGCGTGCGATGCCCGCAGTCCAGGAGCGCGGTGCGGGCCTCCGGCAAGATGCTCGCGTCGTCGAGCGCTTTGAAAGCCTCGATTCGCGCCAGCGCTTCGGGATAATCGGCGGCGGGGCGGCTAGCGGGTTGCGCGAGCATGCAGGGGACATTCGAGCAGATGGTCGTTGACCATGCCGACGGCCTGCATGAAGGCGTACACGATCGTGGGCCCGACGAAGCGAAAGCCGCGCTCGCGCAGATCGGCGCTGAAGGCCCGCGACGCCGGCGTCTCGGCGGGGACGTCCCCGCCGCGCCGCCGGCCATCGACGGGCTTTCCGCCGACGAAATCCCACGCGTAGGCGGCGAAGCTTCCGAACTCGCGCTGCACCGCGAGAAAGGCCTTGGCATTGCCGATCGCCGACTCGATCTTGGAGCGGTTGCGGATGATACCCGGATCGCGCATCAACCGCTCGACGCCGGCCGCTCGCATGCGCGCAACGCGCGCCGGATCGAACTCGTGAAAGACCTTCCGGTACCGCTCGCGCTTTCGCAACACCGTCTCCCAGCTCAGGCCGGCCTGCGCGCCCTCGAGGATCAGCATCTCGAAGAGATGCCGGTCGTCGCGCGAGGGAACGCCCCACTCGCGATCGTGATAGGCGATCATCTCCGGCGATTGCGCCCAGGCGCAGCGCGCCGGCTCGGCTCGGCTCAACGCCGGCTAACGCGACAGCGAATCGGAGATCAACGCCAGGTCGACCGAACGCGGGGCGTCGATGCTGCGCAGAGACGTCGCGGCGCGCTCGTCGTGGACGGCGATCGGAATCCCACGCGCGGGATCGTACGCGATCGTGCCGCTCTCGATCAGCCGGTTCAAGGGGCCGCCGACGGGCGTCAAGACGCCTTTCGACGCGATCCGCACGACGCGTTTGCCCGCGACCTCGCCGCCGCCGACGACGCGAAGATCCAACGCGGCGGTCCAGCGATACTGATTGGCGGTATACGTCATCGTGTAGTCGCGCCGCCACGACGATCCCGCGCCGTAGAAGTCGCGCGCAAGCAGCGGCAGCAGGACGTTCTCGGCCGGGCTCGGGAGCGGCAGCGCGCCGCAGCTCAGGCTGCCGTTCGCGTAGACTTCGCACGTGCGCGTCTGCTCCGGCCGAACGGCGTGCCACCACCACTGCGTGGCTTCCACGATCGTGCCGCCGTCGGGCGCAAGACCGCCGACGTCGACGCTCATCGTGCCCGTGCCGGGGCCTTCGATTTGTCCGATCGCTCCCCGGGCAACCTTGGCAGTCGGGTAGATCGTGAACGCATATTCGAGGTGGCGCACCGGACCTGCGGTGCAGACCGCCGGCGATGCGAGCAACAGTGCAGCGAAGGCTGCGAACGCTCTGGTCATCTGCTCACTCTCCCTCGTACGAGCGTAGCGCGGCTTCCTTGGAATCGCATGGGTCGATCGCTTCGAGCAGCGCCGGATAAACGCGATCGGCGAGCGCAGAGCGCTGGAGCGGCTCGACGATGTCGTGCGAGGGCGGCAACCCGCGCAGCTCGAGGATATCTACCGCGCCCGGGCGGCGGCCGCTCCAGATCGCGTGCAGTCTGCGTATGGCGCGATTGTTGACCGCCGATTCGCTGGCGTTGTGCACGAGCACGATGCGGTGGGCCAGCGGCGGCGCCTCGGCGGCCTCGGCGAGCAGCGAACGCGCGATCAGGATGGCGTGCGCGAGCGCGTGGGTCGAGTAGCGCGGATACCCGTGTTCGGGCTGCAGGCGCTCGCGCTTGATCGGATGCCACCAGGGAAACCGGTTCGGGATGCGCAGCAGCAGCTCCGAGAGCAGCGTCATCGTCCGGTTCGGAAAGAGTGCGACGCCGAAGAACGGCGCGATCGCGACGGCCCGATCGATCTCGTAGTGCTGCGCGATCCAAGCCGCCATCAGGCCGCCGAGCGAAAAGCCTGCGACCGTGACGTGCTCGCCCAGCTCGCGGCCGATCTCGACGACCTCTCGCGAGGCCGCGAGCAGCTCCTCGCCCGTGAGGCGCGCTTGCGCCCGCGAGAGCCGGTCGGCGTGACCGTGGCGCGGCAGGCGCGGCACGACGACGTTGTGGCCCCGGCCGAAGAGCTCCTCGGCAAAGCGCCCGAACTGGGCCGGGCTGGAGCTCAAGCCGTGGAGCAAAACGACCGCTCGCGGCCGGCGCGAGCCGTGGACGCGGGCGATCGTCCGGCCCTTCTCGCCGACGTAGCCGTGGTCGAGCGCCAGCAGCGCATCCAGACGCTCGGAAAAGGTGCCCACGGGGGCCGTCCTTAAGCAAATTGGCAAGTGTTCCTCGAACGCGGGCGTTTCGCGCCCCCGCGGTCCCGGCGTCATCGCCGGTAAACACATGCGGCGCCCTGGTGAAGTAGGAATGCACGTACGCTCGGACCGCGCCCGCGAACTCATCGCCGCCGAAGAACGCTTCGGCGCGCACAACTACCATCCGCTCGATCTGGTCGTCGAGCGTGCCGAGGGGGTCTGGCTCTGGGACGTCGCCGGCAACCAGTACCTCGACTGCATCAGCGCCTATTCGGCCGTCAATCAGGGTCATTGCCATCCGCGCATCCTCGCCGCGATGACCGAGCAAGCCAAGCGCGTCACGTTGACGTCGCGCGCGATGCGCAACGACCGGATGCCCGGGTTTCTCGAGAAGCTCACGCGCTTGTGCGGATTCGAGATGGCCCTGCCGATGAACACCGGCGTCGAAGCGGTCGAAACCGCCATCAAGCTCGCGCGCCGCTGGGGCTATCAGGTCAAGGGCATCCGCGACGACCACGCCGAGATCGTCGTCTTCGCCAACAACTTTCACGGGCGAACGATGGCGGCGGTCGGCGCCAGCACGACGCCGGAATACAAGGCGCACTTCGGTCCCTTCGCTCCCGGATTCGTCGCCGTGCCCTACGGCGATCCCGACGCGCTCGAACGCGCGATCACGCCGAACACGTGCGCGATCCTGATCGAGCCGATCCAGGGCGAAGGCGGCGTGAACGTGCCGCCGGAGGGCTATCTCAAACGCGCCTGGGCGCTGTGCCGGGAACATCAGGCGCTCTTCATCGCCGACGAGATTCAAACGGGATTCGGGCGCACCGGCGATCTCTTCGCCTGCGATTTCGACGGGGTCAAGCCCGACGTGCTGGTCGTCGGCAAGGCGCTCGGAGGCGGATTCTACCCCGTCTCGGCGGCGCTCGCCGACGCGCCGCTGATGAATCTGTTCAAGCCCGGCGATCACGGCAGCACGTTCGGCGGCAACCCGCTCGGCTCGGCCGTCGCGAGCGCGGCCCTCGACGTCATCGTCGAAGAGAAGCTCGCCGCACGCGCCCGCTACGCCGGCGCAGCGATCATGCAAGGCCTGCGCGCCGCCGGCTCGCCGCTGATTCGCGAGGTGCGCGGCCGGGGGCTCCTGATCGGCGTCGAGCTGACCGTTCCCGCGCGCCGCCTCTCCGAGGCGTTGCTCGAACGCGGCGTCGCGGCCAAGGATACGCACGAGACCGTGCTGCGCGTCGCGCCTCCGCTCGTCATCGACGACGACGCGATCGCCTACTTCCTCGACCGCTTCAACGCCGCAATCGCCTCGCTGTAAACGACGCTGTCATCGTGAGCGTAGCGAGCGAAGCGAGCGAAGTCGAACGACGGGGGGATCCCCGTCGCCCCTTCGACTTCGGCGCTACGCGCCTTCGCTCAGGATGACAAGCTAAGCTGGCGCAGGCCGTCGCGACCGGCGTCTAGTAAGC
>DATJRF010000212.1:0-2782 GCA_035505015.1 Verrucomicrobiia bacterium | reverse complement strand
GGCACGGCCGGCGGTACCGCCGCGATTGCAGGCCAGTTCATCAGGAGTACCGATCCCGCGGTCCAGCCGACGTTCTTCCCGCTGGAAAACACTACCCCGCAGCAGCTGCACTACGTCGCGAACAGCAACGGCAGCGGCACGGAGTTTCAAGTGATCTTCCGGCGCGCGATCTTCAGCCCGATCTCGACTCCCTCGCCCGGCGCGACCAATCCGCCACTCGCCCGGACCTGGCTCTTCAACGCGTTCGTCACGCAGGCCAACGCCGGCAACCAACTGGTCTTCGTCGACTCTATGGGGCGCGGCGGCCCGACCGACACGACCTACACCGATCAGCCGCCCCTGCAGGTGTGCCAGAGCTTCGATACGGTCTACACAAAAGTTCAAGACGTCTACCCGCCGCCGGATCCCGCCGCACAGATCGCCGGCGTCGAGATCGCCAACAACGGGAGCTCCCCGCCCTCCTGCCCGCCGTAGCCGCCCGGGCGGGCTGCGAGCCTGAAGTGCGCCTGTGGGCGGCCGGAGAGGTAAGGGGCGCGGGGCACGTAAATTTGGACGGATGTACTCGCGAACGCGCGCTCGCGCGCTTTGGGTCCTCTTCGCCATCGTTGCCGCAGTCGGATGCGGCCGGCAGGTGACGCCCAATCCGCCGGGCGTCGGCGCCGGCGGCAACGATCCCGGCTACATGTCGGTGAAGTTCGACGTCAACTCGCAGTTCGATTTCTCGAACTTCGAGTATTGGATCGTCTTCAACACGACCGGGAACGGCTCGACGCCGCTGACCAATCCACAGCAGAACAACTGGCAGGCGTACAGCGATGCGATCGAGGTCGGCGGAACCGGCGGCGGCACGTACGCGCGCGCGATCCAGTTCCTCAAGAACTCGAATCCGGTGATCCCGCCTGCGTTCCTCACCTTGATCACGACGCCGCAGCAGCTCCAGTACATTCCCAACAGCAACGGCAGCGGAACCGAGTTCCAGGTGACCTTCCAGCGCTCGATCTTCACCCCGATCTCGACGCCCTCGCCGGGCGTGAGCCCGTCGCCGCTCGCGCACACCTGGCTCTTCAACGCCTTCGTGACGCAGTCGAGCGCGAACAATCAGCTGATCTTCGTCGACTCGATGGGGCAGGGCGGCGCCACCGACACGACCTTTACCGATCAGCCGCCCCTCTCCGTCTGCCAATCCTTCGATACCGTCTATACGAAGGTCCAGGATATCTCGCCGCCGACCGACCCCTCCTCGCAGATCGTGAGCGTCGAAATCGCAAATAACGGAAGCTCTCCACCGTCGTGCCCGCCGTAGCGGCCGGGTGACCGGCGGGCGCACCGGCATACGCCTGCGCGGAACCGCAGCGGCGCTGCTCGGCGCCGCCGCGCTCGCCGCCGCGTTTCCAAACACCAACGCTACGTGGCTCGCGCCGTTCGGAGCGGCAGCGATCTTTTGGGCGTGGCAAGGACTCTCGTGGCGCAGCGCTGCCGTCACCGGCTGGCTCGCAGGCTTGGTTTTCTTCGGCATGGATTACGCCTGGGTCGGCTATACCGTCAGCCACTACGTCGGCGTTTTCGGGCCGTTCATCCCGCTGGGCATCGGGCTGATCGAGGCACCGTTCCTCGCGCTCGCCGGCGTGCTCTGCGCGATCGCCTATAAATACGTAACGCCCGCGCTCGCCCCGGCCGGCGCCGCGGCGGCGTTTACGATCTGCGAATGGCTGCGCTCGGTCGGGGTCTTGGGAGCGCCCTTCGATCAACTGGGCTACACGCAAGCCGACGGGCCGCTGCGCGCAATCGCCGCCTTTGCCGGGACCTACGGAATCACGCTCGCGATCTGCGTGCTGGGAGCCTACATCGCCGACGCCCTGCACCGCCGAACCTGGCGTCCGCTCGCGATCGCCGCCGGCGCGACGCTCGCCGCGGCGCTCGGGTGCTGGATCGCGTGGCCGGCGCGCGTGCTGCCGCCCGCGACGATTCGCGTCGCCGCGGTCCAAGGCAACATCGCGCAGTCGCTCAAGTGGGACAACCTCTCGCTCGCCGTCGATCGCTACACCGCGATGACGCACCAAGCGATGCTCGAGCGGCCGCGCCTGATCGTCTGGCCGGAGACCGTGATCACGACGGTGCTGAGCGAGCGGCCGGAGCTGATCTGGAAGTTCGGGCAGCTCGCTCGAGAGGCCGGCGCCACGATCGTCGTGGGCGCGCTCGACTTCGATCGCGACGGCATGCACAACGCGCTCTTCATCTTCGCTCCCGACGGAACGAGCCAGGTATATCACAAGCGCCAGCTGGTGCCGTTCGCCGAAGACTTTCCGGGCGAAGCCTACCTTTCGTGGCTTCCGTACGTCGGCGAGCTCAGCGCGCACAACACGCCCGGCACGGTCGACGGCGTCTACCCGACGGCGGCGCTCTCGATCGGCCCGCTGATCTGCTGGGAGTCCGCATTCGCCGACCTCGCCTACGCGCAGGTGCGCCGCGGCGCGCAGCTGCTCGTCGTGAGCACCGACGACGCGTGGTTCGGGCGCACCTCGGAACCCTATATGCACGCGCAGATCGCGCAGCTGCGCGCGATCGAGATGGGGCGTTACGTGATTCGCGCCGCGGCAACCGGCATCAGCGGCATCGTCGCCCCGAACGGCGCGTGGACGGCGCGCGAAGGGATGGATCGTCAGGGCGTCGTCGCCGGCGAGGTCGGGCCGCCGCTCCCGACGCTCTTCTCGCGGATCGGGCCGACCACCGTCGCCGCCTTCATCGTCTTGCTCTATGCGGCGCTGCTGCTCGGCGCGCGGCG
>DATJRF010000211.1:0-2576 GCA_035505015.1 Verrucomicrobiia bacterium | reverse complement strand
AGCCGCGCTCGCGCAGCCGGCCGGCAAAGGCGCGCGACGCGATCGGCGAGATCGTCGACATGTCGATGACGAGCGCGCCGGCCCGAGCCCCGGCGGCCACGCCGCGATCCGAGAAGAGCGCTTCTTCCACCTGCGGCGCGTCGGGGACGCACAGGACGATCGCGTCGGAGGCAGCCGCCACGGCGGCGGGGTCCGCGGCTTGCGTCGCGCCCAACGCGACGAGGCGTTCGATCCCCTCGCGGCGCCGGTGCGCGCAGGCCGTCACGGCGAAGCCGGCTCGTAGCAACGAGCCGGCCATCGGCTCGCCCATCGCCCCAATACCAATGAAACCAATCCGCCGCTCCACGCTACGGTGGGCTCTTGGGCGCCCCGGCGGGGCTTTCCCGCGTCCTGGCCGAAGCCCGTGCGGCCATGACTACTGCCATCACCGCCACGGTGCGCCCGACGTTCGATGAGATGAATCTCTCCACGGGGAAGCGCACGCGCCTGCATCGCCTGATGTACGAACACGGCCCGGCCAACGGCACCCTGATGATGCTGCCCATCGATCAGGGGCTCGAGCACGGCCCGGTCGATTTCTTCGACAATCCGGATTCGATCGACACCGATTGGATCTACCGGCTGGCCGTCGAGGGGAACTTTTCGGGGATCGCCTTACACATCGGCCTGGCGGAGAAGTATCAGCGCAAATATGCCGGCCGCGTCCCGCTGCTGCTCAAGGTCAACGGGAAGACGAACATCCCCTCCGACGACGACGCGTTCAGCCCGCTGACCTCCTCGGTGGAAGACGCCGTCCGCCTCGGCGCCGACGCGGTTGGATACACGCTCTACGTCGGCAGCCCGGCCCAAGCCGACGACATCGCGCAGTGCAACGAAGTGCGCCGCGAGTGCGATCGCTACGGTATGCCCTTGGTGATCTGGGCCTATCCGCGCGGTGCCGCGGTGCGCGCCAAGGGCGGCATCGACTCGCTCTACGCGGTCGACTACGCCGCGCGCGTCGCGTGCGAAGTGGGTGCCGATATCGTCAAGCTCAACGAGCCGGTGTGGAAGGCCGACGACGCCGCAAAGCTTCCCAAACCCTACAACGCGCTGCAGTTCACCGACGTCGAGGGCCTGCGCAAGGTCGTGAAGTCGGCCGGGCGCACGCTGGTGCTGGTCTCCGGCGGCAGCAAGATGGGAGACGACGCGACCATTCACAAGGCGCGCGTCGCGATGGAAGCGGGCTGCGTCGGGCTGATTTTCGGGCGCAACATGTGGCAGCGCAAGTGGGATGATGCGGTTTCGATGGCCGCGGCGATGCACAAGGTGATGAACGATCACGGGCAGGAGCAGCCGTAGGCGACGGGCGATCGCTCCATCGCAGCCCGGAGTGAAACCGCCGGCGGATGATGCCGGATCTGGGGTTTTGTGACGAACGGCGAGACGGCTGGGACGAGCGTTGAGGAGCGGGTTAACGCTGCGCTGGACAAGGTGCGGCCGGGCATCGCGATGGATGGGGGCGAGGTGTGGCTCATCCGAGTGGACGGGGGGACGGCGTACGTTCAGATGCTCGGGGCGTGCGGAGGGTGCCCGGCGTCGACGATGACGCTCAAGGGGGCGATCGAGGCGGTCGTGGTCGCCGACGTTCCCGAGATCCGGGAAGTCGTCCAGATATGAGGCGGCCGATCCTCGCGGCCTAGTGGGCCGGGTTGCAGTGGCGGCAGAACCAGCTCACCGCGCCGTCGTGTTGCTGCGGGACCATGTGTTCGCGGTGGCCGCGGCGGCCGCAGTTGGCGCAGGCGAAGGTTTGGCCGATCGGGACGCCCCCGGCGGCGACCTCCTGCCGTTTGGCAACGTAGAAGATGCCGTAAATCACGACGCCGATGACGAACGGCGCGAAGGCGAAGATCAGGTCGAAGAGACCGGCGGGCAGCACGGCTGACGAGTTCATGCCGCCCAATTCTCGCCGGGGCGGGAGCGCACCTCGGCGCCGGGGTCGAATCTCCGCCCGATGGAGCGCGAAGCACGCCTGCGCGAGAAGCTGATCTCGCAGCTCCGGCGCAGCGGCGCTCTGCATTCGGAGCGCGTCGCGGCGGCGCTCTCGCGCGTGCCGCGGCATCGCTTCGTGCCGGCCTCTTCGCCGGAGGAGGCCTACGCCGACCAGGCGATCGCACTCAAGCTGGCAGCCGGCGAAGTGATCTCGTCGGTCTCGCAGCCGTCGATGCTCGCGCAGATGCTGGAGCTGCTCGATGCCGAGCCCGGCGACCGCATCCTCGAGATCGGCACCGGAAGCGGCTACAACGCGGCCCTGCTCGCCGAGCTCGCCGGCGAGGGCGGCGCCGTCACCACGGTCGAGCTCGATCCGGAGCTGGCACGCTTTGCGCGGCGCGCGCTCGCCGAGCTGGGCTACGCACGCGTGCGGACGGTGCTGGGCGACGGCGGCGAGCCGCTCGGCGAGCCGGGGGCGTACGACCGCATCGTCGTGAGCGCGCGCTGCGAAGACGTCGCGCGAGCGTGGTGGGAGGCGCTGCCCGAGGGGGGCCGTCTCGTCGTTCCGCTGCGGCTCGAGGGCGCCGGGGAGTTCGCGGTGGGGTTCG
>DATJRF010000210.1:0-5185 GCA_035505015.1 Verrucomicrobiia bacterium | reverse complement strand
CGCGGCGCTCGGCGAGCTCGCGCGCGGCGAAGCCTTCGTAATCGTGCCGTTGCGCGAAGGCGATCGCCGGATGATCCGGTACGTAGGTTTGTACGATCGCCTCGCCGGGACGCGCGCGCCCGCTGCGGCCGCAGACCTGCGCGATCAGCGCAAAGCTGCGCTCGGCCGCGCGAAAGTCCGGAAGGTGCAGCCCGACGTCGGCGGCGACCACGCCGACCAGCGTGACCGTCGGATAATCCAGCCCCTTGGCCACCATCTGCGTGCCGACCAGCACGTCGCCGTCCTCGCCGAAGGCGTCGAGCAGCCGAGCGTGATCGCCCACGCGGGTCGTGGTGTCGCTATCCATGCGAACGACGCGTGCGCTCGGGAAGAGCCGCAGCACCTCCTCGGCGACGCGCTCGGTGCCGGCGCCGAACTCGCGCACGCTTTCGAGCCCGCAGGCGGGGCAGCGCGACGGGAGCGGCGCTTGATAATCGCAGTAATGGCAGCGCAGCAAGCCTTCGCCGCGGTGCACGCTGAGCGAGACGCTGCAGCGCGGGCACTCGGGAACGTGGCCGCAGCTGCGGCAGAGCAGAAATCCCGCACTGCCGCGACGGTTCACGAAGAGCACGCTCTTCTCGCCGCGCTCCATCCGCTCGCCGAGTGCCTGCACCAGCTTGCCGCTGAAGATCCGGCGGTTGCCCGCCGCGAACTCCTCGGTGAGATCGACGATCGCGACCGCCGGCAGCGGCAGTTTCGTCGCGCGCTCGCGCAGCTGCAAGCGCTCGAGCCGGCCCGCTTCGGCCGCCGCCCAGGTCTCGAGCGAGGGCGTGGCGCTGCCCAGGATCAGCATGCCCCCCTCGCGGCGCATCCGCTCGCGCGCGACCGCTACCGCGTGATAGCGCGGAACGCTCTCTTGCTTGTACGAGGACTCGTGCGACTCGTCGACGACCAGCAGGCGCACGTCGCGCAGCGGTGCGAACACGGCGCTGCGCGCGCCGACGACGACGTCGATCTCGCCGCGCACGCACGCCTGCCAGGCGTCGAAGCGTTCGCGCTCCGAGAGCGCCGAGTGCAGCACGGCGACGCGTTCGCCGAACGCCTCCTCGAAGCGGCGCGCCGTCTGCGGCGTGAGCGAGATTTCCGGTACGAGCACGATCGCGCGGCCGCCCTGGCGCAGCACGCGGGCGATCGCCTCGACGTAGACGTAGGTCTTGCCGCTCCCCGTCACGCCGTGCAGCAGCAGCTCGGCGAAGCGCCGCTCGTCGATCAGCGCGGCGATGCGCGCCAGCGCCGTCGCCTGCTCGCGGGTCGGCGCCGGCGCCCGGTGCGGCGGCTGCGCGCGCCGCGTGCGCCCCGGTACCGCCTCGCGTTCGATCACGGCACCGGCCTTGAGGGCTCGCGCGATCACGGCGCTGGAGAACCCGGCCAGGAGCGCGTCCGCGCGCGGCGCGCCCGGACGATCGCGCACGAACGCGACCAGCGCCGCGGCCTTCTTCCCTTTGATGGCGCCATCGCCCGGATCGAGCACGCGCACGCGGTACTCGCGCGTGCGGGGACGTTCGAATCGCCGCTCGCGCCGAAGCTCGCCGCTGCGCAGCAACGCTTGTACGTGGCGCAGCAACGCCGCGCGATCGCCGGCTCGGCGCGCTTCCGGGTGGCGCAGCAACTGGTCGAGCGCGAAACCGTCGGCCAGATCCTCCCAGACCAGGCGTACGAGCCGCGGCGGCACCGACGGGTAGCGCTTCGGATTCGGCGTCGCAACCGCGCGCAGAAAGACGTCGATGGTCCGCGGGACGGCACCAGCCAAGACGGCCGCGCCCAGCGCTTCGCTGAGTGTGCAGAGGTACTGCTCCGCAACGAAGCGCGCCAAGTGCAGCCCCACCTCGTCGAAAGCGCGCGGCACGTCGAGCCGCTCGCACACGCCGCGCAGCGGTTGCTTCGGCGCCTCGTCGCGCACGGGCGAAACGACGAAGGCGAGCACCTCGCGCCGGCCGAGCGGGACGCGCACCACGTCGCCGAGCTCGAGCGCGAGGTCGCCGGCGTCGTAACTGAGCGGCAGGTCGAACCGCGAAGAGCGAATTGCCGCCAGCGCCTCGACGACGCGCGCTATCGCACCGCCTCGGGCGGGCGTTGCATCCGCGCGAGTACCTCCCGAACCAAGCGCGGGGATACGGTCACGCCGTACTCGACGTCGCCGATCGCCCGCGGCAGCACGAAGCGCAGCTCGCCGCCGCGCTTCTTCTTATCGCTCTGCATCGCGCTCAAGATCGCATCCGGTGCGAGCGACGTTCGCAGCGGCATACGCAGTAAGGCGAGCAGCGTGAGCACGCGCAGGTGCTCCCCCTGCGAGAAGCGCCCGGTGCGCAGCGCGAGCAAGCCCGCCGCGCGCAAGCCCAGCGCCACCGCCGCGCCGTGCGTGACCGCAAACTCGCTCGCGCGTTCGATGCCGTGCGCGAAGGTGTGGCCGAGGTTGAGCAGTTCGCGCATGCCGGACTCGAGCCGGTCGTCGGCAACGACGGCGGTCTTTACCTTGACCGCCCGTGCCACCAGATCTTCCCAGGGCCAGCGCCAGAACGGGTGCGCCGCCAATAGTTCGAGCGAGTCGAAGAGCTCGTCGCCCTCGATGACCGCCGCTTTGACGACCTCGGCCAGGCCCTCGCGCAGCGAGCGGTAGGGCAGCGTCTGCAAGGCCTCGACGTCGCAGAAGACCGCGAGCGGATCGCGAAAGACGCCGGCCAGGTTCTTCCCACCCTGGAGGTCGACGCCGGTCTTGCCGCCGATCGCGGCATCGACCATCGCGACGAGCGAGGTGGCGACGTGTGCGTAGCCGACGCCGCGCATGTAGCACGCCGCGGCGAAGCCGAAGAGATCGCTCGCGACGCCTCCACCCACGCCCACGACGAGCGTGCCGCGGTCGGCTCCGGCGCGCACCAACGCGTCGAGCACCCGTTCAACCGTTGCCAGGCGCTTGCGCCGCTCGCCCAGCGCGACCGGGATCACGGCCAGGGCGCCGCCGGCCTTGCGCGCGTAGGCGCGCGCGATGCGCACGACGGCCGGATTGGCGTCGCACAGCATCACCCACCGGCCGCCGCGCGCGCGCACGAACTCCGAAAAGCTCTCGCGCAGACCGCCGCCGACGACCACCGGGTAGCCCAGGTCGTCGTTGACGACCAGGGCGCCTAGATCGAAATCTTCTTCTTGTGCAGCCACTCGATGATGTTGTCGACCACCTGCGCCGTGCTGAGATCGTCGGCCTCGACGACGAGATCGGCATGCGCGTACTGCGGCATGCGCTTGGTGTAAAGCTCCTTGATGCGCGCGAGCGAGGGCGTCGGCCCGAGCAGCGGTCGCACGAAATGGCTCTTGCGAATGCGCTCCAGCGCCATCTCGGGCGAGACCTTGATGAAGACGCGGTAGGCGCGCTTCTTGAGCAGTTTCTGGTTCTCGTCGTTCGTCAGCGCGCCGCCGCCCAGCGCAAGGATGCCGCCCTCGCCGTTCTCGAGCACGCTTGCGAGCGCGGCGTGCTCGTAACGGCGAAACGCCCCCTCGCCCTCGTTATAGAAGATATCCGAGACGGCGCCATGATCCTTGGTCACCATGTCGTCGGTATCGAAGAACGCGCACTTGAGCTTGCGCGCGAGCCGTTTGCCGATGGTCGATTTGCCGGCCGCCATGAAGCCGACCAGCGCTACGTGTCGTTTCATCCTTAAACCTCTGATCTCTCGAAGAGTCGCGCCGCCGCCTCGCTGCTGCGGCGCAGGTTGTCGAGCGTCTCCTCCAGGGAGTCGCCGCCAAACTTTTCCAAGACCGGCTCCATCAGCGCGAGCCGCACCATCGCCTCGCCGACGATGGCGCCGGCCGGCACGACGCAGACGTCGCTGCGCACGATCGTCGCCGGTGCGTCCGTGCCTTCGTGCAGGTTCACCGACGGAAGCGCCTTCATCAGCGTGGGAATCGGCTTGACGGAGACGCGCAGCACGACCGGCTGCCCGTTGCTCATCCCGCCCTCGATCCCGCCGGCGCGATTGCTCGGGCGTACGACGCCTCCCTCGCCCAGCGCAAAGACGTCGTGGGCCTGGGATCCCGGCTTTCCGGCGACGCCGGCGCCCAGACCGATCTCGACCGCCTTGACCGTCTGCATCGCCATGACGGCTCCCGCGAGGACGCCGTCGAGGCGGCGGTCCGGCTGGCGGTTGCTGCCGATCCCGACCGGAAGGCCGTCGACGCGGACGACGAACTGCCCGCCGAGCGTATCGCCGGCAGCTTTGGCGGCGTCGATTGCCGCGATCATCGCGGCGCCGGCTTCGGGATGCGGGCAGCGCACGTCGCTGCCTTCCACGTCGTCTTGGTTCCAGTCGTCGAGCTCCGGCGCTTCGACCGCGCCGATGCGGTGGACGTAACTGCGCGTCGTGATGCCGAGCGCACTCAAGAACTGCGCGCAGATCGCGCCGAGGCAGACGCGCATCGCCGTCTCGCGTGCGCTCGCGCGCTCGAGCACGTTGCGCAGGTCGCGCTGGCGGTATTTGAGCGCGCCCGCGTAGTCGGCGTGGCCGGGGCGCGGATTCGTGAGCGGGTCGCCGCCGCCGGTCAGCGGATCCATCAGCGCCTTGACCTTGGGCGTTTCGTGGTCGCGGTTGCGCACCAGCACGGCGATCGGCGAGCCGAGCGTCTCGCCGCCGCGCACGCCGGCCAGAAATTCGACTTCGTCGCGCTCGATCTTCATGCGCCCTCCGCGGCCGTAGCCGCCCTGGCGGCGCAGAAGGGTTTCGTTGATGGCGGGGACGTCGAGCGCCAGATGGGCGGGGATCCCGTCGAGGATTCCCACCAGGGCGGGGCCGTGCGACTCGCCGGCCGTAAGGTAGCGGAACATCGGATGCGGCTCTTCGTCGCAGCGCCTGCGCGCTCCCTGAATCGGGGTACGCGCTTATCGGAGGTGAACGTGAAAGTCAAACTTGGGCAGGTGGGCCACTTTGGGCTGGCGGTACGCGACCCGCAAGCCAGCGCCGCCTGGTGGTCGCGCCACTTCGATCTCGCCGAGATGTTCCGCTTCGAAGACGGGGTCGGGATGACCAACGATGCGATCACGATCGTCTTCCACCGCGGCGTTCCCCACCCGGGAGCGATCGATCACGTGTCCTTTCACGTCGAGAACATGGACGCGCTGCGCGCCGCGCTCGCGTCGCTGAGCGAGGCCGGCGTAAAG
>DATJRF010000209.1:0-3637 GCA_035505015.1 Verrucomicrobiia bacterium | reverse complement strand
GAAGCATCCGCAGTTGGCGGGGATGTGACGAAGGACGGCCGAGGCGATCGCAAGGCCGTAGACGACGAACTGGAATGCGCTGAACGCGGCGACGACCCGGACGAAGAGCCCCGCCACCAGGTAGAGGCCCAGGACGATCTCCAGGAACGGCAGCCCGATCGCAAGCGGCCCCACGACGGCCGCCGGGAGCAGCCGGAAGCCCGAGATCGCGGCGGCGAGCTCCACCGGGTGCCCGGCCTTGAGGGCGCCCGCGACCAGGAGCAGGGCTCCCAGGAGAAAGCGAAGGGCGAAGACACCGTGCTTCATCGCGCGCCAAGGGTTGGTCTCTGCGCGGCGAATCCCTTTTGGGGTCCAGCCGTCGCCTTTGTCGGTGGACCTTACGCCCTTCTTAGGTTATCCTAAAACTTCGATGGCCAGCCTCGAGACGCCGGCGACGGCAGCCCCCCCGACCGCGTCGGCGACGTTCCGGCGGCGGCTGCTGCGCTTTTTGGCGGTCGTCGGCCCCGGGCTCGTCGTCATGTTCGCCGACACCGAGGCCGGCAGCGTCACCACCGCCGCCACCTCGGGCGCGCAGTTCGGCTACAAGCTCATCCTCTTGCAAGTGCTGCTGATCGTGCCGCTCTTCGTCGTGCAAGAGATGACGATTCGCCTGGGCACCAAGACCGGCAAGGGCCACGCGCGGCTCATTCGCGAGCACTACGGGCTCGGCTGGGCGTGGGTTTCGCTCGGAACCATGCTCGTCACCAACGTCGCCGCGCTCGTCACCGAGTTCGCCGGCATCGCCGGTGCGGCGCAAATATTCGGCCTGCCTTCGGCGCCGCTCGTGATCTTGTCCGCGCTGCTGCTCTGCGTCGTGATCTTCACCGCGTCGTACAAGCGCGCGGAGGCATTCGCGCTCGCGTTGTGCGCGCTCGAGCTGCTCTTCATTCCGGCGGCGTTCGCGGCCAAGCCGCCGGTCCATCAGATCGTGATGGAAGGCCTGTTCGGGAGCCAGCCGCTCGGCAATCAAACCTATCTCCTGCTGATCGCCTCGAACATCGGCGCCGTCATCATGCCGTGGATGATTTTCTACCAGCAGAGCGCCGTCGTCGACAAGGGCCTCGGCCTGCGCGATCTCGGATACGCGCGGCTCGACACCGCGATCGGCTCGGTGCTCACGCAAGCGATCATGTGCGCGATCGTCGTCACGACCGCCGCGACGCTCTTCGTGCACCACATCAACGTCAACGACGCGGCCGATGCCGCCGTCGCGCTCGTTCCGCTGGTCGGGAAGTTCGCCGGCATCACGTTCGGCGCAGGGCTGATCGGCGCGTCGATGCTCGGCGCCTTCGTCGTCTCGCTCGCGACCGCGTGGGCCTTCGGTGAAGCGTTCGGCTGGCGCTGCTCGCTCAACGACGGCTTGCGCGCGAAGCGCTTCATCGGCCTCTATCTCGCCGGCGTGATCGTGGCGGCGGCGATCGTGCTCATTCCGCACCTGCCGCTGATCCAAATCACGCTCGAGGTGGAAGCCTTCAACGGCTTCGTCTTGCCGATCGTGCTCGGGTTCCTGTTGGTGCTCATCAACGACCCCAAGGTGATCGGCGACCGCCGCAACAAGCCGCTCGGTAACCTGATTGCCGGAGCGCTTTCTTTGGTAATCGTTGCGCTCGGTATCTGGATGGCGATCAATACGTACCTGCACCCGGGCTCGTAGGCGCTAGAATAGGGGGATGATGCGTCTGCTCAGGTGGCTCGCGCCCATGGCCTGCGCCCTTCTCGTCGCCTGCTCGGCCAACGCCGCGGCCCCCAACTTCACGCTCCTGGACGACGCCGGCGCCCCGTGGTCGCTCGCGGCCCAGCACGGCACCCCGGTCACGATCTTCTTTGGATTCACGCACTGCGCCGACACCTGCCCGCTGACGCTGGCCAAGCTCGTTAAGGCGAGCAACGGGAGCGAGGGAACGATCGCCTTCGTGACCGTCGATCCGCAGCGCGACACGCCGGCGGTCATGCACGCCTTTCTGCGGCGGTTCCACAGCTCGCGCCTGGTCGGCCTCACCGGCACGCTCGATCAGATTCTGGCGGTCGAGAGCGCCTATCACGTGTGGGCGCAGCGCATCCCGGGCAAGCACGGCGGCGACGACTACGACGAGGCGCACGCCTCTTCGATCTTCTACGTCGACGGCAACGGACGCATCGCCGCGATCGGCGACGCTTCCGACTCGGTCGCGGCGATGGCCCACGCCTTGCGCGCGGCGAGCTAGTGCTGCAAGCGCTCATCGCCGCGGCGACGATTGCGCTGGCGCCGGCACACGCGACCGTGGTCGCCGCGATCCCGGGCGGCGGCGCGGTCGTCCGTTTCGATCCGATTACCCTCACGATTCCCGCCCTGACGCGGCGCGTGCGCTTCGAGCCCGCACACGCCGTCACGCCCGGCGTCGGCGTCGACGCGATCCTCGACCGGAATACGCAGCCCTGGACGCTGCGCAACGCCGTCGACGCGGGCGAGTTCTCGCCCGGCGTCCCCGAGCCGGGCCGCGTCATTCCGATCGATCTGGGCTACACGCTCCCGCCGGCGCGGCTGATCGACCAGAACGGCAAGCTCGTGCGGCTCGATCGCGCGTTCGCGGGCAAAACGGTGGTGCTCAGCTTCATCTTCACGCGCTGCCCCGACCGCTCGCTCTGCCCCGCGATCAGCGGCAAGTTCGCCTACATGCAATCGCGGCTCGACCCCGCGCGGTTCGCGCTGGTGGAGATCACGCTCGACCCGCCGTACGATTCGCCGGCGGTGCTGCGCCGCTACGGGCAGCAGTACGGCGAGGATCCGCGCGTCTGGACGCTGCTCACCGGCACGGGCGGCGCCGTCAAGCACGTCCTCGACGAGTTCAAGATCACCTCCCTGCGGATCAGCTCCTCGGACTTCTTGCATAGCGACCGGCTCTTCGTCGTGGCGCCGAACGGGCGCGTCGCCTTCATTGCCGAGACCGGCGGCTGGGACCCCGACGGGGTGCTCTCGGAGGCCCGCTCGGTCGCCGGAATGTCGAGCAATCCCTTCGAGCGAGCGAAGCTCTCGCTGATTGCGAGCATCGTCGCCTTTTGCGGGGGCAGCCAGTTCGCCGGGATCGTTTTTCTGGAGATGGGCCTGTTCTTCATCATCACGGCGATCGTCATTACGAGCCTTTGGATGGTGGCGCGGGTCCTCTGGCGCAAGGAGGGCGCTTAGGCAGCGATAAAAGGCGGGGGAACCGATGGCAGCGCCGCGCAAGCCGTTCGACCCGCCGTCACCCGAACAGAGCGCCTTTCTGGAGCGGGCGATCGAGCAATACGGCAAAGCAACCTACAACTTTGCCTTGCGCCTGACGCGCAACGAGGCGGACGCTCGCGACCTCACCCAGGAAGCCTTCATTCGCGTCTACCGGGCCTGGCGCAGCTTCAAACCGGGGACGTCCTTCCTTTCCTGGATCTATCGCATCGTCACCAATCTGCACCGGGACGAACTTCGGCGGCGCAGAGGACGTTATCAGGAGGAGATTCCGGAGGACAATGCGCCCCAAGAGTACGCCGGAGATCGCCCGCTGGCCGTCGCGCCCATCGACGAGTATGTCGAGGGGCATCTCAGCGAGCCCGTCTCCCGCGCGCTCGACGGGCTCGCTCCCGA
>DATJRF010000208.1:0-6207 GCA_035505015.1 Verrucomicrobiia bacterium | reverse complement strand
TCGCCGCCGGCGGCACTTGCAAAGACGTAAGCGTAGTTCGACTTTTCCTCCCACGCGACGCCGAGCTGCGTGGTCCCGAAGGTCGTCTGCGAGGCGACCTTATCCGCGATCGTATCGACCACGGCGCGATCGACGCTGATGAAGACATCGGGCGTCTCCAGCCCCGAGGCGATCAGATTGGCGAGCGCCTTGCTGCCGCCGGGCTGCCCCTCGAACACGATGCCGGCGTCGCGCAGCGCGGCGGCCACCGGCCCTTGCATCGGCGTCACGAGCGAGCCGGCGTACATGACCACGACCACGCCTGGAGCATCGGCCCGAGCCGGCGCGGCGGCCAGGAACGCAGCGAGCAGGATCAGCGCGAGCCGTTTCATCCCTTACCTTCCTTGGAATCCCGGAAGCCGAGCGAGAGCGAGTTGATGCAGTAGCGCGTCCCCTCCGGCCCCGGGCCGTCGTCGAAGACGTGCCCGAGATGCGAGTCGCAGCGCTTGCAGCGCACCTCCGTGCGTTTCATCCCGAAGGTGAGATCGTCGAGAAGGCGCACGTTCTGCTGCTGCTCCGGATGGGTGAAGCTCGGCCAGCCGCAGTGCGACTCGAACTTGGCATCCGACGAGAAGAGCGCAGCGCCGCACGCGCCGCAGACGTACGTTCCGGCGTCGTCGACGGCGAGGAGGCTGCCCGTGAACGGGCGCTCCGTCCCGGCCTCGCGCAGGATGTGGTAGCGCTCCGGCCCGAGCTCCTCGAGCCACTGCGCTTCGGTCTTCTGGATCTCGGGGGTGCCGTCGTGCCGCATAAGGAGGGACCGCTTCGTTGGCGAATCGGCTTGGTCCCGGTTCTTCTGCTAACGGTGGAGGCGCAGATGCGATTGGTCACGCGGGCAGATCTCGACGGGCTCACCTCGGCGATTCTCTTGCAGGAGGTCGAGCCGATCGAGCGCGTCGATTTCGCGCATCCCAAGGACGTTCAGGACGGCAAGCTCGAGCTCGGCAGCGACGACATTCTGGCGAACCTGCCCTTCGACGAGCGAGCTGCGCTCTGGTTCGACCATCACTTGAGCCAAGTCGACGAAGGAACGCGCGCCGACGTCAAGGGGAAGTTCGAGCTCGCGCCGAGCGCGGCCAGAGTGATCGCGAACCACTATCGCTCGCCGAAGTTCGAGCGCTACGCCGAGCTGCTCGACGCGACCGACCGGCTCGACGCCGCGCTGCTCACGCGCGACGATATCGTCGATCCGCAAGGTTGGATCCTCATCGGCTATACGCTCGATCCGCGCAGCGGCCTGGGGGCGTTCAAGGACTACTTCCGCAAGATCATGGAGCTCGCCAAGAGCAAGAGCGTCGACGAGATCTTGGCCGACCCCGACGTTGCCAAGCACGTCGAGCGGCTGCGCGAGCAAACCGAAGCGTTCAAGGAGCATCTCTTGGCCGCGAGCAAGCTCGACGGCAACGTCGTCGTCACCAACGTCCGCGGCATGAAGGATCTCCCCAGCGGAAACCGCTTCCTGATCTACGATCTCTTCCCGGCCGCCAACGTCTCGGTGCGCGTCGCCGACGGGCACGACGGCTCCTACGTCTCGATACAGGTCGGGCACAGCATCCTCAAACGGGATTGCCGCACGAACGTCGGCGATTTGATGGCGCTCCACGGCGGCGGCGGCCACGTGGGCGCCGGTACTTGCCAGCCCAAGACGCCCGAGGCCCGGCGAGTCCTCGCCGAGATCGTTCGCACGCTCAAAGAGAACGGCTAACCATCGTCTAGCCGATTCGCACGGAGCGCATCGAGATCGCGCCGGCCTCCAAGCCGTCGACGATCGTTTCGACCGGCTCGCCCGGCGCGCGCAGCGCCGCGACGTAGAGCAGCGGCAGATAGTGCTCGGGCGTCGGGACGGCGAGCGCGCCGTCGGGGTGCGCGTCGTAACGAATCAAGGCCTGCGCGTCGCCCCTCTCGAGCGCGTCGCGAACGTGCCGGTCGAAACGCATCGCCCAATCGAAGCCGCCGCCGATGCCGAAATCGGCTGCGGCCAGGTTGTGCACCACGTTGCCGCTGCCCAAGATCAACACGCCCTCGTCGCGCAGCGGCGCGAGCGCCGCGCCGATCGCCCAATGCAGATCGGCCGGCTTGGTCGCATCGAGCGCGAACTGAACTACCGGAACGTCGGCGTCCGGATACAGGTGGAGCAGGACCGACCAGGCACCGTGATCGAGGCCCCACGATTCGTCGAGCGCCACGTCGAGGGTGCCGAGCATCTCGCTGACATGGCGCGCCAGCGCGGGGTCGCCCGGCGCCTCGTAGCGCACCCGGTACAGTTCGCGCGCAAAGCCGTAGAAGTCGTGAATCGTCCGGGGCTGCTCGTTCGCCGTCACCGCGACGCCGCGCACGAACCAGTGCGCCGATACGGCCAGCACCGCGCGCGGCACCGGCAGCGCCGCACCGAGCGCGCTCCAGGCCTGCGTGTAGCGATTTTGCTCGATGGCATTCATCGGGCTGCCGTGCCCGACGAAGACGGCCGGCATGCGCCGGCTCGCACTCATCGCGTCATCCTCACCCCGCGTACAACCTGCGCGCGGGCGCAAGCGATGCGGCCGCTCGAGGCGAAGCGAACCGGCATGAAGCTCCTACTCGAAATTCTCCTCTCGCTGATCCTGCATCCGATCGCGATGATCCTCATGTGGATCAACCTCATCGCGCGCTCCGATATGAGCGGGCTCGTCAAGGTCGCGTGGTTCGTGACGAGCTTGATTTGGGGCCTCGGTCCGATTCTCTACATCCTCGTCTCGGAGGGTTCCCTCTGGTAGACGGCGTCATCGACGCGCCTACTGGGACTCGACGAGCGCCGCGGCGGCGAGCGCTCGGACGAGCGCCGCATTCGACGCCCCGGCGTCGGGCTCGGTGAGCGCGTACCAGAGCGCACGGAAGTAGGCCTGCTGGCGTTGATCGAGCCCGAACTGATCGCCCTGGCGAAAGGCGGCCAGATAGAGCAGCGATTTGCCGCCGAACGAGAGCAGATCCCCGTGCCCGGCGGCCCCGGCGCCGTCGTCGGCCAGCGCGCGGGTCGCGGCGAAGAGCTGCTTGCGCGCTTGCGGAACCTCCGCTTCGCTAAAGCTCTGGCGCGGAACCGGGCAATAACGGCCGTAGAGATAGCGCTGGTCGTCGCGGCGCAGCCAGTAGTTGGTGCTCCAGTAGTAGAGCTCTTCGGAGTGGCTCGGCCCGGTCAGGCCGGTGTCGACGTCGGGATCGTCGCTCTGCGGCTCCAAGAAGTCGCGCCGGCGGTCGAGCGGCCGCCAAAACGGATCGCGATCGCGCGCCTCCTTGCCTGCCGCGATGAAGGCGCGCTGCGCCATGAAGAGACTCATGCGATTGGCGCCGCCCGCGACGAGCGGGAAGCGCAGCTGAAACGGGTCGTCTTCCCAACGGCAAACGTCGCACGTCTCACACGAGCCGGGCGGTTCCGAGAAGACCGACGAGCCGCAACAAGGGCACGGAAAGGCCATCGAAGCCCCTATTTGCCCCGGGCCCTCCACCGCCTGCGAGGCGCCCCGAGCGCCTCCGTAAAGAAAGTGGAGCCGTTGACGGGGATTGAACCCGTGACCTCTTCATTACCAATGAAGTGCTCTACCACTGAGCTACAACGGCGCTGACTCGGCGCAGGGAGAGGGTACTCCGCAGTCGGAGCGACTCCCTACCAACGTGCGGCGCAGCGCTTCCATCCTCAGGAGGTACGGCGATGCCCAGCGGATTCTGCGCGCGCGAAGGGAATCGAGACGCCGACGCCTTTGGTGTTTCGTTTCAAAGAGCAGTGTGGCGTTGCATAGCGGGCGGCGAGAATCGAACTCGCGACATCTGCTTGGAAGGCAGAGGCATTACCACTATGCAACGCCCGCAAGATGGTGGGCAGGGCTGGATTCGAACCAGCGTAGCGCTTTCGCGCGCCAAGTTTACAGCCTGGTGCCATTAACCGCTCGGCCACCTACCCACGAATCGGCAGACCTGGGTACGCTAGAGCGCCCCCAGAGTCCTTGGCGAAAGGCTCACGGAGGTTTCATGTCGGAGACCTCGGGGGCATAGTACACTGCACCTGCACTTCCAAGCGCTCGTACAAGAGGAGTCCTCGATGGCACGCGATCGCGTCTTCGCCCTGGCCACCATAGCCCTGTTTCTGGCCGGATGCAGCGGCTCCGGATCGTCCTTCTCCCCCGCCGGCGGCACCGCGCCGGAAGCCCCCTCGGCGGCCTACCACGCCGCAGCGGCCAGCCCCGCCGGCAAGAAGCCCGGCGACTCGGCCGGCATCAATGCCGTCAACGCCCTGGGCTCACCGGTCAAAACCTATAGCGACGAGATCTCGAACGAACCCGGTGGCAACGGCCAAAGCGCGCTCGCGATGGCGCCCGACCGCAAAGGCACCGGAGCCTGCCACGACGGCGTGGAGTTCTACGCGCCGGATCGCAACGGCGACCCCAACTCCACCGAAACGCTGACCTTCTTCGATTCCGCCTGCACCGAGCTGGCACGTGACGCGGTGCGGCTCTACGACCTCGGCACGACGGCGGGAACCGAGACCGTGAACCGCACGGTCAAGAACTACGCCTACGGCAACGCGACGACGCCGATCTCGGTGCGAACCGAGACGACGAACTTCTATCAAGGCACCTTCGGTAAGAACGGCTTCCCGGTGGTGGCCGGCGGCTTCGTCCGCGAGACGTCGAGCGACCTCGCGATCGGCACGCGCAAGAACGTCATCTCCGACACCGAGACGGTCATGCAATCCAGCACGACCGCGATCAACGACTACTGCACCGACTCGGCTGGCTACAACTCGATCGGTATCGCCCGGCTCGACGAGTCGTTCGGCTGGGACGGCGGCGCCTATTCCGGCGGCGCGCGCACGCGCAACGACAACGGCTCGGTCACGTGGAGCGCAACCCACACCGGCGCAACGGAATCGGCTCCGATCGGCGCCTTCTCGATCGCGACCGGCGCGTATAACGCCGGCTGCCCGATCTCGACGCCCGCCTACACGCTCGCCGGCGGAACGGTCAAAGGCAGCTACACGATCCCGATCGTCGTCACGTTCACCCGCGGCGTCGTGAGCAGCCTCACGGTTACGAACGCGAGCCTTTCGAGCGGCGACACGCTCAACGTCGCGACCAATGCCGCGAAGCCGCCGTCGAAGCCCGGCTTCATCACCGGCACCGTCACCAACGGGAGCGCGACGGTGGCGATCTTCGACGTCAACGCGTACGGCGACGGAACGCTGACGATCGCCTCGAACGGTCACCAGTTCCCGATCTCCGATTGGAACGTCGTCCGCTAGCCGTTCAGAGCGGCGCGTTGTACTTGTAGAAGCGGCCCTCGCGGCTCCAGCCGGCTCGTTCGTAGACGGCTTGGGCCGCGAGGTTCTCCGCGGCGGTCTCCAAGAACATCCCGGTCGCGCCGATCGCGCGCGCGTACTCCATCGAGCGCTCGATCAGCCGCGCAGCGACTCCCCGGCGCCGGGCGGCGGGCTCGACGTAGAGATCCTCGAGGATCAGCGACGGGCCGAGCCAAACGGTGCTCTGCGTTTCGAAGAGCTGCACGAAACCGCACGCCGTATCCCCGGCTCGCGCGAGAAAGACGATCGAGCGCCCCTCGCAGAGGTTGCGCTCCATCAACGCGCGCTCGCGCGCGGCTTCCGGCTCGCGCTCGTAAAAGACGCGGTACGCGCGAACGAGCGGCAAGAGCTCTTCGAGATCCGCGAGCGCGGCGCGCACGATGACGTCCAGGACACCGCCTCCCTTCGTGGAAGGGACTTGCCGGCTCGCCGGCGTGGCTCAGCGGCAACAGCAGTAGTTTTGTAAACTACCAACCGTGGGTTCGAGTCCCACCGCCGGCTCCACTTCTCCACCCGCGATCGGCTGCATGCAAGACGTCAAACCGAAATGGCTCGGGGCCGGGCTCGTCCTGGTCTGCGAGCGCTGCTTCAAGGAGCGCATCCCCGAGGAAGACCCCGAGATCGCCGCGCGGATCGGCGACTTTCACTTGCGCGACTGGCTCAAGGCGCGTCTGAAAGACGAAGGCCGCTGGGGTGAGATACGGGCGATCTCGACCAGCTGCATGGACGTTTGCGCCCGCGGCCGCGTCACGGTCGCGATCGAGCCCCAAGACGGCGAAACCGAGGTCATGGTCGTCGACCCGCTCGGCGACCGCGACGAGCTCTACCGGAAAATCGTGAAG
>DATJRF010000207.1:0-9852 GCA_035505015.1 Verrucomicrobiia bacterium | reverse complement strand
CGCCAGGACGAGGGCGAGGAAGAGTCTCACCGCAAGGTCGTACCCGCTTTAGACCGATTCCAACGCTGCCGTCTCTTGGGCTGCCTGCAGATCGAAGGCCGCGCGCTTGCTCTCGGCGGCCGCCTCCGCCAGCGGCCGTGCCGCGGCGGCCGGCGCGGCCGGGGTTTTGGCCAGCGCTTCGCGGCCCTTGCGCACCGCCCCGAGGGCACCGGCCAAGCGTCCCTCCATCTCGGAGAGCACCTGGGCGGCATAGTGGTCGGCGCCTTCGCGGATCTTCCGCGCTCGCTCCTCGGCCTCGCGCAGCACGACCTCGGCCGTGGTCCGGGCGCGCTGGACGATCTCGTTCTGATCGACCAGCTCCGAATGCTTGCTCTGCGCCTCCTCCACGATCGCCTCGGCCTTCTCTTGGGCGGCGCGCAAAACGCGGTCGCCGTCGCGCGCGATCACCTTGGCGCGACCCACTTCCTCGGGCAGCGAAGCGCGAATCTTCTCGACGAACTCGATCAGGCGTTCCTCCGAGAGGATGCGGTAGCCGGCGGGAAGCCACGTTCCGTCGTGCACGTAACCTTCCAGCTTCTCCAACACGCGATAGACCGACATTCGGGTACCTCCGTTCCAGTTTAGCGGGATTTGAGCAGGTTGCCGCGTTTCTCCGACATCATGCGTAAGACCGGATCCGGCACGAACGCGGCGACGTCGCCACCCAGAAAGAAGACTTCCTTGACCATGCTGGAGCTGATGAACGAATACCTGGCATCCGACATCAGAAAGAGCGTATCGACGCTGCTGAGCGACCGGTTCATCATCGCGGTCGACATCTCGCTCTCGAAATCCGAGACGACGCGCAGCCCTTTGACGATCACGCCGACGCCGCTCGAGCGTACGAAGTCGGCCAGCAATCCGCGAAAGTGCTCGACGCGGACGTTGGGCAAGGAAGCCACGCACTCGCGCAGCATCGCCTCGCGCTCCTCGAGCTCGAACATCGGATGGCGCTTCTGCGGATTGACCACGACTGCGACCACCACTTCGCCGAAGACGCTGGCCGCGCGCTCGATGACGTCGACGTGCCCGTGCGTCGGAGGGTCGAACGACCCGGGATAAATCGCACGGCTAAAACCGGTCAACGGACCGCCTTTTCGAAGAAGGCGAGCGCCACATCGCCGTAGACTTCTTCGCGCACGCCGCGATACCCCGGTATCTCCGGGAGGATCGTCTTTGCGGCGTGTTCGTAGATCACGACCGCGCCGTCGGCGAGCAGTCCGCGCTCGAGCAGCAGCCGGAAGAGCCCGAGCGGCACCTCGTTCGCGTACGGCGGGTCGAGATAGACGATATCGAAGCTTCCCTCGAGCCGGTAGAGCGCGCGCTCCGCCGGCGCGGCCATCACGCTGACCACGTCGCCGATGCCCAAGCCCCGCACCGCCTCTTCGATCGCGTGCGCCGTTTCGCGGTGCGACTCCACGGCGACGACGGCGGCGGCGCCGCGCGAGGCGGCCTCGAACCCGATCGCGCCGGTGCCGGCGAAGAGATCCAGCATGCGCGCGCCCTCGATGCGCGGCAGCAGAATCGAAAACAGCGACTCTTTCACGCGCCCGGGCGTCGGCCGCACGTGCAATCCCTTGGGCGACTTCACCTTGCGGCTTCCCAAAGATCCTCCCGTGATGCGTGGGCTCATGCTCGCCTCCTCCTCTACGACGGCTTGGCTCGCGCCGGCAGCACTGCGAGCAGCTCTTCGAGCGACGTGATGCGGTGGGCGGGCTGCGGGAGATGCGGCGGGAACGGGTGCCCCTGGTTATCGAGCCAGACCGGGTGCAGCCCCGCCGCCGACGCGCCGCTGACGTCTCCGTGCGGATCGTCTCCGACGTACCACGTGTGCTCCGGCCGGCTGCCCAGCGCCTCGAGCAGCGCCGAGAAAGCGCGGGCGTCGGGCTTCTGCGCGCCGACGTCGGCGCTCGCGATGACGGGACCGTCGAACCCGGCCCGCGAGGCTTTGACCGTCTGCAACGGATTCCAACCGTTGCTGAGCACCGCGATCGTGAAGCCGCGCCCGCGCAGCGCCCCGATCGTCTCGCGCACGCCCGGAAGCGGAACGACGAAGTCCTCCGCCATCTCCAGCGCCAGCGCGCGGAAGCGCTCGACAAACGGCTCCGCGGCCGCAACGCCTCGCTCCCGAACGAAGCGCCGCACGGCCTCGTCGATCGAGAACGCACCGCTGCGCTGCAGCGCGAGCAACGCGTCGACGCGATCGCCCTCTTCGTCGAGCGATCCCATCGCCCGGCCGCCCCGGCCGGGCACGAGCTCGAGCAGGCGCAGAAACGCGACCCGCTCGAGCTTGTTGTCGATCGCCAGGGTGTGGTCGAGGTCGAAGCCGACGCCGTACATCGCGGCTATTTCGGCGGCGGTCCCGTAACGACGCGCACGAAGCCCTTCGCGCGGACGTATTTGGCGAGCGCCGCCTGCACGTCGGCCGGCGAGGCCGCCAGCTCGGCCTTCGCGTCGAGCGTTCCCTGATCGAGCGGGAGATCGCGCGCCGCGTAGTTGAGCAGCAGGCGCGTCACGCCGTCGTAGCTCGACGCCCGGATCGGAACGTCGCCCATGAGCAGCGCCTTCGCGCGCAGCAAGCGGTCGGCCGCGATCGGGCTCTGCTGGAGCTGCTGGAGGATCGTCACGATCTGCCCCTGCGCCGGGATGATGTTCTGCGGATTGCAAGCGTAGTCGATGCTGAAGCTGCCCCGCACCTTCCCACCCTCGATGCTGCTCTCGACGCTGTAGGCGTAGCCGTGCACTTCGCGCAGATCGTGGTAGAGCAGCGAGGAGTAGAAGCCGCCGGTGAGCACGGTGTTGGCCACCTGCAGCGGCGCCCACGCCGGGTCGGTGCGCAGCAGCGGCAGCGTTTCGACCAGCTGCACCGAGGACTGCACCCGTCCCGTCGCGGGGACGTTCACCTCGCTCGGCGCGTTGGCCGGTACCGGCGGCGGATAGACGTTGGGCTTGGGTCCCGTTGCCGTCCAGCCGCCGAAGTACTTCTCGAAGGCCGCTTTGGCGGCTTGCGGGTTCACGTCGCCGATCACCACGATCGTCGTGAGATCCGGCCGGTAGGCCGCGGCGTACCATGCCTTGACGTCGTCGAGCGTCAGCGATGCGGCGCTCTGCGGCGTCGCGAAGCGCTGCGTTGGGTCGCCCGCCGGATAGAGGGCTTTGGCGAGCGCGACCGCCGCGAGATGATCGGGCGCCGTCTCCTCGCCCGTCAGCGAGCCGACGAACTGCGGCTTGGCGATCGCGAAGGCCTGCGCATCGAAGGCCGGGTGCAGCTCTTCGTCCGCGAGCAGCTGCACGCCGCGATCGAAGTCGTCGGAGAGCACCTGCAGGCCGAACTGCGTTCCCGCCGAGGTCGACGCGGCGATCTTGTCGAGCTCGGCTTGGAAGGCGACCCGCCCGTAGGTCGTCGTTCCGAACGGCATGAGCTGCGCGGTGAGATCGGCGACGCCTTCCTGACCGGCCGGCTCCTGCACCTGTGGATTATCGAGGATCTGCCCCGCGACGACGACGGTCTTGGTAATCGTTTCGGGTTGCACGATCAAGCGAACGCCGTTCGAAAGCGTCATGTCGTAGGGCGAGAGCGTCTGCTGCGGCACGCTCAAACGAGCGAGGACCGACTGCGCCCACGACGGCAGCGGCTGGTGCTCGCTCGGCGGGATCGCATTCTCTTCCTTCGCCATCTCACCGCCGGCGCTGGCGCTGCCCGCATTCTTCGGGACGGCGTACGCCGCGATGACGTTGCTGTTCTGCAGCGACTGCCGGATCACGCGATCGACGTCGGCCGTCGTGACCTTCTCGAAGCGCGAGATCATCTCGTCGGGCGACTGCAGCCCCGCAACCGCGAGCGCATCGCTCCACTGGTCGGCCAATCCCTGGATCGAGTTGCCGGCGAACTCCTGCTGCGCGACCTCGCGCAGCTTGGCCGCGTCGACGAGGTCCTGCGGAACGCCGTTCTTGACGTAGCCGTCGATCACGGCGCGCATCGTCTGATCGATCGTCTCCGGTTTGGTCGTGACCGGCACGCCGCCGGCGGCGATCCCGATCGAGACCTTGGGATACGACTGGGCGATGAACTGCGCGAAGAGCGCCTTCCCCGTGTACGGCAGCGAGCCGAAGTCGCTGCGCGGGTTGTTCAGCACGTCGATCGCGATCTGCCCGGCGGCGTAGTCCGGACTGTCGTAGCCCGGCATCCGGTAGCCGAGCAGCACGGCGGTGAACGGCTGATCCGAGACGTCGTGGTAGAGGGCGCCGTGGACCGGCTGCAGATGCACGGCCGGGCGCGCCGGGAGCTTGGCGGCGGGAATGTCGCCGAAGAGCTTCTTCACTTCGGCGACCGTGGCCGGACCGTCGACGTCGCCGACGATGACGTAGATGGCGTTGTTCGGGTGATACCACAGCGAGTAGAATCGCCGCAGCTGCGGCGAGTTGACGTTGTGGGCGAAATCTTGGACCGTGCCGAGCGTGTTCTTGGCGTACGGCGTGCCGCCGACGATGCGGTCCTGCATCTTCTGGAAAAGGCGGTAGAAGACGTTGCTGTTGTCCTGCGTCACCTCTTGGGTGATCGCGAGGCGCTCCTGGTTCCACTGGTCCTGCGCCATCGAAAGGCCGGTCGCACGCGCGCGCTCGATTCGCAGCGCGATGTCGAGATACTGCGAGGGCACCGTGAAGAAGAACTGCGTGACGCCGCTCTGGGTGTCGGCGTCGAAGTCGCCCCCGGTGATCCCGATCGTCTCCATCAGCTGCGAGGACGACATCGTCTTGCTGCCGCGGAACATCATGTGTTCGGTCGCGTGGGCGAGGCCGGGCACCCACTGCTCGTCCGAGCCGACCCGGTAGTTGAGCATCGTGGTCACCACCGGTGCGAGGGGATTGTGCACCACGACCACTTGCAGTCCGTTCGAGAGCGTCGCTCGCGTAACGGTGACGCCGGCGGCCCGAGTGCTGCTCGGGAGCGCGGCAAGAGCTAGGACGGCCGCGAGTGCGGCGCCGATCGTACGAAAATAGCGCATGGGCGGGCCTATTCGCCCCGGGGGCCCGCAACCCTCACGACGAGTACAGCAGTGCCTGCGTGCTCGGGCGACGGGCCAGGAGCGCCCGCAACCCCTGGTGCCCGGCCGCCTGCAGGCGTGGATCCTCGGCGACGATCCGCTCCGCCGCCGCCTTCGCGTCGCGATAGACGTCGATATCGCGCACCAGGTCGGCCAGGCGGAACTCCGCCGCGCCCGACTGCGCCGTGCCCGAAAACTGACCCGGACCGCGCAGGCGCAGGTCCTCCTCGGCGATCTCGAAGCCGTCGGTGCAGTGGGTGAGAATGCCCAAGCGTTCGGTCTCCCCCGCATCGTCGGGATAGACGAGGATGCAATACGACTTCGCGGAGCCGCGGCCGACGCGCCCGCGCAGCTGGTGCAACTGCGCCAGGCCGTAGCGCTGCGCGTCCAAGACCACCATGACGCTCGCGTTGGGGACGTCGACGCCGACTTCGACGACGGTCGTGGCGACCAAAACGTCGAGCGAGCCGCTCGAGAAGCGCGCCATCGTCTCGTCCTTCTCGCGCGGGGTCATGCGGCCGTGCAGCAGCCCCAGGCGCAGCTCGGGAAAGACCTCCGCGCGCAGGCGCTCGGCTTCGGCGACGGCGCTCGTGAGCGCGCTCTCGCCCTCTTCGATTGCCGGCGCTACGACGTAGGCTTGGCGCCCGAGCGCGACGTTCTCGCGCACGAAGTCGTAGACGCGCGCGAGCCGGCTCGTGCGCACCGCAAAGGTCTCGATCGGCGTGCGCCCGGGCGGGAGCTCGTCGATGACGCACAGATCGAGATCCGCGTAGACCGATTGCGCCAGCGTCCGCGGGATCGGCGTCGCGGTCATGTGGAGCGTGTGCGGCGAGGTACCCTTGGCGCGCAGCCGCGCGCGATGCTCCACGCCGAAGCGATGCTGCTCGTCGATGATCGCCAGGCCCAGCCGCGCAAACTCCACGCCTTCCGTCAGCAGAGCGTGGGTGCCGACCGCCACCGCCGCCTCGCCGCTGGCGATGCGGTCGCGCGCGGCGCCGCGCGCGCGCTGGCCCTGGCTGCCGAAGACGGCCTCCAGCGCGATGCCGAACGGCAGCAGCAGCGGCGCGAGCTTGCTCGCATGCTGCGCCGCGAGTATCTCGGTCGGCGCCATCAGCGCCGACTGTACGCCGTTACGCGCGGCCAGCAGGATCGCCGCCGCCGCGACCAACGTCTTGCCGCTGCCGACGTCGCCTTGCAACAGGCGGTTCATCGGCACGTCGCGGCCCATGTCGTCCCAAATCTCGAGGATGCAGGTGCGCTGGGCGTTCGTGAGCGCGAAGGGCATCGCCGCCTCGAACTCGGCGAGCAACCCCGGCGGGACCGCGAGGGCGCTCGCATCGCGCACCCGCTCGCGCTCGGCGCGCCGCAGCGCCGCCGCCGCGGCGAGTGCGAGGAACTCTCCAAAGATGAACCGCTCGCGCGCGCGCTCGGCCTCCGGCGGGGCGGCCGGGGCGTGCGCGCTGCGATAGGCGTCGCGCAGCGACGGATACTTCCGCGCCGCCGCGATCGCGGGCGGCACCGGATCGTCGGGAGCGACTGCCAGCAAGCGGTCGAGATTCTTCTTCACGACGCCGGCGATCTTGCGCGTCGCGAGCTCCTTGCTCGCGCGATAGACCGGAACGACCTCGCCGCGATACCGCTCCTGCGGCCCGAGCATCGCGTACTGCGCGACGTTGACCGCCGGGCCCGCCAGCGTCCGCTCGACGCGGCCGCGCACGAAGAGCCGCATCCCTTCGCGAAAGCGGCCGTAGGCGTAGCGGTTGCGACCGATCCACTTGGCCAAAAACTCATCGCCCGCGTCGTCGCGCAAGCGCACCTCGACGATTTCGAGGCCGCGCACGCGCCGTTCTTTCACGAAGACCACGTTGCCGACGGCGTTCTCCTCGCCGCCGCTCTCCCCCAAGCGGGCGGCCGGAACGGGTTCGCGCAAATCTTCGTAGCGAAACGGAAGATAGTCGAGCAGGTCGCGCGCCGTGACGATGCCGAGCTCGCGAAAGAGCGGCGCCGTCTTGGGGCCGACGCCGGCCAGCTCGCCGATATCGAGATCCGCGGAATCCGCCATCAACGTTGCAGCGCGGCGAACGCCGCGCGCAGGGCCGGAACGGCGATGCCGCAGCGATCGGCCAGTTCGATGACCGCTCCCAGGATCGGATCGAGCTCGAGCGGGCGTCCGCGCTCGCGATCCTGCAGCATCGAGGTCTTCACGTCGGCGAGCCGGCTCGCGTAGGCGATGCGCGCGTCGAGATCGACCGCTTGCACGACGCCGATCGCCTGCCCGACCCGCAGCGTCTCTTCCATGAGCGCGCGGACCTCGCTGCGCGCCCGTTCGTCCTCGAGCATCCGGGCGATCGAAAGGCCTCGCAGCGCGCTGACCGGGTTGAGCCCGGCGTTGTTCACGAGCTTGAGCCAGAGCGTCGTCCGAATGGCGGGATCGAACTCCGCCTGCAAGCCGGCCGCCCGCATGATTTGGACGAGCGCCCTCACGCGCGCGCTCTCGCCGCCGCCGGGTGCGCCGAGCGCGTAGCGTGTCCCACCGCTCTGCGAGACGAGACCGGGAGCCTCGACGTGACCCGAAACGTGCACCACCCCACCGGCGATTCGTTCGTCGCCGAAGCACGCGGCGATGCGCCCGCCCGGATCGACGCTGTGGAGCGGCGGGTCGCGCACGTACCAAAACGGCAGCCCGTTTTGCAGCGTCGCGAGCGTCGCGCCGCTCTTCTCAAACGCAGCGAGCTGCGAGAAAATTGCCGGCCATTGGTGCGACTTGAACGTGCAGAGCAGCGCGTCGAAGCTCCCCAGCTCGCGCAGATCGTCGCTCGCCTCGACCCGCACCGCGAAATCTCCGAGATCGCTGCGGACGCGCAAGCCGTCCTTGCGAATCGCCTCCAGATGGGCGCCGCGAGCGACCACCGCCACCGCGACGCCGATGCGGGCCAGCGCGGCGGCAAGGAATCCGCCGATGCCGCCGGCACCGACGACCGCTACGCGCACGGACGGAGTTTGGAGGCGACGGGCAGATTTGAACTGCCGAATGGGGCTTTTGCAGAGCCCTGCCTTACCACTTGGCTACGTCGCCGCATGTTGCGCTGGAGCGGGTAGTGGGAATCGAACCCACGCGTCGACCTTGGGAAGGTCACAGGCTACCATTACATCATACCCGCGCACTACGGCGTCCCTCGGTTCGCGCAAGCTCGCGCCGCGTCCTACAACCACCGCCGGCGGCCCGGCGTTGCGCCCGGCGGGAGGCATTCCTCCAAGCAAGGTGCCCCGGCGCGGCCGGATTCCGCCAAGCGTGCCCGCCAAGGCTCCGAGCTTCGTCTACTGGATCACGCTGATCGCGCGCGCGAGCACGATCGCGATGGTCAAGAGCGAGATGAACGACTGCACCATCATCAGCACTTTGGCAAGGGGGGAGAGCGGCATCGTGTCGGTCGGGCTGAACGCCGTCGCGTTCGTGTACGCGACGTAGAGATAATCGACGAAGCTCGGCTTCCAGTCGGCGTCGACGCGGCCGAGCGGCCCGCCCGACATCATCATCGATAGCTGCGGAAAGAGGAAATCGGCTTCGCGCACCGCGGACGCCGCGTCGGCATGTGCGCGAGCGTCGGGGCCGCGGCCGTCGAGCTCCCAGTACCACAGTCCGAAGACGAGCACGTTGGTCATCCAGATCTGCATGCCGTGCAGCAGCAACTGGGCGGCCGTCGGCGCGTCGTCCTTGACCGGGTGGAGAAACCCGCGGATCAAGAGCAGCATCGAGACGAGGTTGAAGAAGTTGACGATTGCGATCAGCGCGATCGCCGCGACGCGCGTCTCCCGCGTCTCCCGGCGGCGGCGCGGCGCGAGGATCGAGAGCGGTACGAGCAACCCCAGAACCAGCGCCGGAGCGACCCACGCCGGGCCGATGGTCAGCCGAGGCGGAAGCGTGATGTAGAGGGCGAGCGCGGCCAAGACGGCCAGCGCAGCGTGCCAGCGCGGCTCTTGCCGCGGCATCGGCTTGGTCGGCTGCATCGCTGCCGCGTTTCGCCCGAAGCCCTCGCGCAACCCGCCGCCGCGCACGCGCATTATGCACGGTATGGCTACCGACTTTCGCGATGGCAAGAGTTTTCCGCGGAGGGGCCGCGAGGCGTTCCACGACGCTCTCTGGCTGCTGCGCGCCGCCGACAAGGGCCGCGCGGCGGCTGCCGGCACGATCCACGACTACGTCTATCCCTGCCCGATGGATCTCGGCGTCATGGAGCGGTGGGGCATCACCTCCAGAGAGTTCGATGCGGCGCTCGCGCTCAACCCGACCGACGATGCCCTCTACGCGTGGCTGCGCTCGAAGACGACCCCCGAGCGCATCCGCGAGGCGAACGAGTGGCTGCTGCAGGAGCGAATCGAGAATCTCGACCGGCAAGACGCCGAAGAAGGCGCCGCCCGGTAGTTCTGCGTACGAGGAGCCGCGATGGGATCGACGATCGAGTTCGCACGCCCTGACGGCGGGCGCGCGCCGGGATATTTCGCCGAGGCCGCGCAGGGCGCGCCCGGCGTCGTGATGTTTCAAGAGTGGTGGGGTCTGGACGACCACATCAAACACACCGCCGACCGGCTCGCCGGACACGGCTACAACGTGCTCGCACCGGATCTCTATCGCGGCCGCGTCGCGGCGACCGGCGACGAAGCCAATCACCTGATGCAGGGACTCGACTTCGGCGATGCGGTGACGCAAGACGCGCGCGGCGCCGCCGCGTTTCTTCGCGAGCGCGGCGCGGCGAAGGTCGGCGTGACG
>DATJRF010000206.1:0-23744 GCA_035505015.1 Verrucomicrobiia bacterium | reverse complement strand
CCGCGCGCGGCCGACGCGACCGCGCGCCGGATCGCTCTCGCTGCGCGCGCTCGAAGCCCTTCAGCGCGGCGACTTCGAAACCGTCGAACGCTGCCTTTGCAACGACTTCCACGAACCGATGGCCGCGCGAGCACCGGAGATCGCGCGAACCGCCGAGGCGCTGCGGGCCGCCGGCGCGAGCAACGCGATGCTCGCCGGCTCCGGGTCCTGCCTCTTTACGCTGGCGGCGACGCGCGAGCGCATCGAGGCGATCGCCGCTCGGCTCGAGTTGCCCGACCGGTACCTGCGCTTCGTCACGGCCTTCGCAAAGACGCCGCAATGGCGCTCGTGACGCCGCTCGACGCGATCGTGCTGGCCGGCGGCCGTCCCGACGAGGTCGCCGCGACGCAGCCCGGCGTCCCCAACAAGGCCTTCGTGCGGATCGGCGGGGCCTCGCTCGTCGCCCGCGTCATCGACGCGCTGCGCGCCTCTGCCAACGTCGCGCGGATCGTCGTGGTGGCGCCGAACGAGGCGCACGCCGGCCCCGAGCTCGCTCGCGCCGACCGGTGCCTTCCCGACGGCGCGCGCATCACCGACAGCCTGCGCAGCGGGCTCTCGGTCTTTCCGAAGGATCGCCTGGTGCTCGTCGCCGCCTCGGATCTGCCGGTGCTCACGCCGGCGGCGATCGACGACTTCGCCGAACGGGCGGACGGGCTCGATGCGGACGCGATCTACGGATGCGTCGAGCGCGGCGTTCACCTCGCGCGGTTCCCGCAGGTGCCGCACACCTGGGTTCGCTTGCGCGAGGGAACGTTCTGCGGCGGCGGTTTGATGGCGCTGCGGCCGCGCGCGCTGCCGCGCCTCGAGCATTTCATCGAGCGCCTCGGCGCGGCGCGCAAGAACCCGCTGCGTCTGGCGCGGCTCTTCGGATGGGACGTGCTGCTGCGGTACGCCGCCGGACGGCTCACGATCGCGGACGCCGAAGCGCGCGCGAGCGCGCTGCTCGGAGCGCCGGTTCGCGCGCTGGTCTCCCCGTATGCCGAGACGGCCGTCAACGTCGATCGCGAGAGCGACGTCGCGCTCGCGGAGGCGCTGGTCTGATGCTCTTGGACCTGCTCGACGGTGCGCTTGCCGACCGCAGCGAAGCCTTGGCGCTCGACGACGTCGCGTACTGGCGTTTGCACCAGGGAGCATCGCGAGTGGCGCGCCGGCTCGCCGAGTGCGGCGTCCGGGCCGGCGACCGGATCGCCATCTATTGCGAAAACCGTCACGCGTTCGTCTACGCCTTTTTGGCCGCGCTGCGTCTGGGAGCCGTCGCGGTTCCGGTCAACGTTCTCTATCGCTCCCGCGATCTCGCGCACGTCCTGCAAGACGCGCTGCCGCGTGCGATCGTCTGCTCCTCGGCGACCGCGCCGTTCGCCGGCGAGATCGATCGCGCCGCCCACTGCGTCATGGCCGGCGAGATCGAAAGCTGGGCGAGAGACGCGACGATCGCCCCGGCGTCCATCGCACGCCGCCCCTTGCCCGGCGACCCGGCGCTGATCGTCTATACGAGCGGGACGACGGGCGCCGCCAAAGGTGCCGTCCTCACCCATCGCAACCTCGCGACGATCGCCGCGCAGCTCATCGCGGCCTGGCGCTGGCAAGCCGAAGACGTCCTCTACGTCGCGCTGCCGCTCTTTCACGTCCACGGCTTGATTGCAGCGCTCACCACCTCGCTCGCCGCCGGGGGCCGCGTGCTGCTACGCGAACGCTTCGACGCCGCCGACGCGCTCGAGACGATCGCCGGCGGCGCCGTTACGATGTTCTTCGGCGTCCCAACGATGTACGTGCGCCTGCTCGAGCGCGCCGGCGAGCGCGTCTTGCCGCCGATTCGGCTCTACGTCAGCGGATCGGCTGCGCTATCCGCCGAAACGCATCGCGCGTTCGCCTCGCGCTTCGGCGCCGAGATCCTCGAGCGCTACGGCGCGACCGAGTTCGGCTTCGCGCTCGGCAACCGCTACGGAGGGCCGCGCGTCCCGGGCAGCGTCGGCGTTCCGTTCCCCGGCGTGCGCGTGCGCGTCGCGGCGCCCGAAGGAACCACACCGTTGCAGTCGGGCGAGATCGGCGAACTGCTGGTGAGCGGCCCCAACGTCTTCGCCGGATACTGGGAGCTCCCCGAAGCAACCTCGGCGGCGTTCGCAACCGATCCCGAGGGAACGCGCTGGTATCGCAGCGGCGACCTTGCCGTCTACGACGCCGCCTGCGAGGTCTACCGGATCTGCGGGCGGATCAAGGAACTCATCATCACCGGCGGCTTCAACGTCTATCCGCGAGAGGTCGAAGACGCGATCGAGCGCTTCGAGGGCATTCGCGCCTGCGCCGTGGTGGGAAAGCCGGATCCCGCGCGCGGCGAGCTGCCGGTCGCCTTCGTCGAGACCGACGGCAGCGTCGACGGCGAGTCCCTGCTGCTCGTGCTGCGCGCGCAGCTGGCCAGCTTCAAGGTGCCCAAAGAGATTCGCATCGTCGAGAGCCTGCCGCGCAACGCGATGGGCAAGCTCGACAAACCGGCGCTGCGCGGCCTGTTGTAGCCGCGTTTTCCGCGGCCCGCCGGCCGTCGTCCGGCTATTCGGGCGTGCGCCAGCGCTTGAAGAGCTCGTTGGCGATGCCGAACTGGTCGAGGGCCTTGCCGACCGTGTGCGCGACGATATCGTCCACGCTCTGCGGATTGGCGTACATGGCGGGGATCGGCGGCAAGATGACCGCACCGGTCTGCGCGAGCTGCGCGAGCGTGCGAAGGTGGCCCAAGTGCAGCGGAGTTTCGCGAACGATCAGCACCAGGCGCCGCTTTTCCTTCAAGCAGACGTCGGCCGCGCGCACGAGCAGGTTCGAGTTCATCGAATACGCGATCGCGCTCGCACTCTTCATCGAACACGGAATCACGAGCATCCCGTCGGTGAGAAAGGATCCGCTCGAGATGGCGGCGGCCATGTCGTCGTCGCGATGAACCACGTCGGCGAGCGCCTCGAAATCGTCGGCGGTCATCTCGGTCTCGAGCTCGATCGTGCGGCGCGCGGCAGCGGTGAGCACGAGATGCGTCTCGACGCCGCCGGTCGAGCGCAGCGCCTGCAGCGCCATATATCCATACACGCTGCCGCTCGCTCCGCTGATGCCGATGATGAGTCGCCGCATCATCCGGCACTTACACACTGCGTGCAGGGGCGCCTGTGGCGAGCGATAACCTCTTCGCGGTGGTCGATACCCGCGAAGCTCGCGCCTTTGCCGCCGCCGCTGCCGCTTGGAGCCGCGACGGCGACGCCGGCGCGCTGGAACGACTGCTGCGCTCGCCGCATTCGGGGGTGCCGCACGACGTCGCCGCCGCCTATGCGACCCTCGCGAGCCGAACGGGATCCTTGCTCGACGCTATCGAGAGCGAGCGCCTAGCGCTTCCGGCGCCGGAGCGAGACGCCGTGCTGCGCTTCGCGGCGCGCGCCCGCCGCTCGCGAGACGGAGAGGCGTTTCCTTTCGAACCCTCGATCGCAGCGGCGGACTTCGCCCGCCCCGCCGGCCTCGCGCTCGCCGAGCCCGCGCAGCCCGAGCCGCTCGGCGGCGTGCGCGCGCGCCAAAGCCATTTCAGCGCGTCGGCGCTCAACGCGTACGCCGAATGCGAACGCAAGTGGTTCTACCGCTACGTGTGTTCGGCCGTCGAGGACCGCGGCTCTTCGGCCTCGTTCTACGGGACGGCCTTCCATCTCGCGCTCGAAGACTTTCACGGCTCCTTCCCGCGCCCGCAGGCGCGCGACGAGGAGGCGATGCGCCGGCACGTCGTCGCCGACGTTCACTGGGCCTTCGAGCGCCACCGCGACGGCTTCGAGACGAAGGTCGAGTTCGAGCTGCAGTTGCGCCGCGCGCAGCGAACCGCGCAACGGTACGTCGATTGGCTGCTGCTCCAAGAACGCGAGGCGCCCTTCGAGGTCATCGGGCGCGAGGTCCCCGCCAACCTCGAGATCGACGGGCACGCCTTCGTCGGATTCATCGACCGGCTCGATAGGGACGCCGCGACCGCGACGGTGCGGATCGTCGATTACAAGACCGGCAGCATCGCCGTGAGCGCCGCCGAGTACCGCGACAAGGTTCGAGCCTTTCGCGATTTCCAGCTGCCGTTCTACTACTGGGCGCGGACGCAAGCCGGCGACCGCGTCCGCTCGCTCGCCCTGATCCCGCTTCGCGACGCGCTCCTGGACGTGCGGCCGATCTCGCTCGAAGTCGTGACGGAGCGGCCGAACGAATCCCGCCGCGGCGCAGCGCACGGACAGATCGGCGTCGGCGATCTCGAGCGCGCGAAGCAGCGCATGATCGAGCTCTGCGACCGGCTCGCCTCCGGATCGCTCGAGCGGTTCGCGCCGACGACCGACCCGAGTGCATGCACCTACTGCGCCTACGCACCGGCCTGCGCCGGCCGTCCGTTCGGCACGCCCGAAAAGTTCGGACGGTGATCGCCTTGCAGCTCGACGAGCACCAGCGCGCCGCGCTCGAAGCGCCGTTCGATCGATGCGTGGCGATTCTGGGAGGATCGGGAACCGGAAAGACGACCGCGCTGCTCGAGCGCGCGGAGCGTGCGCGCGCGCTGCATTCGGGCACGCCGCTGATCGTCACCGCGCAGCGACGCCTGCAGGAACTGGCCCTGGAGATCCTGCGGGACGCCGGCATGGCGGCCGATCTCGTGGACGACGTCGACGCCGAAGCGCTCTTCGCGCAAGGATGCGCTCCACTCTTCGCCTTGGAGTGGGAGGAGTTCGCCGCGGCCGCCGAGCTGCTCGACCCGGAGGTTCCCGGGCTGCGTTCGCCGCAGCGCTTCCTCGAATCGTCGTTTCGCCTCGTTCGTAAGCTCCGCGACGCGTCGATCGCACCGGCCGACTTCCTGGAGAGCTGCTTGCGCGGCGGCGCCGAGTTCTACGCGAAGACGCCGAATCTCGCCGACACGGCCCTCTTGCATTCGACCAAGGAGGCGTACCGAGACTCGCTCGACGTCGATGCCGCCGAGTTGCAACGGCAGTACCGCCGCGAGATCGACCTCGCCAAGATTCTCGCGCGCCTCTACGAGCGCTATCTGGCACTGGTCGAGTCGAGCGGCCGAATGGCCGGGCGCGACGCGGTCGCGATCGCAACGGCGCTGCTCGAGCGCGACCGGCCTCGCGCGCAGGCGCTTCTCGAACGGCACCCCTGCGCCTTCGTCGACGACGCGCAGGAGCTCACGCTCGGCGAGCTCGCGCTGCTGCGCAGCATCTTCGGCCCGGCTTTGAGCGGCGTAACGCTGGCCGGCGATCCCAACTCGGCCTTCTCGACCTTTCGCGGCGCGCGCCCGAGCGAAACGTTCGCAACCGCACGCGAACGCTTCGAGCTCGCTCGCGTCTATCGGATGCCCGCCGTCCCGAGCGTTTACCGCGCGCCGGCGCCGCGCGACGAAGCGGAGCACATCGCCGCACACGTCGCGGGTGCCGTAGCCGCAGGGACCGCTCCGGAGGAGATCGCGGTCATCCTGCGCTCGGTCGCAGAGATCGCGCTCTACGAAGATGCGTTGCTGGCGCAGGATCTCGCGGTCGCGGTCTCGGGCGACTTCAACGTGTTCGCCGATCGGCGTGCGCTCGACGCGCTCGCCTTGCTCTGGAACGTGTACGACCCGTTCCGGCACGACTGGCTGCTGCGAACGCTCGGCAACCCCGCCCTCGGCCTCTCCGACGCCTCGCTCGCCGTCCTCTGCGCGGAGCCAAGCGATCCGCAGCGCGCGCTCTTCGCGCTCGACGGGGAGCAGGCGCCGACGTTGCGATCGAGCCGCTGGGATCCCAAGCGGGATCTTCGCCTGGGCTGGAACGTCGTACGCGGCGATCAGGATGCCGCGCTCTCGCCGGCCGCGCGCGAGCGCGTGGCCGCCTTCCGCCGCCGGCGCGAAGGCTGGCTCGCGGCGATGCACGCCCTGGATTTCGATGCGTTCGCGACGGCCGTGTGGAGCGAAGGCTTGGCGCGCGAAGGCCCGCCGGGATCGGCCCGGGCGCGCACGCAAGCCGCGCTGCTCGAGCACCTTCTCGAGCGGCTGCGCGCGTTCGCGGCCGAGCATCCCGAGGCGACCGCGGGCGACGTCCTGGCCTACGCGCAGCGGCGTGCCCAAAGCGAGCTCGAGAGCTGCGAGCGGGCCGGCGCTGCCGGCTTCGTCAACCTCATCTCGGTCGAAGCATCGCTCGGGCGCAGTTTCGAGCGAGTCGTCGTTGCGGACGCACGCGCCGGAGGATTTCCGCGTTGGTACGTCCCGGACACGTTCCTCTACAGCCCGCGTTACGGAATGATCCCCAAGGAGAACGCCGGCGACGGACGAGCCGCCCGGACGGCGAAGTTCACGTACTACATGTTCATCTCCAAGGCGAGGGAGACGTACAACGCGCAAGAACGGCGCGCGTTCGGCTACGCGCTGCGCCGCGCGCGCAGCGCGGTGCACGTCACCGCCTCCGGGGCGCCGACGCGCGGTCTGACCGCGCCCGAGTTTCTCGAGGAGCTGCGCTGATGCAGCTCCAAGAGCTAGCGGCTCGAACCTACGCGCGCGACGTCCTGCCCCAAACGGCCGAGTTGTGGGCCGGGCGCCGGGACCTCGACACCTACGTCGCGCATACGGTGGCGCTGGCGCGCAGCGGCTACGGCCGCAAGCATTACCGCACGTACGGCTTCTTCGACGGGCAGCTGCTGGTCGCGTCGTTCAAGCGGCACGAGCGCCTCGCGCACGACGGGCCGCGGCGGCTGCGCGCCTTCGGGATCGGCGCGGTCTTCACGCCGGCGCCGTACCGAGGCCGCGGGTATGCAAGCGCCATGCTCGCGAGTGCTTTGGACCGGGCCCGCAGCGAGGGATACGACCTGGCCTACCTCTTCTCCGACATTCACCCGCAGTTCTACGAGGCGCTGGGGTTCGTCGAGCTGCCGTCGCGCGAGTTTTCGCTGCGCGCGGATTCGCTGCCCAAGCGGCGCATCGAGGTGGCGCGTTTGGAAGAGCGCGATTGGAGCGGGCTGCGCCGCTGCTTCGACCTTTGCGAGCGCAGGCGAACCTTCGGTTTCACGCGCACGCCGCTGGTCTGGGAGGGACAGCGCCTGCGGCGCCTGCAGATCGCGAGCAGCCTTTCCGGTGCGGAGACGAACTTGGTCGTGCGGCGCGGCCGCGGCGTTGCCGCCTACGTGCTGGGAGTGCGCGAGCCCGGGCGCGACGCCTACGTCGTCGACGAGTTCGGCTTCGCCGACGACGAGGCGGCCGGCGTCGTGCCGGCACTGCTGCGTTCGGCTGCCGGCGATCTGCGGCGCTTGGTCGGCTGGCTGCCGCCGTCGGGAACGCGCGAGCTGCTGCCGCGCGGCAGCGTGCGGCGTCGAAAAGGTGCCATCCTGATGATGGCGCCGCTCTCCAAAGAGGGCCTCGCGCTGGTGAAAACCGCGTCGCGAGCAACCTCCGACTTCTCCTGGGAGACGGACCACATCTAAACTGCGAATGGCTCGCTGCCCGCCAACGTGTATCGCGTCGTTGCGCCGGCGATCAACGATCTCGGCTAGCGAACAGACTCGCCTGCAAGGGTTCGCCCTCGACCAGCGACGCCACGCGCGTACCGATCAAGCGGACCGGCGCGCCGTCCAGCGCCGCGCGGCGCAGGCAATAGACGGCGGCACGGAAGATGCGCCTTGCCTCACGCGTCGGCTCTTCCAAATGCGTCTGCCGCCCGAGCGTGCTAAAATCCGCGCGCCGGATCTTTACACCGACGGTGCGCGCGCAGAGTCCCTCGCGCTCGAGCTTGCCGGCGATCTCGATCGCCTGTTCCTTGACGATCTCGATCAAGCGCCGCTCGTCGCGGACGTCGTACTCGAACGTCTCCTCGCTCGAGATCGATTTGGTTTCGCGCTCCGGCTCGACGGCGCGCCGGTCGATGCCGCGCGCGAGCTCGATGGTCTGCACGGCCCACGAGCCGAAGACCGCGCGCGCCTGCGCCGGATCGAGGGCGGCGAGATCGCCGATCGTCGCGATGCCGAGCGCGCCCAGCCGCGCTTGGGTCTTGGGACCGATCCCCCACAAGCGCCCGACCGGAAGCGGAGCGAGGAAGGCGCTCTCTTCGCCCGGCGGGACCGCTAGCAATCCGTCCGGCTTGCACGCATCCGAGGCGATCTTGGCGATCATCTTTCCGGTAGCGACGCCCGCCGAGACGGTCAGCGCGGTCTCGGCGCGCACCTCGTCGCGGATCGCCTGCGCCAGCGCTCGCGCCTCGCGCAGCTCCAGCGCGCCGAAATCGACGAACGCCTCGTCGAGCGAGAGCCCCTCGACGAGGTGCCCGCGGCGCGCGAAGATCGCGAAGACCTCGCGCGAAACCATCTTATACTTGGCCATCTCGGGCGCAACGACCACGAGGTGCGGACAGGCCTCCAGCGCCTTGTAGAGCGGCATCGCCGAGCGCACGCCGAACGGCCGCGCCTCGTACGAGGCCGTCAGGACGACGGCGCGACGGCTGCGCCCGGCAATCGCGAGCGGCTTTCCGCGTAGGCTCGGGTCGTCGCGAACCGCGACGCTGGCGTAGAAGGCGTCGATGTCGAAGTGCGCGACGAAGCGCTGCGGCGCGCTCACGCGCGCTCGCGGGCGCGGCGCCGCTGCGCCTTCTCGCGATTGCCGCAGGTCGCCATGCTGCACCACGCGCGGGTGCCGTTCTTGGAGCGATCGTAGTACGCGTAGCGGCAATCCGCGCGCTTGCAGGCGCGCAGCCGCGCCCACGTGCCGTCCGCGATCGCATCGTAGACGGCGCAGAGCGAGACGGCGACGATGCGCTCGACGCCCGCTCCGCCCGGCTCGAGCAGCGGTCCCTTCTGCGGATCGATCGCCAGCCGCGCCGCTATCGCCCCGGCGGCAGCTCGCATCGCACCCCAGGCCGCTTCCGGCTCGGCCTCGCCGTTGTTCGCGTAGAGCACCTCGCGCAGCGCCTCGCGGAACGCCCGCAGGCGGTCGTGCTCGCGCTCGTTCGAAAGTGCGGGGAAGCCGTGGCGGCGGCACCAGGCCGAGGCCGCCTCGAGGCTCTCCAGCTCGTCCGGGCCGTCGGGCAGGGTGGCGGTGTTGACGAGGAGGCGCAGGGGTTCGAGCTTGCCGGGAGCCTCCGATGGATCGCTGTGGATCACGCCGACAGCATAGCACCAGTAAAATCAGTTGACAAGTTACCGTAACTGTTTTACAATGTTTGCAGGTTACTTCTCACGAAACGAGGCACCGATGTTCCGCCCACCGCTGCGCGCTCGCCCGCTGGTCAGCGATATCGCCGAGGTGCGTCTGCGCACGCCCGTGCGGCGCGCCGACGAAGCGCTCGCGCGCGACTTGGATATCCATCTGCCGAACCTTAGGATCTGGTAGCGCCGCGCTGGATCGCGAGGATCGTCTGCATGTTGCGCAGATCGTCGGCGTCTTCGCCCGGCGTCTCCAGAATCGCGGTCTTTTCGCGTAGCTCCGGGCGCGCCAGCAGCGCACGAAACCCTTCGAAGCCGATCTTTCCTTCACCGATATGCCAGTGGCGGTCGCGGCTGGCGCCGAGCGCCACTTCGGTGTCGTTGAAGTGAAAGAGCATCAAGCGCTCTAGCCCGATCGTCGCCTCGGCCTCGGCCACAAAGCGGTCGACGCCCTCCTGGGAGTCGATGGGATAGCCCGCCGCCCACGCGTGCGCGGTGTCCAGGCAGACCCCGAGTTGCGGATGGTCGACGGCGCGCACGAAGCGGCCGAGCTCCTCGAGCGTGCCTCCTGCGAGATTGCCCGCGCCGGCCGAGTTCTCCATGACGAGATAGACGCCGGGAGCGATCGTCTCCAGCGCCGCTTCGAGCGCGTTGCAGATCGCGACGAAGCCCTCGGCGCGATCGCGGGTCCCGTACGAGCCCAAGTGCGTGTTGACGTAGCGCATCTCGCCGCGAGCAGCGGCTTCGAGATCGTGCCGGAGCAGGCGCAGCGATCCTTCGTAGATCTTCGGATCCTCGCTTGCGAGGTTGATCAGGTAGGGCGTATGGATGACGCACGGATCCAAGTCGGCCTCGCGCCGCAGGCGTGCGAACGCAGCCAGCGAGGGCAGATCGAGCGCGGCGGTCCGGTAGGTGCGGGGGTTCGAGGAAAAGACCTGTATCGCCGTGCAGCCCGCCGTCTTGGCGTGCGCGACGGCTGCGGCGTATCCGCCGCCGACCCGCACGTGCAGGCCGATGCGCACGGTCTAAGAGCCCCTTAGACCGTGCGGCCGAGATACATGAACTGCATGTAGCCGAGCGGGATGCGCGGATTTCCGGCGCCGAAGGTCTCGCGCAGACGGCGCTCGAGATTCTTGAAATACGATTCGGCCTGCCCGCGCATCACGTCGTACACGATCTTGCGCGAGCGCTCGTAGGCCAGGTATTCCTCCAAGCCCACCGTGGTGTGCCACGGGATCACGCGCAGCGCGTGCTCGGCAAACGGCGCCGCGTAAAACTCTTTGAACCCGCCTGCCAAGCCCGACTGCGGCGGATCCACGCCGAGATCGTCGGCGACGTCGTCGCGCAGCATCTTGACCGGATCTTCGCCCACCAGCGACTTCCACCAGATCGCGACCAAGCCGCCGGGCTTGATCGCGCGCATCATCTCGGCGATGGCGGCCTTGCGATCGAGGTGGTGGATCGCTTGCGCGCAGATGGCGACGTCGAAGGTGCCGTCGCCGAAGGGGAGCTTCTCCGCCGAGCCGCGCTCCCACGTCGCGCCGGGAAACCGCGCGCGCGCTCGTTCGAGCATCTCTTCCGAAGCGTCGACGCCCGTAACCTTCAGGCCGCCCTCGATCAGCGGGCGGCTCGCAAGGCCGGTGCCGCAGGCGACGTCGAGGACGCGGTGGCGCGCCGCCAGACCGAAGCCCGCGAGCACGTTGTAGAGATCGCTCGAATACCCGATGCGCCCGGCTTGATAGGCGTCGGCCAGAGCGTCGTAGGCGGCGGTCATCGCGCTTCCGCTTCGTCGCCCTGCGGTTCCGGCTCCTCGCTCGTCTCGGCCACGCCGTCTTCTTGGGCGACGATGAGGTTGAGCTCCAGCGGCTGCCCCGGTTCGAGCTCCAGTTCGGGAAGATCGTCCAAACTGCGCAGCCCAAAGGATTCCAGGAAGAAGCCCGTCGTTTTGTAGGTCATCGGCCGGCCGACCACGTCCCTGCGGCCGGCTTCGGCGATGAAAGCGCGATCGAGCAGCGTGCTCACGACCGAGTCGGAGTTGACGCCGCGTATCGCCTCGATCTCGCTCTTGGTAACCGGCTGCATGTGCGCGACGATCGCGAGCGCCTCGAGCGCCGGAACCGAAAGGGTGGTCTTGGGCGGAAGCAGATACGCTTCGACGGCTTCGCGCGCCAGCGGCGAGGTGGCGAAGCGATAGCCGCCGGCAACCTCGCGCAGCACGATGCCGCGATCGGAATAATCGTCTTCGATCGCCGCCAAGGTCGCGGCGATCTCGATCTCGCCGGCACGAGCGAGCTTGGCGATCTGCTTGATCGAGAGGGGCTCGCTCGCGACGAAGAGCAGCGCCTCCACCGGATGGCGCAGCCGCAGCACCGCCTCTTCGACGGCGGCGGCATCGCCGGCGCCGGCGGCCTCGATCGTGGTGGTCGTCTCGTCGGTCTGCATCATCCTTCGTTTACGGGGGCGGTCGCAAGATACGCAAAGAGGCGGATGTCGTCGAAGAGCTCGCTCTGCTCGAATCCGATGCGGTGGCGGCGGATCAGTTCCAAGATCGCGAGAAAGGTCACGACGATCACTTCGCGGGTCATACCGAGATCGTGGCAGAGCGCCGAGAACGTTACCTCGCCGAGCTCGCGGATCCGGCGCACGATATAATCCATCTGCGCGATCAGCGAGACGCGCTCGCGCGCGATCGAACGTTTTTCCGGGCGCGCCTGGGCGAGCATCGCGACGAAGGCGCGTTTGAGCTTCTCCGGGTCGATCGCGTAGCGCTGAACCACCTCGCTGGTCGAGTCGCCGGATTCGCGATAAAAGAATCCGCTCGCCTCGCTCTGCCGGTCGCGCAGCGCCTCGCCGAGCTCGCGGTATTTGGAGTAGGCCAGCAGCCGGCGGCGCAGCCGCTCCTCGACCGCTTCGGGCGTCTCGTCGTCGTCCTCGACGAACTCTTGCGGAATCGGCGGCAGCAGCGCCTTGGACTTCAGAAAGAGCAGCGTTGCGGCGATCACCAGATATTCGGCGGCGACCTCGACGTCGAGCGCCTCCATCATGCGCACGTAGGCGAGATACTGCTCGGCCACTGCCGCCAAGGGCACGGTGGCGATATCGAGCTGCTGCTCCTTGATGAGGCTCAGCAACAGATCGAGGGGGCCGTCGAAGACGTCGAGCCGCACGAGGCAGCGGCCCTGGTCGGGCGCACCCGCCGGGCTCTGCGCCGTTTCGGTCTGCGTCAAGAGGTCTTTTGCTCGGCCGCTCGCGCGACGACCGGGAGGTCGCCGAAGGCGGCGGGATTGGCGGCGAGGTAGTCGAGCCCGAGATCGATCAGGCGCTTCTCGTTGACGTACTTGAGCGTCTTGCGCGCCTGGAGCACGTCGAACCAGCGCGCCTCGTCGACCTCGTGATCGTGGTTGGCGGTGTCGCCCGAGAGATAGCGCATCAAAAAGAAGGTGACCGCCTTGCGGTGCTTGGCCTTGCCGACGTAGAACCAGTAGGCGATCTCGTTGAGGCGCGTAACGATCTCGGCCCAGCAGCCGGTCTCCTCGCGCACCTCGCGCAGCGCCGCCTGCTCGTTGGATTCGCGCGCCTCGACGTGTCCCTTGGGCAGCGTCCAAATGCGCGGAGCGCCGCGCCCGATGAGCAGCGCGTCGAAGGTCGATTCACGGCGACGTAACACCAACCCGCCGGCCGAGACCTCGTACTTGATCCGCATGTCATCCTACCCGTGAGGGGACGTGGAAGGGGGCCGCAAGCGAACCCCCCGATTACCCTCATTATAGCCTCCGGACCCAAGAGGCGCCTGCCGAAAGGATGCTCCTTTTTTGGCCGGTTCGGCCGCCGTCTAGGCGAGCGTGCGGCCGGAGCGGATCGAGGCGAGCAGCTCGTCTCGCGAGGCGACGCCCTCGTCGGCGTAGAGCTCGCTGATCCGGTATTTGACCGTCCGCGGCGAGACGCCGAGGCGCTCGGCGATCACCCGGTTGGTCGCTCCCTTGGCGATCAGCTCGACGATCTCGCGGCGCTGGCGGGTACTCTCGTAGCCGCTGCGCGGCCGCCCGGGCCGGGCACGCTGCCCCGCCAGGCGCGACGCCTCGGCCGTGGCCCCCATCGCCGAGTACCGGCTCTTCGCGTCGCCCAAGCGGCCGGCGTACTCGGCCGCCCGCGCCGCCATGAAGAGCCACTCGCACTGCTCGAAGAGCGCCTGCGCCTCGCCGGCGCGCAGCTCGCCGCGCGAGCGATCGCCGCGCCGCACCGCGATGCGCGCTTCGAAGAGCGCGCGGTAGGCCGATGCGAGCGGATGGTTCTTCGGAAACATCGCGATCAGACGCTCCGTGCGCTCGACCTCGCTGTCGTTGCCGTACTCGGCCGCGGCTTCGACCAGCCACCACCCGCAATCCGGCGACGGCAAGCGATCGAGCGCGCGATGCAGCAGATCGTCGGCCGCATCCTCGCGCCCGGCGCGGCGGAAATACGCGTGATACGCCGCGGCCGTGTAGCCGATCGTATAGGCATCGGCGGACTCGAAGGCATAGCGCGGCACGTCTTCGTCGAAGGCCATGCTCAACAGCGCGCCATCGCCGGTTGCAAGGCCGATCGCGACCCCGACCATCGAACGTTGCACGTAGGCCCAGCGATGCGGCTCCGTCGCCGCGAAGGCCTCGCCGATCAGCGTGCGCGCCCGGCGCATGTCGCCCAGCGTGAACGCGACGAACGCGGCGCGCGCGAGCGTGAACGTCCGCTCCCACGTGAGGCTCTCGTCCTCGGCAACCTGCAACGCTTCGTCCAGCGCGGCGCCCGCCCAGCGCACGCGTCCGCCGGCGGCGAGCGAATAGGCGTGATAGAGCAGCCGGCGCCAGAGCGAGTAGCGGTCCCGGCGGTTGCGCGCGATCTCCACGCCGAGCCGCGTGTGGTGAATGGCGTTCTCGTTCTCGCCGAGCGCTCCGCAGACGTCGCCCTTGACCATCAGGTAGTCGCCGAATGCGTCGATGTCGGCAAGGTCGCCCGCGTTCTCGGCTTCTTCGAGCAGGCGCGCTGCGCCGCGAGCGTCGCCGGCCTGCAGCGTCACCGTCGCCTGGCGGATGAACACGCGAAACGCTTCGCGCGAGGCCTTGGGCAGATCGAGGCGCATCAGCGCCGCCGCGCACCTGCGAGCCTGCTCGCCGTCGAGCTCGACCCAGGCGAGCCAGCCCAGCCAATCCAGCGCGTCCGAGGCGGTGGCGGCGTCCTTCGCGCGTTCCGCATCGCTCTCGATGCTTTCGAGCAACGCGATCGCTTCGCGCGTCTCTCCGGTCTTGGCCAGCGATATCCCGCGTTGCAACCGACTATCCACGAATGACTCCTCCGGTGAAACGTTTTAGTGAGAGAAACTCGACGTCGTAAGCGGTGCTCCCGTCGGCGGCGAGATCGCAGACGATCTCCCCGACGACCGGCGCGAATTTGAAGCCGTGGCCCGAGAAGCCGCCGGCCACCACGACCCGCGGCTCCCGTGGGTGTATTCCCAAAGCAAAGTGCCCATCGGGCGTCATCGTATACATGCAGACCTTCCCGCCGAGGTATCGCCCCGCGGCGCCCGGCGCAAAAGCCTTCAACGCCTGCCACACCGGTTCGGCGTCGTACGGATGAACTTCCCGATCGAGCGCATCTGCGGTCGTCGCTTCGCCGTAGCCGTGAAAGGCGGCCTTCACGCCGAAGCCCGCATCGGGAAAGCCGTACAGGCGGCACTGCCGGTCGGAGCGGTCGACGAAGAAGGCCGGGCACTCGCCGATGCCCAGCCCCGGCTCGGTCGGTTCGAACCAGTGCTGGACGTTGCGCTGGACGACCAACCCGGCGCCCAGCTCCCCGGCGATCGAAGCGAGCCACGGACCCGCGCACAGCGCGACGCGCGCCGCTTCGAGCGTCGAGCCGTCGTCCAGTTCGAGGCGCACGCCGTTTGGCTTGGCGCTCCAGTTGCTGACGCGAGCGCGGAAGAGCAGCTCGGCACCCGCCCAATCGGCAGCCGTCTGCAGCGCTGCGACCGCGCGCTCGGGCAAGAGCAGGCCGCCGTCGCGCTCGTAGAGCGCACTCTCGTCGTCGGCCAGCCGGAACATCGGAAAGCGCGCGGCGCATTGCGCCGGCGTGAGGTGCTCGCAGTCGAGCCCGAAGGCGCGCGCGCTCTCGCGCGAGCCGGTGAGCACCGTGCTGCGCTCGTCTCCGACGATCAAGTTCCCCGTGAGAAAGAGCAGCCGTTCGCCCGTGTAGCGCTCCAGCTCGCGCCATCCGTCGTAGGCACGCAACACCAGCGGGACGTAGCTCGGATGCTCGTAGTACGCCTTGCGAATCATCCGCGTCCGGCCGCTCGACGCGCCCAGATCGTGGCCGGCTTCGAACTGCTCGATCCCGATCGTCTTGAGCCCGCGCTTCGCGGCCGCGGCGACCGCCGCGCTGCCCATGGCCCCTAGGCCAACCACCGCGAGATCGTACACCTGGCAAGCATTCTTGCCCCATATAGCCGCAATACTGCGCCCAAATGAGGGCAAAAATCAAGCTTTACATGAAATTCAGTTTGGCCGCCAGCGCAGATCGGGCTGGCGAGCGGCTCGCGTCTCGTCGACCCTCCCGACGACGGTGTTGACCGGAGCGTCGAAGAGTGCTTGCGGATTCTCCCGCGCGCTGGCCACGATCTCGCGCATCGCCTCGACGAAGGTGTCGAGCGTCTCCTTCGATTCGGTCTCGGTGGGTTCGATCATCAGGCATTCCGGGACGAGCAGCGGGAAGTAGACGGTCGGCGCCATGAAGCCGCGATCCAGCAGGGCTTTGGCGATATCGAGCGCGCGCACGCCGGTCTGCTTCTTCAAGTTTGCCGCCGAGGCGACGAACTCGTGGCGGCAGATCTCGGGGTAGGGCACGTCGAGAAACTCGCCGATGCGCACCCGCAGGTAGTTGGCGTTGAGCACCGCGAGCTGCGAAACGCGCGCAAGCCCTTCGGCACCGTTGGCGTACAGGTACGCGAGCGCGCGGACCGCGTGCGCGAAGTTCGACCAGAACGAGCGCATCGGGCCGATCGACTTCGGCCGGTCGAAATCGAGGCGGAAGCTGAGCTTATCGCTCGGCGCGGCGTTGGGATCGGCGTCGGGATTCTCGACCGCCGCGACCACCGGCGTCGGCAGATACTCCACGAGGTGCGCCGCTACGCCGACCGGGCCGTGGCCGGCGCCGCCGCCGCCGTGCGGAATCGTGAACGTCTTGTGCGTGTTGAGGTGCATGAGATCGAATCCCATGTCGCCGGGACGCACGTTGCCCATGATCGCGTTGCCGTTGGCTCCGTCGTAGTACATCAGGCCGCCCGCCGCGTGCACCGCCGCGGCGATCTCGGCGATGTGATCTTCGAAGAGCCCGAGCGTGTTCGGGTTGGTCATCATGCAGACCGCGGTATCCGGCCCGAGCACCTTGGCGATCTCGTCGACGCTCACGCGACCGCGCTCGTCGCTCGGCAGCGAGATCACCTTGAAGCCGCACATCGCCGCCGAGGCGGGATTGGTGCCGTGCGCCGTGTCGGGGACGACGACCTTATCGCGCCGCGTCTCGCCGCGGTCCTTGAAGTACTTCTTCGCGATCAAGAGCGCCGCGAGCTCGGCGTGCGCGCCGGCCGAGGGATTGAGCGAGAACGCCGCCATGCCGAAGAGCGAGCTCAAGCTGCGCTCCAGCTCGTACATCACCTGCAGAGCGCCTTGCGCCAGCTCGTCGGGCGCGTACGGGTGCAGCTCGGCAAACTCCGGCTTCGCAGCCATCGCGTCGTTGACGCGCGGGTTGTACTTCATCGTGCACGAGCCCAGCGGATAGAAGCCCAGATCGATCCCGAACGTGCGATGCGAGAGCTTGGTGAAGTGCCGCACGACGTCGAGCTCGGTGTTGTCGGGCAGCGGCAGCTCGTCGCGCAGATCGCGGCCGTGCAGGAACGTCTCGAGCGGCTTGCCCGGCTCGACGTAGCGGTTGGCGCGGCCTTCCTGGCCGAGCTCGAAGATCGTGGGGGTGACGGTCGGATCAAACGCCGGCATGGATCTGTACCACCTCGCGCAGCGCCGACGCCAGCTCGGCGACGTCGCCGGAGGTCGTCAGCTCGGTTGCGGTCATCAAGATGCAGGTCGCGAGCTCGGGATAGTAGCGCCCGAGATCGAGGCCGCCGAGGATCTTGCGCTCGCGCAGCGCGGCGAGCACGCCCGCGGCGGGCTGGCCGACGTCGACGGCCAGCTCGTTGAAGAAGGGCGCGTCGAACTTCAGCGCCACCCCAGGCACGCTCGAAACGGCGGTCGCCAGCTCGCGCGAGCGTTCGAGATTGAGCGCGGCGACGTCGCGCAGGCCGGTCTTGCCCAGCAGCGCGAGATACATCGTCGCGATCAGCGCGCAGTGTGCCTGGTTGGTGCAGATGTTCGAGGTGGCTCGCTCGCGGCGGATGTGCTGTTCGCGAGCCTGCAGGGTCAGCACGTAAGCCGTGCGCCCGGCCGCGTCGACGCTCTTGCCGACGAGCCGGCCGGGAATTCGGCGGACGTGCTCCTGCGTCGAGGCGATGAAGCCGGCGTACGGGCCGCCGTAGGCGACCGGGACGCCGAAGCTCTGCGCCTCGCCGACGACGATCTGCGCGCCCCACGAGGCCGGCGTCGCCAGCGCCGCGAGCGAGAGCGCCTCCGCAACCACGGCGACCGGCACGGTCTCGCTGGAGCGGATCGCCTCGAGCGACTTCTCGGAGAGCGCGTCGACGTTGCCGAAGAAGTTCGGCGACTGCAGCGCGACGGCGGCGTACTCCTTACCGCGCAGCGCGGCCGCCAAGCCGGAGAGATCCGTCGTTCCGTTGGCCGCAACCGGCAGCTCGTCGACCTCGACGTCCAGCCCGTCGCAGTAGGTGCGCAGCACCGCGCGATAGTTGGGATGCACGGCGCGCGAGACCAGGACCTTCTTGCGGCCGGTGGCGTTGAGCGCCATGATCGCGCCCTCGGCAAGCGCCGTCGCACCGTCGTAGACCGAGGCGTTGGCGATGTCCATACCGGTGAGCAGGCAGATATAGGTCTGCCACTCGTAGATCGCCTGCAGGTAGCCTTGCGAGACCTCGGCCTGATACGGAGTGTAGGCGGTTAGGAACTCGCCCCGCATCGCAAGCGCCGCGATCGCGGGCGGTGCGTAGTGCCGGTAAGCCCCGGCCCCGAGAAACGAGCGGTACCCGGCGGCCGCGTTCTTCTTCGCGAAGCGGTCGAAGCGCCGGGCGATCTGGTACTCGGGCAGCGCCGGAACGACCTCGAGACGCTCGCGTAAGGCGATCGTTTCGGGGACGCGGAGCAGGTCGTCGATCTTCTCGACGCCGATCGCGTCGAGCATTTGCGCGACGTCGCGCGGGGTGTGCGGCGTATACAACGGTCGTTCGTCAGTCCTTCGCGATCTTTTCGTAATCGGCGTGCGAGAGCAGGTTGCCGGTCTCGTCCGGCTTGGAGAGCTTCACTTTCATCAGCCAACCCTCGCCGTACGGCTCGCGGTTGACGGCGGAGGGATCGGTATCGAGCAGCGGGTTGATCTCGACGATCTCGCCGGAGACCGGCGTGAAGAGATCGGAGACGGCCTTCACCGACTCGATCACCCCGACGTTGCCGAACTGCGAGATCGCGGCGCCGACCTTCGGCAGCTCGACGTAGACGATGTCGCCCAGCGAGTTCTGCGCGTACTCGGTGATCCCGACCGTAGCGACCTCCCCGTCGATCTTGACCCACTCGTGCTCCTTGCTATAGAGCAAACTCTCCGGCTGCACCACGATACGATCGCCTCCTTCTCGAAAAAAACGGTTACGTGCCAGGACGCTTGTAAAACGGGAGCGCGACGACCGTCGCTTCGTGCACCGCCCCGCGGATCTCGACGCCGACGAGCGTTCCCACGGCCGCCGCCCGCTTCTCGACGAGGGCGGTGGCGACGTTCTTTCCGCCCAGCGACGGCGCGGTCGAGCCGCTGCGAATCTCCCCGACGCGCTCGCCGCCGAGCAGCACCGGGTAGCCTTCGCGCGCCGGCACGCGCCCCGCCATCAGCAGGCCGACGATGCGCGAGTATTCGTCGCGAGCGAGTTGCTCGGCGAGCGCGTCCCTCCCGGTGAACGCGGGCTTGGAGAGCTTGAGCGCCCAGCTCTGACCGCCTTGAACCGGCGTGATCTCTTCGGTGAGCTCGTGCCCGTAGAGCGGCATCCCGGCTTCCAGGCGCAGCACGTCGCGCGCACCCAGCCCGCACGGCTCGAGCCCGTCGCCGGCGTGCGCGCGCAGCAGGGCGTTCCAAATCGCCGGGGCGCGTTCGCCGGCGACGAAGAGCTCGAAGCCGTCCTCGCCGGTATATCCGGTGCGCGCGATCGTGGCCGGCACGCCCTCGACGGATCCTTGCGCGCAGAAATAGTAGCGCATCGCCGCCAGGTCGACGTCGACGTGGGGCTGCAGCATCTCGACGGAGCGAGGCCCCTGGATCGCGATCAGCGCGTTGCGGCCGTGCAGGCTTTCCAGGCGAACGCTCCCGTCGGCGGGCAGCGACGACTCCAGCAGCGACCACATCTTATCCGCGTTGGAGGCGTTGACGACCAGCAGCCAGCGGCCGTCGAGGCGATAGAAGATCGTATCGTCGTGCGCGCCGCCCCGCTCGTTGCAGAAGATGTTGTAGCGGGCCTGCAGCGGCTTCATCGTCGCCACGGCGTTGATCGTGAGCGCGTCGGCCCACGCCGCGACGCCCTCGCCCTCGAGCACGAACTGCCCCATGTGAGAGAGATCGAAGAGTCCGGCCCGCTTGCGCACCGCATCGTGCTCTCGCAGAATCCCGGCGTACTGCACCGGCATCTCGAAGCCGCCGAACGGCACCAGCTTGGCGCCGAGCGCAACGTGATCGTCGTAGAGCGCGGTCCGCCGCAGCGAAGCGCCTGCGGCCGTCACGGCTGCGCCTCGGTTTCGGGCGCCGGCCACTTGGAGTGGCTGCCCGGCGGGCGCTCGCGATCGTAGGTATTGAGGAAGTTCAAGGTCGCGTGCGCGACGATCTTCTCGCCGCTGCGCACGTAGACTTCGCCGTAGACGATCCGGCGGCCGGCCTTGAGCACCTTGGCTTCGGCGATGAGATCGTGCGGCGGGAGCGCCGGTGCGAGGAAGTTGCATTGCAGCGCCGCGGTGGTCGTCTCTTGCTCGCGCCCGTAAATGGAGGCCAGCGCCACGTAGAACGCGGTGTCGCACAAGCTCACGATCGCACCGCCGTGCACCGCCCCGGTTCCGTTGGTCACCTCCGGACGAAACGGCATCCGCATGACGGATTTCCCGCGCTCGACGCTTTCGAGCCGCAGGTCGAGCAGCGCGACGAAGTTACCTTTCTCCTTCTCCCACGCGTGCGGAGCGTGGCTGTAATCGATGCTCATGACGACATCATCTTCTTGATCGCGTCGTAGGCCTCGCGGAAGTTGAGCGTTCCGCCGTGCAGCCACTGCGCGCCGTCGACGGCAAGCGTCGCACCCGAGATCCAGTTCGCTTCGTCGGAGCAGAGGAAGAGCGCCGCGCGAGAGATGTCGGCCGGCTCGCCCAAGCGCCCGAGCGGCACCGAGCGAAGCACTTGTTCCTCGACGTTCCCGACGCTCCAGAGATTCTTGTCGGTGCCTTCGGTATGTACCGGTCCCGGCGCGATCGCGTTGGAGCGGATGCCGTAGCGCCCCCACTCGCTCGCGAGCGTGCGCGTCATCGCGAGGACGCCCGCCTTGGCCGCGGCCGAGTGGACGGCGCCGGGCTCGCCGCTCCAGGCGTAGGCGGCGATGATGTTGAGCACCGCGCCTTTGCTCTCGCGCAGGGCGGCGAAGGCGAAGCGGGTGCAGTAGAACGTGCCGAGCAGCACGATGTCGACGACGCTCTTGAAGCCGTTGGGCGAGAGCTCCTCGGAGGGCGCGACGAAGTTCCCGGCGGCGTTGTTGACCAGCACGTCGATGCGCCCGGCGCGCTCGGCGATCTCTTTCATCACGGCTTCGACGCGGGCCGGGTCGCGCACGTCGGCGCTCACGCCGAAGGCGCTCCCGCCCTCCTTCTCGATCAGCGCGGTGGTCTCGTCGAGCTTCTCCTGGCGGCGCCCGATGGTGGCCACGCGCGCGCCCTCGCGCGCGAAGGCGAGCGCCATGTCGCGGCCCAAGCCGGAGCCGCCTCCGGTGACCACGGCGACTTTGCCCTCGTAACGGCGTTGCGTACTCAAAACGTCTCTCCCGGCGCGGCGAGCATCCGCCGCAGATAGAGCGGCAGCGAGAAGAGCCGCCGGTGGGTTTGCGCGTCGTAGAAAAAGTTCTCGCCGCGCAGCTGCGCGCAATAGCCGTCGATCGCGGCGGCGTCGAGCGCCGCGAGATCGGCGCGGTCGCTGCAGGCCAAGAACGCCCAATCGGTATCGAACGCCGGCACGTGCGTGAAGAAGGAAACGACGTGCGCGTAGTGGCGGCGCAGCGTGCGCGCCATCTTGCAGTGCAGCGAGGCGTTGTGGAAGGCCGCGGTGCTGGCCTGCAGCACGTAGATGCCGCCCTCGGCCAGGCGCGCCTTGATGAGCTTGAAGACGTCCTCGTTGAAGAGGACGTTGCTCGGCGAATCCTCGAGCGGCTCGGTGAGATCGGAGATCACGACGCCGTAACGGTCGGCGTCGCCGCGCATGAAGGCTAGCGCGTCGCCCACGATCACGCGCGCGCGCGGATCGTCGAAGGCGCCGTCGGCCCACTCGGGGAGGTAGCGCTTGGAGAGGTCGACGACCATCCCGTCGATGTCGACCATCGTGCATCGGCGCGTCCCCGGATTACGCAGCACCTCGCGCAGGGTCGCGCCCTCGCCGCCGCCCAGGATCAAGACCTCGCTGCGATCGTTCGCGCCGGCCATCGCCGGATGGACGAGCGTCTCGTGATAGATCTTCTCGTCGCCCTGGGAGCTCTGCGTGTCGCCGTCGAGGACGAGCATCTTGCCGAAGACCGGCGTGCTCACGACCGCGACCTGTTGAAACTCCGAACGGCCCTCGTAGTAAACGTGGTCGATCGCGTGGTGGTGCTGCTCCGTGGGCGCCGACTCCTCGACGTACCACTGCCAGTACTCCGTTTTCGGCATGGGCTCACTTAGATTGGCGGCGGAAATGCGGAACCCCGCCGCGAGGGCGGGGTTCCTTTTGCCGAACCGACCGAAGTCGGAGCTACTTGGCGCAGCCGACGGCCAAGAAGACCGGCGTCCCCGCGGGGAATCCGAAGTTGAGGGAGTTCGGGAGCGACGGGTACTCGAGCTTACCGGCCTTGACCTTGGTGGAGAGCGGCGTGGCGTACCACTTTCCGGTGCTCTCGAGAACGAGCAGCGTGCAGGTGTCGCCCGTCTTGAGACCGGTCATCACGATGGTCGGCGTCTTGCTCAAGGTGATCGTCGTCTTGCCGGTGTTCACGGCCTCGACGTAAAGCGCGCCGTCGCTGTAGAACGGGAAGCTCTTGCCCTTGTATTTTCCGGAGATATCGGTTTTGCCGGTCCCGTCGCAGAAGAGGACCGCACCCGAAGCGCCGACCGTTCCCGCGGCGTACTTCGTGGTCACCGTATAGCCTTTATACTTGGGGAGCGCGGACGTAGCGGCCTTGCCCTTAGTAAGCGTCGTAATGGTATAGGCGCCGCCGAACTTATACGGCAGCGTGGAGGCGAGGCACGGGCTCGTCGTCTTCTTGACCGCGCTGGACGCGAGGTCGGTGGTGGGGGCGCCGGCGTACGAGGTGCCCGAGGGTACGATCCCATGGCCCGCGCATGCCGCAAGCGCAAACGATGCCGTTAGTGCAACAGCCGATGCGCGAATCGAAGAAAATCGCATGAGTAGTTGTGAACCTCACTCGGAAGAGCTGTGATGAACCGGGATGATGCAGTTTAGACCCTCAACGTACGGGGCCTGCCGGAAGTTCCTTCCATTTTTTAATAGCTAGGAGAAGGACCGCCCAGTCGCTCGGAGCGCCAAAACGAGCGAAGGCCCGGCGAGTCGCCGGGCCTTCGCGAGGGGTTCCCTTGTTCGGAGCTTTAGGCCGAGAGGACCTCGAGCTCGCGGTCGTGGCTGACGACGTGGGTGAACTCGCCGTCGCTCTTCTCGATGCCGCGCTTGAACTCGGTCGTCAGCACGCTCTTCGCGCCCAAGACCCTGGCCGCGAAATCGCAGGCCAGCCAGGGGTCGGTATGGTCGCCGCACGTGTAGAAATCCATCGCGGCGTAGCCTTTCTCAGGCCAGGTGTGAATCGACAGGTGCGACTCTGCCAAGATCACCGTGCCCGAAACCCCCTGCGGTTCGAACCGGTGGAACGCGCTCTCCATGATCGTTGCGCGGGCGGCCCGGGCCGCCGAGTTCATCATCGCCGCGATGCCCTTGACGTCCGTAAGGATCGCCGGATCGCATCCCGACAGCTCGCACACAATGTGCTTCCCGAGTGCTTTCACGTTGCCTGGCCTCCTTGGGCCTTTGAGGGAAATCCCACCTCCGGACTCGTCGGCTGGCGTCTGCGGTGCAGTCACGTCCCCGACCTATCGACGAGCTCTTGCCGGCGCTTTTAGCGGTGCACGGGCGACTCGCCGCGATGGCGC
>DATJRF010000205.1:0-16126 GCA_035505015.1 Verrucomicrobiia bacterium | reverse complement strand
AAGCGCTGCTCGCGGCGATCCCACAAAGCGCGCGCGTGCTCTGCGCCGGCATCGAAGGCGTCGATCCCGAGCGCGCGCACTTCAAGCTGTACTGGCGCCTCGCAGAGGTCGTGCCGCTCGCCGCCTTCGGCGATCCGCTCTTCGCCGATCCGGCATTCGCGCGGTTCGCGCGGCTCGCCGTCGGCGAGCGCACGCTGCCCGCGCGCGCGATCGTCGCGTCGGCCGGCTTCACCCTGGGCGGCGAGCCCGCCGGCGTGAAGCTCGATCTCTGCACGTGTTCGGGCTGCGCTGCGCGCGCCGGCACGCAGTGGCACGCGCTGCTCGGGCAGCTCGAAGCGGAGCTGGGCGTGCCGATCGGCCGCCGCGCGCAAGCGCTCGCGCTTGGATCGCCGGCCTTCGTCGGCTTCGGCCTCTCGCGCGACGGGCGCCGGCGCGTCAATCTCTACCTCACCCCCGAGCGCTTGCCGTGATCGCCGAGCTGCGCGCCGCGCTGCCCGCGCTTGCCGGCGTTCTCGCCGATCCGGCGGCGCAGGCGCACTTCGAGCGCTGCGGCTACGCCGTCGTGCCCTGGCTCGACGGCGCACAGACGCAAGCGCTCTTGGAGCTCTGGGAACGCCACGACGATCCGCTCAAGGATACGGGCTTCTCCACCACGCTGCGCTCGCCCGACGCGGCAGCGCGCAGGCGCTTGGGCGACGCCGTCTGCGACGCGTTCGCGGCGGCCGCGCGGCGTAACATGCCGGCGATGCGGCCGTGTTTCGGCGCCTTCGCGGCCAAGCGCGCCGGCGATCCGCAGAGCGCGCTCGGCTGGCATCAAGATCCGTCCTACCTCGATGAGTTCGCGCTGCCGGAAGTCAACGTGTGGGTGCCGCTGGTCGATCTCGACGAGAGCAACGGCACGCTCAACGTCGTTCCCGGCAGCCATCTGCTCAATCGCTATCCGCGCGGCTTCAATCGCCGCGTCTTCCCGTACCCCGGCTTAGAGGATCCGCTGTGGCGCTTCTTCGCGATGCCGCTGCGCCTGCGGCGCGGGCAGGCCGTGGTGCTGCATCACATGCTCTTCCACGCCTCGCCGCCGAATCGCTCGGAGCGCCCGCGCGTGGCCGCGATCGCGATGATGGTGCCGCGCGATGCCCGCATCCACTTCTATCACGAGAGCTACGAGCGCTCGCAGATCGACGTCTATCCGGTCGCCGACGAGTATTTCTACTCGCAGCCCGATGCGATCATCGGCTTCCCGAGCGGCCAGCCGAGCTTGGGTTTCTACGAGCTGCTCTGCGAGCCGGTCGATCTGGACCGCGTCGCACGCACCGTCGCCGGCGCGCTCGAACCGCACGACATCGCGGCGCGGCGGGATGCGGCAGCCGTCGAGGAGCTGCGCGCGCTCGAACGCGGAAGCGGTGCCGCCGAGTGTGCCCTCGTGCACGATCGTCTGCTCGAAGCGCTGCGCGCCGCGGTGCCGCCGGCGCCCGTGGCGGCGCCGGCGGAGTGCAGTTGGGAAGGCGTGGCCGCGGCGGCCTTCGCCACGCTGCGCGGTCATGCCGCGTCGCATTTCGCCGAGGCGCTCCACTCGCTGCCGTTTCCGCGCGAGCAGGGCTTTGCCGGCCCGCGCGAACGGCATCACGGCGATATCTTCGCGCGCGCGCTGATCCTCGATGCGCTCTGCGACGCGCGCGACGCGGGCTACGACGCCGGCGACGTCATCGCTCGCGAGCGCGACTACCTGCTCGCGATGCGCCGTTCGCACGGTGCCGGCGGTTGGGCCTACTTTCCCACGCTGCGCGAGCTGCCCGCCGATGCCGACGACTTGGCCGCGGTATGGACGGCGCTCTCGCGCGCCGGGGCCGATCCGCACGCGCATGCCGCCGACGCGCTGCGGATGTGGCGCGAGAGCCTGCGCGACGACGGCTCCTTCGAAACCTGGATCGCCGATGCGAGCGGTGCCGCGCAGATGCAAGAACCGTGGATCGAAGGGGCGTGGGGGCGCGGCTACGACGTCGACGTCGCGGCGCGCTGCGCGCACGCGCTCGGCGGCGAACTCAGCGAGCCGGCGCGCACGCGTTTGCTGGCGCGGATCGCCGCCGAGCAGCTCCCCTCGGGCGAATGGCCCGGTTCGTGGTACTGCGGGCCGTTCTACCCGACGCTGCTCGCGCTGCGCGCCTTCGCGCGTTACGGCGAGCATCCGGAACGCATCGCGCGCGCTGCTGCGTATCTCCGCAGCAGCCAGCGTGCCGACGGCGGTTGGGGGACCGGCGACGGCAGCGACGCGCTCTCGACCGCGCAGGCGGCCTGGGCGCTGTGCCTGGGCCCCCGGGCGCCCGAGACCGAGCGCAGCTTGCGGCGCGCGCTCGCGTGGCTGCACGCCTGGTGCCGCTCGCCGCTCGCGGCGGATCTGCCCTTCATTCGCATGGAGCTCGGCCGCGCGCAGGGGCGCGTGCATACCACGCTGACCTACGGCAGCGCGTGCATCACCTACGCAACCCTGCTCCAAGCCGCCATCGCCTGCTCGCACGCTCGCTCGAACCCGGAGGATCCATGAACGCACGTACCCTCACGCCTACCGCCGCCGCGCTCGGCAACCTCGAGGAAGCTTTTGCGCGCGGCAATCCGCTGCGCTTCGAGGACGCCCTCGAACGCCTGGGGCGCAACGAGGCCTCGGGCCACCTGATCGTCGACGACGACTGCGAGCTCGGCTTCGAGAACGTGACGGCCGCCGGCGGCGCGGCGCTGCGCCTCGAATCACCGCACGTCGCCTCGCTCAAGCGCTGGATCGGCGTGCTCGACGAAGAGCTCGACCGCGGCATCTTCGCGGCGGCGACCGCGCGCCCGGCGCTCTCGCCCGAAGCGCTGGAACGCGCGCTCGAAACGGACGCCGCCGGCGCGACCGCGCAGCTCCTCGCGGCTTCGGAAGCCTATCTGTTCGGCTACGCACGCGAGCACGCCGCCTACGCACCGCTGCTCGAACGGCACTTCGCACCCTACGTCGCCGGCGCGTTCGTTTTGGATCGTCTGACGATCGCCGCCGGAGGCCGGCTGACGATCGGCACGCTGCCGACGCTCTTGCTCGTGCGCACGCTCGTCCTGCACGACGGCGGCAGCATCCACGCGAGCGTGGTCCTGCGCGCCGACGTCGGAACCTTCGAAAAGCGCTCTTAGATGCTCGCGCGACGGGCCGCCGCGTTCGTTGCGATGAGCGTGCTGGCGGGATGCGCGGCCAATCCGGCGCTCGTGCAAAGCGCCGCCGGTCCGCAAGCCGGATCGCCGGCGGTGATACTTGCAACCGGACCCGTCGCGCCGTTTCACGTCTGCGGGAACGCCTCGCTGCTCGCGGGCCCGAGCGCGCCGCCGCCCGGCGCCGTCACCATCGCGGCCGGCGACGACACGGCGTTCGCCCCGGCGCCCAAGACCACGTACTGGTTCGCGCCGGGAACGCACACCTTCGGCAGCAGCCCGTACGGGCAGATCATCCCCGAACCGCACGACGTCTTCATCGGCGCGCCGGGCGCGATTCTCGACGGCAAGCTCAAGAATCTCTACGCCTTCACGCAGCACGCCGCCGGGGTGACCGTGGAGTATCTGACGATCCAGAACTTCGGGCCCGCCGGAAGCAATCAGAACGCCGGCGTCGTGAACCACGACTCCGGCCCCGGCTGGATCATCGAACACAACACGATCCAGGACGACGCCGGCGCCGGCGCGTTCTTGGGCAGCCGGAACGTGCTGCGCTACAACTGCCTGCGCGACAACGGGCAGTACGGTTTCAGCGTTTACGCGCCGGGCGGCGTCTCCAACGTCGTCGTCGACCACAACGAGATCGCCGGCAACGACACCTACCACTGGGAGCAGCACGTCTCGGGCTGCGGCTGCACCGGCGGCGGCAAGTTTTGGGATACCGACCACGCGACCATCACCGATAACTGGATCCACAATAACGTCGGCCCCGGCCTGTGGGCCGATACCGACAACAACGACTTCGACATCTCCGGCAACTACCTCGACCGCAACGACGGCGAGGCGGTCATCATCGAGATATCCTACAACGCCTCGATCGTGGGCAACGTGATGCTGCGCAACGCCCTGGTCTACGGCCCGAAGAACCCGGGCTTCCCCACCGGCGCGATCTACATCTCCGAGAGCGGCGGCGACGCGCGCGTTCCGGCGCGCTACTCCACGATCGAGATCGCGGACAACGCCTTCGACGACGATTGGGCCGGGGTCGTGCTGTGGGAAAACGCCGACCGCTTCTGCAACTCGCCCGCCAACACGAGCACCGGCTACTGCACGCTCGTCGACCCGCGCGTCGTCAACCTCCATACGTGCGTCGCCGGAACGATCCGCAGGCAGCCCTACTACGGCGATTGCCGCTGGAAGACGCAGAACGTCGTCGTGGAACGCAACACGTTTTCGTTCGACCCGTCGTCGATCGCGGGCTGCACGGTCGCCGCGACGTGCGGCTTCCAAGGCCTCTTCTCGAACTGGGGAACGTACCCGTCGTGGTCGCCGTACCAGGGCCAGCGCATCGAACGCGCGATCACCTTCGCACAACACGACCGCTTCCGCGACAACGCCTACACCGGGCCGTGGCACTTCATGGCGCACGATCAAAGCGTGGTGCTGAGCGCCTCGCAATGGCAAGCCGCACCCTATCGCCAGGACCGCGGAAGCAGCTTCTCTCCGTAACGGCCGCGCGCTCACTGGCCGGCCGCTCGCTAGCTTAGAAGCGAGCTTTTGTCACTAGCGCGGCGTTAGGATTGCGTAAAGAACTTCCGTAGGAGGTTAAGTGAGTGTTACGGTTTTTCCATGAGAGCAGCACTCGTCCTCACGATCGTCGCGCTGGCCGGATGTTCGGGAGGCGCTGCTCCGGCGGCGCCGCCGCTCGCGCAGGGCGCCGCGGCGACCGCTGGCTCGCGCGACTCGAGCTACAGCACGCCGATCCGGCACGTCGTCATCATCATGCAAGAGAACCGCAGCTTCGATAATCTCTTTGCCGGTTATCCGGGCGCCGACGCGCCGATGTACGGGCGCTTGCAGCACGGGCGCATCATCCCGCTCGAGCCGGTCACGTTCGATACCCCCGACCTCGGCCACGGCTACGGCGAGAGCATCACCGACTACGCCGGCGGCAAGATGGACGGCTTCTCGCAAAACTACAACTCCAACGGCAAACAGGCGGGAACCAGCGACTACGCCTACCTGCAGCGCAGCCTCGTGCGCCCGTACTGGATCATGGCGCATCAGTACACCCTCGCCGATAAGATGTTCGCCGACGAGCACGGCGCGAGCTGGACGGCGCACCTTTCCATCATCGGCACCACCAACATCTCGCCCAGCCGCGCGCTGGTCGATTTTCCCAGCAACTCTCCCTTCGACTGCTTCGCGCCCAAGGGCACGCGCACGTCGTACATCACCGCGCAGGGCGGCTACTACAGCAACGGCCCGTTCCCGTGTTTCACGCAGTTTCGCACCATGGCCGACACGCTCGATGCCGCCGGCGTTTCGTGGCGCTACTACACCACGCCGGTAAGCGGCATGGGCTCGTACTGGTCGCCCTTCGCGGCGGTCAAGAGCGTGCGGTACGGCCCGGACTGGAGCAAGGTGATCGTCCCGCCGACGACCGTGCTCACCGACATCGCCAAGGGCAATCTCGCCAACGTCGTCTGGGTCACGCCGGATTGGTCGTACTCCGACCACGCGGGCGGCGGGGCAACCATGGGACCGTCGTGGGTCTCCGCCGTCGTCAACACGATCGGCCAGAGCAAGTACTGGAACTCCACCGCGATCGTGCTGCTCTGGGACGAATGGGGCGGCTGGTACGACGACGCGCCGCCGCCGCAGATCACCTTCAAGGGCTTGGGCCTGCGCGTCGGCTGCGTCATCATCTCGCCGTACGCTCGCCACGATTACGTCTCGCACACGCAGTACCAGTTCTCGAGCGTGCTCCACTTCGTCGAGCAGGTCTTCAATCTGCCGCCGCTCGGGCCGGCCTGGGCCGGCTACGCCGATCGGACCTCGAACAGCATCATCGACAGCTTCGACTTCACGCAAACGCCGTCGGTCTTCAAGACGATCCCCGCACCCATCCCTCCCTCGCAGTTCCTCAAGATGCGCCCGTCCGGCCGCGCCCCCGACGACTACTAAAACTGCGCGAACGCGTGGTAAAATGCCCTTGAGGGTGACTCGCCTGCGTTTGGGTCTTTTGGCCTAGACGCTGCGCGCGTTTTCACCCGGCCTCAAGCAATCCAGAAAGGCGGGGTATTTCATGCGTCACTTCAAGCAGCTCCTCGCGATCGCGGCGCTCGCGATCGCCCCGATCGGATGCGCCGGAGGCGCGCTTCCCACGTCCGCTCCCTCGGCGCTCGGAAACGCCGGCGCGGCGGCACAAGCGGCGGTGGCGCGCGCCGCGGCCTTGCGCGAAGCGCAGCCGGCCTACCGGGTTCCGGTGCGCATCGATCTGCACGGCGCCGGGCTGCCGCGCCAGCTGCACGGCACGCTCTCCTTCCAGCCGCAGAGCGGAGCGACGCTCGCCATCGACGACATGCCCGCGTACGCGAAGGCGTTCTCGCACCTCGCGTTCGCCGGCGACGACCCGCACGCGTGGCTGCGCGACTACGCGGTGCGCGACGGCGGCACCGTCCGCTTCGCCGGCCGCCCCGCGGTCGTGCTCCAGATGGTCAAGCGCACCCACAGCCTCACCGTCGACCGCACCGACGTCTATCTCGACGCGCAAACCGGCCGCACGCTCGCGATGGTGTGGCACTATGCCGGCGGCGGGCGAATCATCGCGGCGCAAACGTACGGCAGCAACGGCTTGCCGTCCGCCGTCGACGCCCGGGTCGATCTCGCGGGGATTCATGCGACGGCCGCGGTTCGCTTCGGCACCTACGCAATCGGCGAGGCCGTCGCGCACCGCCCCTTCGTCGACCTCAAAACGTGCAAAACGCATTCCTACACCGCGCCGGGGACCTACACGGTCCTCGTCTCGGCCGGAACGTTCGCGGGCGAGGCGTACTCCGGCGATTCCGGCATCTCGTTCTGGGCCAAGGCCAGCTTCGCAAAAGGCTACGACGACGTGCCGGCGCTGCTCGACGTACCGCTCACCGGAGAGAACATCCGAGTCTACGACGGAGCCTATAAGCTCAAGAGCGGCCTGGTCGGGTGCTTCTACCTTTTGGCCGGCAACTATCTCTACAAGGGCGTGAGCGCGAACGGCGCGGCACTCGGCTACCCCGACGTGCACGACTACGGCAAGCCCACGATCCTCGGGGAAGGCCCGCTCGACATCAGCGTCCGCCGGGTCACCACCAAAGGCGGCTCCGGAACCATCCTGCTCAAAAACACGAACGGAACGGTCGCCGATAAGGGCACCGTCACACTCTACCCTCATTTGCCGTAACGCCGCGGCAATATCCGCGCCGTAGGCTACGGCCTATGCAGATCACGTGGAAACCCGTCGAACGCAACGAACCGCGTTCGAAGCTCCCGGCCAGCGCCTTCGCCTTTCCGGCGGAGCGCAAGGAACCGCTGACCGACGCCGCCCACGTCCGCAGTGCGATCGCGCGCTTCGCACAGGTGGGCGGCGTCAGCGACGCCGAGCGTTCCCAGGCCTTCGCCAACATTCGCAGCGCAGCGCGCTACTACGGCGTCGCGCTGCACGCGGCGAGCTGGCACGACTTGGTCGCTTGAGCCGCCCATCCCCCCGGAGAGCGTCTAGGGCGCCGCGCTCTTCTGATAGTCGCCGTTGGTGTCTTGAATCGTCAGATTCTTGCTCTTGCCGTCGATCGTGACGCTCGCGACGTGATTGGTTCCGTCCGGCAGGCGCGCGAACTGCGCCGCGATCGTCACGGCGTCGGAGGGAGCGCTCAGATACGACGAGATCTGCAGCGAGACGATCGCTTTCTGCGCGGGGTTGAAGACCAGCGTCATCGAGTCGCCCGGCTTGACGTAGTTCTTGACGACGATGGCCTGGTAGCCCGGTACGCCGCCCGATTGGAGCGAGACGTTGCCCTGTTTGTAGAGCGCGCCGATGCGGCCCGGTTGAAATTGCGTGTAGCTCTGGGCGAGGCTCGCGATCTGCTGCCCGTAGTCGGCGTACGATTGCGCGATGCGATGGCGTATGCCGAACTTGCGCTGGCGCCCCGATTGCGACTGGGTGATCTCCGTCTTGACCGGCTTGCCGTCCGGCCCGAGCTGCACTTGATAGAGGGCGGTCTTCTTCACGTCGCCGTCGATACTGATCGTCTCCTGCGTCTGCCACGTATAGTGACCGAGCATCTGCTTGTTCTTGGCGGCGGAGGCTTCGATCGCGGCGACCTTTTGCTGCAGCGCCGCGCCCTGCGCGAGCGCACCCGAGGCGGCGAGCGCAAAGAGCGCGGCCGCGAGTACCGCGGCGCGGCGAAGAATCACGGGCTGGTCGGTCATGGCTTCCCCTTCTTCTTAAACCCTGCGTTTTCGCTGCGCCGCCGATTGACCTACGCGCCCTGGTCGCCGTAGATCAGCGCGGTCTTCGTGGTTCCCGTGGAGATCCAATCTTGCAGCGGCAGCTGCATGTTCTTGAAGAAATCGTCGGCGACCGCGTCGGCCTTCTTGGGCTTGCCGTCCGGTCCGGGCACCGGATGGTACGACCAGCCGAACTCCGCGATCAAAGGCTCGAACCGATCGGGAACGGGGCGCGCCCAGAGCGCGAGCGTCGCGGTCGCCATCGTATGCTTGCCGAAGAAGAGATTCCCCAGCTTCGCTTCGATCTCGAAGACCCTGGCGCCGTTGACGATCGACATCTTCTGATCGAAGTCCAAATCGAGCGCCTTGAGGTGCGGAAACGCGACGGCTAGCTGCGCGAGCGGGAGCTCGAGGTCGAGCTGCGGCGACTCGAGGATGCAGTTGTTCGAGTAGATGCTCGCGATCGTTCCGATAGCGCCGCCGTGAATCAGTTCTTCCTTGAACTTCTTGCGCTGCTGTTTCGGAAAGCTCGAACCGCTGTCGAACTCTTCGGCCTTGGCGAGATCCGGGTGGCGCAGTTTGAACGTCACCTCCCAGCTCTCGTCCGGCCAGCCGCCCTGACGGATCTGACGGACGCGAAAGATCAGGTGATGCTTGCGCAGCGTCTGATCCGGCGTATCGTAGAACTGCACGACGCGCTGCTGCGAATCGATCGGATCGAACGGCTCGTAGCGGATCTCGAGTTTGGCCGCGATCGACTCGAGCAGGTGGTTGAAGTCCAGCAGCGCGCGCCGGTTGGGGAAGCGCTCCGGCTTGAGCAGCAGTTTGAACTCCCGGTGCGTGATCGTACTAGCCATGAGAGCGTCGATTTCGCATCCGCGATCTCGATCTCCCTCGCGACCGTGCTGACATTGTGACGGCTAGCGAAAGGCGATCCCGCCGACGACCGCGCCGCAGAGGATCAGCAGCGCGGGGTTGATCTTCGTGCGCAGCGTCGCCGCGAAGACGGCCACCGCGAGCGCCAGCGCGACCCAGTTGGTGATGGCACCATGGCCGAGCGAAATCGTTCCCGCGACCGCCAGCCCGATCGCTACCGGCGCGAGCCCCTGCTGGATCGACGTCCTCCACGGCCAGTGCCCCAGCCGTTTCCAGAGCCTCCCGATCGCGAACGTCAGCACGCCGGTGGGCACGAAAAACGCCAGCGCCGCGACCGCGGCTCCGGCGAGGCCGGCGACTTTTACGCCGACGGCCGCGACCATCATCATGTTTGGCCCGGGAGCCATCTGGCCGACGCTGTACACGTGAATGAGCTGCGTGTCCGTCAGCCAGTGGTGGACGCCGACGACCAAGGTCTTGAGTTCCGGAAAGGCCGCCATGCCGCCGCCGACGGTCAGCAGCGACAGATAGCCGAAGACTTTGGCTAGCGCAGGGAGCTGATCCACTCGGCGACCTCCTCCTTCTTGCCTTCCACGCGCTCTTTGTGCGGGCGATTGGCAAAGATCGCGAGCGCGCCGACTCCGAGCAGCGTGACGGGCACGCCGAGCTTGAAGTGGTTCACGCCCAGGACGGCGGCGAGAATAAAGAACGCGTCGTAGAAGCCTTTGACCGTCTTCTTGCCGATCTGGTACCAGGTGCCGGCGATGAGTCCGACGGCCGCGGCGGCGACGCCTTTGAGCATCGCTCCGACGAGGGGACGGTCGCCGTGCTGACCGTACAGGATGCCGGCGACGGTCATGAAGATGAATCCCGGCAGGCACATCCCGATCATCGCCGCCAGGCTGCCGACGGAACCGCGCAGGCGATCGCCAGCCAGGATCGACATGTTGGTGGCGTTGAGTCCGGGCAGCGTGTTGCTGATCGACATCAGCTCGAGGAACTGCACGTCGTCCATCCACTTCTTCTTGGCAACCAGCGCGCTGCGCAGATAGGCGACCACGCCGCCGCCGAAGCTCGTCGCCCCGATGACCAAAAAGGTGAGGAAAACCTCCGTAACCGAGGGCAGTACCGCGGGAAGCTCGCGCTCCGTTTGCGCGGCGCTAGTTGCCAAAGGCTTCTACCATGGCGAGCAGTGCCGCGTAGTGGAACGTCGTCGACGGATCGTTGGAGCCGCCCGTGGAATGCGGACGGTACGGCGTTCGCTCGTCGCGCGAGAAGGCACGCCTACCCGGCTCGCGGCGCGACTGCGCGGCTCGCGGCGTCTGCGACGGCCGCTCGCCGAACATGGCGCGATAGTCGGCGACAAAATGCCCCATGTGCCCGAAACCCCAGTCGAGCGCGATGTCGATGATCCGCCCGCGATCCGCGCTCGTGCTCATGAGCGCCCTGCGGACGCCGTTCAAGCGCTGCGCCTTCAAGTACGCCATCGGGCTGACCCCCGTGAGCGCGTCGAAGGCGTTGATCAGCGAGCGCGACCGCAAACCGGAAAGATCGCAGAGTTCGCGCAGGGAGATCGCTTCGTCGATGTGCGCCCGCATGTATGCCACGCACGACTGGACGGCCGCAAAGCGCCCGCCGAGCGAAGCGTTGGGAACGATCCGGCGGCCCTCGCCGGAACCGCGCAACAGGCTCATGAGTGCGCCTTGGATTCTGCGCTGCAGCGCAGGGGCCTTGATCAGCCCCGGCACGCGATCGCCGAGTTCGAAGAGCGTCCCCAAAAACGTGCGCAGACGCCCGGCCGCCAAGGGATTTCTGCAGAGATAGGCGTCGTCGTGCACGCGATCGACAGCCGCCACGCAAGGGACGCCGCCGCTCACCGTCCGCGCGTCGAGGAGCACGGAATACAGTTCCCCTGCGCCGACCGCGCTCGCGTCGAGTTTGCCGCTGGCGACGGCAACGTCGCCGTCGGTCGCCTGCACGCCAAACCAGCGTGCGCGGGTCGCGGCGTCCGCGATCGTGCCCACGAGGAGGTGCCCGCTCTTCAAGCGCCCGCTGCGCTGCCACCCGGTGCTGAAGCGGTCGCGAAAGACGCGAGCGGATCCCACGCGGATAGATTGGAGGCTTCCGACGAACGGACCGCGCCCGGTCTGCGTCCACTCGGTGCCCGCCGAGCGGAACGCGCCGCAATAGACATCGTCGGCCAACGCATCCATCCGTTCACGCTACCAGCCGCCTGAGAACATCCTGGGAAGACGTTAGCGCCCAAGCAACTCCGCGAGCAGCTCGTCGCGCGCGTCGCGTTCGCGGTCCCTCGCGTCGGCTTCGATCTCCTCGAAGAGCACCTTCATCTCCTCACCAAGATCCTCGACGAGATACCCCGTGAGGCGAAAGCGCTCGCGAAGATCGCGTTCGAGGCGGTGGAAAAGCTGGGGATCGAGCTCGTTCTGCCGCTCGAATCGCTCCGAAAGCCCTTGGCGAGCCTCCTCGGCGCGCAAGCCTTCGAAGCCCGCCTCGTCTCCCCAAACGGCGCGCGCGTTGCGAAAGAGCTCGACCGCCCGCAGACCGTGGCGCCGCAGCTCCTCTTGCTCCCAGCCGTGCTCGTCGGCTGCGTGCGCGAAGGCCGCGCGCAGAACGTAGACGCGAAGGCTCTCCACCAAGGCATCGTACGAGACGTCCTCGGCGATCGACGCCGACGGCGGAATACGAGCCGAATACCGATCCAAAGCGCTCCACTATCGCGGTGAACGAATGAGCGACCCGCGATACTCCTAGGGTATCAATCGCCCAGGCTCCCGCGTATCCCGGAATCGCAAGTTTCGCGGAAAACCGGAGGCTCTAAAAGCCGCAAAACTTTCCATTTCGGGACAGGCAGGCCGCCGGGAAACGCTTACACTCGAAAAGATATGAGAACGGCACTCTTGGCGACGGCCCTCTTTGCAGCGCTTGCGGCTCCGGCCGTCGCACAGCCCGCTCCCGGCGCCTCTCCCGCGCCGGCAGCGACGCCCAAGACCCTCTGGCGCTTGCCGGCGGACGGCAAATGGCACGTTACGGTCGTGCCCTACTTGTGGGCGCCGAACATCAACGGCTCGGCCGATTTCACCGTGCCGTCGGCGAGAAAATCGGATAAAGGGCGCTCGGTCGACGTGCACGTGAACATCGGTCCCAACAACTACCTCGCGAGCTTGAACTTCGCGGCGGAAGTTGCGGGCGAGGTCCGGCACGACGACTTCTCGGTCTACTGGGACTTCATCAACGCCAACGCCAGCAGCCAGGCCGGAACGATCGCCAACATCAGCGGCCCGCTCGGCAAGGTGGAAGTACCGGTCCAGGTCTCGATCGACACGCACCTTTCGACGACGATCTGGCAGCTCGCGCCGAGCTATACGCTCGCGCACGGCTCGGACGGGACGCTCGACGTCCTAGCCGGCTATCGTTCCGCCAACGCGCGCCCCTCCGCCGACTGGAGCCTCGCCGGCCCGATCGATCTCATCCACCCCAGCGGCAGCGTCGCGGCGAGCGACACCTACGGCGACTTCATCGCGGGCGTCCGCGGTAACGTCTTCTTGAGCGACCGCTGGTACGTGCCGTACTACGGCGACGCCGGCTGGGGGAACAACAACTCGACGTGGCAGGCGTACGGCGGCATCGGTTACGCCGGGCGAACGACCGACGTGGTGCTGGTCTACCGCAACTTGCAGTACAACAGCACCGCCGGAACGCTGCAGATCCTCCGCCTCGGCGGGCCCGCCCTCGGCGTCGTCTTCCACTGGTAGAAGCCGCTCCTTGAGGATACCCGCGCTCTTCGGGCGAACCGGGGATGCGTGAACGATGCCAAACGTCTAGCTGCCGCGCTCAACGCGCTCGTGAAGGGCCCGCAGTTTTCCAACCAGAAGGCGCGCGCCGCGGCGCGCCAGGAGCCCGCGGTCGATTGGCCCGCGACCAAGGCGCAGAACGCCGACTACAATCCCGACGTGGACGGCTTCGAGTCGTTCGTGATGAAGGACCGCAGCCTCTGCGCCTGGATGCCGGGTCAGTTCCGCTACGCCGCGCAGCCCGCAACGTCGCCATAATTTCACGAGCTCTTCGCAAGCGCTCGCTACACTGGGGAGCATGACGCAGCTCACCGAACGCCTCACCATCCCCAAGTACGAGAAGCCGCAGGAGTACCTCAACCGGACGATCTGCCAGATCTCCGATTACCAGCAGCCCGACCGGGTGCGCCTGCGCGTGCCGCTCTCCGGCATCGGGGAGGGCCCCGCACTCCAGAAGGAAGTCGAAGTCGTCTACCGCTCCAAGCCCGGAGCGCCGGACCACGCATGGAACGTACGCTGGAAAGCCGATGGCCGCTTCTACCCCGATTTCGACGGCACGCTCGCCGTCGAGCGGGACGACCGCACGGGGGACGACGCGCTCGTACTCGCCGGCGAATACGAGCCGCCGCTCGGCGCCGCGGGAAAAGCCTTCGACGCGGTCCTCGGCGCGCGCATCGCCTCGGCGACCGCACGCGAGTTCCTGCGTGCGATCGCGCAGCAGATGGAGCAAGAGCGCCGGCACTCCTAACCTCTTTTGGCGGGAGGCGTCAGCGAACCTTAATCTGCGCGCGGTATGGTGGGATCCCCCACACCTGCGGAGGCGCCCATGGACGCGGAAACGACGATCTCACCGGCCGTTGCGGCCGAGACGAACGGCCACTCGAACGCCCTCACCCACTACGGCTGCGGGGCGTTCCATTTTTCCGGAACGCCCGACGCGCTCTACGAGCGGCACCTGCTCTTCGACAACGCGATCGACCCGTCCGCGGCCGACGCGCGCGAGCGTTTCGAAGCCCTGGCGCACTCGGTGCGCGACGTCCTCTCGCAGCGCTGGGTGGCGACCAAGCGCTGTTACGAGCACGCCAATCCCAAGCGCCTCTACTACCTCTCGATGGAGTTTTTGATCGGCCGCTCGCTCGCCAACAACGTCACGAACCTGCTGCTCGACCCGCTCGTCGCACAGGCCGTCAAGCACAACGATCTCGACTGGGTAAGCCTGCTCGACGAGGAGCCGGACGCGGGGCTGGGCAACGGCGGTCTCGGCCGCCTCGCCGCGTGCTTCCTCGACTCGATGGCGACGATGCAGCTCCCCGGGATGGGCTGCGGGCTGCGCTACGAGTTCGGCATGTTCCGCCAATCGATCGTCGACGGCTGGCAGCGCGAAGATCCCGATAACTGGCTCGCGCAGCACGATCCGTGGGAGATCAAACGGCTCGATCAAGCGGTCGACGTGCGCTTCAACTGCACGTTCGAGCTGCTCGACGGAAGGCTGCACGCGACCGCCGGCCGGCCTTCGAGCCTGCGCGGTATTCCGTATCTGCGCCCAATCGTCGGCTACGGCGGGAAGACGATCAACTCGCTGCGGCTCTGGAGCGCGGCGGCCCCCGACTATTTCGATTTCCAGGAGTTCAGCGAAGGCGACTTCGTGAGCGCGATGGTGCACACGCTCACCGCCGAATCGCTCACCCGCGTCCTCTACCCCGACGACTCCACGAACCAAGGCCGCGCGCTGCGCTTCATTCAAGAGTACTTCTTGGTCGCGTGCTCGCTCGCCGACATCGTCCGGCGCTTTCGCCGGCTCGGCAACGAGTGGCACGCGCTGCCGGAGAAGGTCGCAATTCAGCTCAACGACACGCACCCTTCGATCGCCGTCGCGGAGCTCATGAGAATCCTGCTCGACGAAGCCCATCTCGGCTGGGACGAGGCCTGGGATCTCACCGTCCGCACGCTCGGCTACACCAACCACACGCTGCTGCCCGAAGCGCTGGAAAAGTGGCCGGTCGAATGGTTCGAAATGCTCGTTCCACGCCACCTCGAGATCGTCTACGAGATCAACCGGCGCCTGCTCGACCTCGTGCGCGAGCGCTTCCCCGGCGACGAGCAGCGCGTCGAGCGCGTCAGCCTCATCGAGGAGCATCCGCTCCGCCAGGTGCGCATGGCGCATCTGGCGATCGCCGGCTCGCACAGCACCAACGGCGTGGCCGAGATTCATTCAAAGCTGTTGCGCACGGTGACCGTCAAGGATCTCGCGGAGCTTTTCCCCGAGCGCTTCCGCAACGTCACCAACGGCGTCACGCCGCGGCGCTGGCTCCTGCTCGCCAACCCGCCGCTCGCGACCGCCGTCACCGAAGCGATCGGCGCGGATTGGATCGCCGACCTGGGCATACTCGAGCGCCTCAAACCGCTGGCCGAAGACCGCAGCATGCGCGACGCCTTCCGCCATGCCAAGCATCAGGCAAAAACGCGCTTCGCGACGTGGCTCGCGACGACGACCGGGCAGATCGTCGACCCGCAGACGATTTTCGACTGCCAGATCAAGCGCATTCACGAATACAAGCGGCAGCTGCTCAACGCGCTGCGCATCGTGGTTCTCTACAACCGGCTGCGCGAGAACCCGGATCTTCCGATCGTTCCGCGCACGTTCTTCTTCGCGGGCAAAGCCGCGCCGGCGTACGCCTTCGCGAAGCTGATCGTGAAGTTCGTCAACAACCTCGCGGGCACGATCGACGGCGACCCGGCGATGCGCGGCAAGCTCAAGGTCGTCTTCCTGCCGGAGTACAACGTCTCGCTCGCCGAGCGCTTGATTCCGGCCGCCGACGTCTCGAACCAAATCTCCACCGCGGGTTTCGAGGCGAGCGGAACGAGCAATATGAAGTTCATGATGAACGGCGCGCTCACCGTCGGCACGCGTGACGGCGCCACGATCGAGATGGCAGCGGAGGCCGGCGAAGAGAACTTCTTTCTTTTCGGACTGACCGCGGATCAGGTCGCCGGCAGCCGAA
>DATJRF010000204.1:0-3069 GCA_035505015.1 Verrucomicrobiia bacterium | reverse complement strand
CTCGTAGCCGGCCGGAAGCGCATAGCGCAGCGCAAACCCCTGCCGGCGATAGATCTGCACGGCGATCGCCGTGAAGACGTAGCTGGCGAGCAAGCCCGCGTAGAGCAACGCGTGCGCGGGCTCGAAGAACGTCTCGACCGTCGAGTGAAAATGGTACCAGGCGTCGATGAGGATTCCGGCGGATAGCCACAGGCTCACGACGGCCATCGACCAATCGAAGAGCGCGCTCGGTGCAGGTCGCGTCGTCATGGAAGCGGGGATTCATCGCATCGAGGGGAAGCTCCCGTACATGTATCTCACGCGCACGTTCGCGGCGGTCGCAGCGTTGTCGCTCCTCTGCGCGTGTGCGGAGGCCGAACAAGGGACCTGGGTTAACGATGCGGCGGTCGTCGCCTCGCCGAACCCGTGGCCGGCGCCGCGAATCGCCCCCGGCGACGCTCCACCGCAGATCCTTACGCTCTGGATGAACGAAACCACCATTCCGAGCGGCTCCGATTGGGTCGGCCGCGCGATCACGACGACCAACGTCGCGAGCTTGGAGATCCGCACGGAGTCCTTTTCGTTCGTCGCCGACCGCGTTGGTTACGGCGATTTCCGTTTCAGCCAGCACGTTCTCGATATGGTGCCGTACTACAAGCGGCCCTATACGCTCGACGTGATCGCCCGCAACGCGGCCGGGGTGAGCGACGAGCGCCTGGTGAGGATATCGTTTCGTTAGTCGCGGTCGTCGCTTCGGCGATGCTCGTGCTCCACGGAACCGTGCTCGGCGTCGATGCGGCCCGGCACCAGGCGACGATTCATCACGAAGCGTTCGGCGGGATGCCGGCGATGACGATGACGTTTACGATCGATCCGAAGGGCAAGAGCGTTCGCCCCGGAGACCGCGTCGCCGGTACGGTCGACGAGAACACCTATCCTTGGAGTATTCGCGTGCTCTCCGCGAGCGCCGCGCCGCCGGCCGGGGCGGCGCCGTTCGTGCCGCTGCTGCGCCCCGGCTCGATCGTCCCGGACGCGAACTTCGTCGATCAGGCCGGGCGCGCGCTCTCCTGGCGCAACTTCCGCGGGCACACGACGCTGGTCTCTTTCATCTACACGCGTTGCCGCGACGCGCGCATGTGCCCGCTCGTTTCCGCGAAGTTCGAAGCGATGCAATCGCTGCTCCCGAGCAACGCGCGAATGATCGAGTTCACGCTCGATCCCGCTTACGATACGCCCGCGGTCCTCGCGCGCTACGCGACGCTCTTCGGCGCGCACGATCCTCCTTGGACGCTCGCGACCGGCGACGAAGAGACGATGCGCGACATCGCACTGGCCTTCGGCATCGGCGTCGCCGCGCGCACCGAAACGACGATCGTTCATAGCGAGGCGCTCGCCATCGTCAACGCCGACGGGACGGTGCGCACGATCGTCGGCGGCAACGACTGGCGGCCGGAGGAGGTCGTGGCCGAAGTCCGCGACGCCGAAGGACTGCAATCGAATCCGTGGGACCGCTTCCTGCTCGGCGCGCGCGCGGCCGTCGGCGCCGTGGGCAGAGCCTGCGGTGCCGTGAGCGCCGACGGCCATTTGCGCCCGACGATCCTCTTCATCGACGGCGCCTGTCTGATTGCGCTGGCGTTTGGTGCCTTTGAGCTGGCGCGCGCGTTGCGCCGCCCCTAGAAGCCGCTAGTAACCCGGCTCCTCCAGGAGGTCGCTGCGATCGATCACGGGGAGCAGCGGCAAGTTCGGCGGCGGCCCGATCTCGTCGAAGACGATTGCGGCGTGCGTGAACGTGCGGTCGTGCTTGTAGACGAGCGGAGCGAGGGCCCTCTCCGTATCGATATACGTTGCACCTCCGGCATTGCGAAAGGTCACGCTCCACGGCACGTCCTTGCCCGGGGAGTTGGTGAAGTTCCCCGCAACGGTGGCCTCGAGCACCGCATACGTCGACCGATCGACCCAAAGGTCGCGCAGGCGGAAACGCTCGGGATCGAATCGTGGCCGCAGACGCAAATGGTATGCGGCGATCCCGCCGAGCATCTCCGTTCCGGCGAGCGTGACGTCATAGGAGCGGTCGATGGTAATCACGGTTGCGATCGTCCGCGGCTGCGTGCCGGCGGCGGCCCCGGGCGAGGGGGCCGGCGCAACTTCTCGCGCGGGGTTGAGCCCGAAGGAGTATTCGGGACTGAGCAACGGAACGCCGAGGTAATCCGGCGAGCTCTCCTTGCGGTCCGCGTCGATCGTTCTCGTCTCGCTGCCTCCTCCCGAGTGAACCTCCCAGCCCAGCGTATAGGTCACGCGGAAGTTGACGCCCTTGGCTTCGTGCGGCGCCTGCTGCTCCGCATCGCTCACGCCGTTCACCCGGACGCCGCCGGCGATCGTCTCGGCGCGATAATGCTGCTCCTCGCGCTTCGCGCCTTCGTCGACGCGCACGGTGATGCGATAGGCGAGCGGGTCGGGATAGCGTTCGTGGCTCCAAACCTCGCGCGCGCGATCGTAGATTGCATACGCGTCGCCGGAGCTCGCCGGCGCCGCAGCGAGCCAGGCCGTGCTTGCAAGGACGGCGAGCGGCACTCCCCACGCATGCACCATCCTCTGCGAAACCGCCGGCACGAGTCGACGGGTTGCACGAACCATGAATGCAACAATCTCGGCCGCGGCCTCGGGGCGGTTCCGCGTCGGCGGCGACATCGCGGTCAACCGCTTGGGCTTCGGAGCGATGCGAATCACGGGCGACGGCATCTGGGGCGACCCCAAGGATCCGGCGATGGCGCGCGAGACGCTGCGCCGCGCCCGCGAGGTCGGCGTCACCTTCTTCGATACGGCCGACAGCTACGGGCCGTTCACGAGCGAGCTGCTCGTCCGAGAGGTGCTCCACCCGTACGACGGGCTGCTCGTCGCAACCAAGGGCGGTCTGTTGCGAACGGGGCCCGGAGCATGGGAGAGCGACGGCAAGCCTGCCTACCTGCGCCAGTGCGTCTTGATGAGCCTGCGGCGCTTGGGCGTGGAGCGCATCGACCTATGGCAGCTCCATCGCATCGATCCGGAGGTGCCGCGCGAGGAGCAGTTCGCCGTCATCGCCGCGATGCAGAA
>DATJRF010000203.1:0-26650 GCA_035505015.1 Verrucomicrobiia bacterium | reverse complement strand
CGTTGGCGTTGGAATCCAGATCCAGCAGCAGCCGGTTGTCTTCTTCACACAAGTAGAGATAGCGCGGGAGGTTCCAGAGCGGGCGCAGCCGTTCGAACTCGCGCTGCGCCTGCGCCGCCGTAACGCCGAACTGCGCGCGGGAGAAGCGCCAGCGGCGCGGCGAGAGGACGACGCGGCCGCGCCGCAGGCGCGGCAGATAGGGAAACTCCTGCGCCGGCCCCCAGTCGACGCCTGGAAACCGCCGGCCGTCGGCGTGCAGCAACGCCAGCAGCCGGCAAAGATTGGGCGCGCTCGAATACGTCGTCAGCGCATGCGTCTCGCGCACGCCGACCCGGCGGCCGCGCGACTGCGACCATAAGAAGAAGCGCTCCTCCTCGACTCCCACCCAAAGATCGGCGAGGTCGAGCCGATCGCCGCTCGCGGGCTCACCGATGCCCGCACGAACCTCGCAATCGAAGAGCAGCGGCCGGATCGAAACGTTATAGGCGCGCGTGGACGGCGGCGCGTACGCAAACTCGGCCGCAAACTCACCCTGCGCCAAGCTCGCGCGCGCGATCTCGCGCATGCGGGCGGTAACGCCGTCGCCCAGGAGGGTCGCAAAACGGCCGAGCGACCGCGTCGCGACGTCGCTGACGAAGCCGGAAACCACCTGGTAATCGCCGCGGTCGATCGCTTCGGCGCTTGACGCCGCGATCGCGAATCCGATTTCGAGAGAGGGCGCGATCCGATCCGCCGGTGCGACCGGCGGTAAGAAGCGTTCCAGCAGCTCGCCTTCCAACACGATCTCTTCGGCGTTCGTGCGCAGCGCCTCGGAAACCAGGCGCAGCACCAGCGCGTCGCGCTCCGGGTTGGGTGCGCCGGCGTACGCGGTCTTATCCGGCAGGCCCAGGCCAAGGTTGTTGTCGACGAGCTCCAAGAGCGGCACCATTCGCTCGGATCCCTCGTAGCGCGCGAGGAAGCGCTCGCGAAAGGCTTGCAGCGTCATCGCACGGCCCATGCGCACGTACGAGTCGACCAGGAGTTCGGCGTCGTCGAGCAAGGCGCGCGAAAGCGCGCCGGTAACGCCGGCACGCATATCGATCTGCACGGCGAAAGGGGTGGCCGGTTCCACGAGCCCCGCCAGCCGGTCGTGCAGCTCGGCGTGATCCCGCGCGCTGCGCGCCGCGAGCGGAATCGCGTCGACGCGGGCCGCCTCCTCGACCGCCTCGCGCAGCGCGGCGGCGAACGGGGCGCCGAGCGCCTCAAAGCGCTCCAAGAGATAGGCGACGGGATCGCCCAAGGGCGAGGCCCGCAGCTCCGAGATCACGACGCCGGCCTCCACCAGCCGGTCGAGCAGCCGCGACGCGTCCGCAAAGGGGGCTTCGAAACGCACCGCGAGCTCCCGCGCGATGCGGTCGTAGGGCACGGGCTGCGCGCAGAGCTCGCGCACGAAGGCGACCGCCGCGGTATGTTTGAGCGAGACCTCGCGCTGCTCGGTCTTGGCGATGCGATCGACGACGGTGTAGTTGGACAGCGCGACGTTGGTGACGTAGAGACGCTCGCCGCGCACGAAGGCGCAGGCGTTGGTGACGTACGAAACGCGGCCGCGAAGGTCGCCCGCCTCGAGCACCTCGGCGAGCCGGCAGAGCAACGCCATATCCGGGCGCGTGCGCGTGCGGCGAGCCGCCTCGTCGACGACGAGACTCGTCCGCTCTGCGAGATCGACCGCCTCGACGCCGGCGAAGAGCCCAAACGGCGTCGAGCGCGTCGCCATACGCACGAGATACGAGAGCGCGCGCAGCGGCGTCTTGGGATTGCGGCACGGCCTCCCGGCGATCCATTCGTCGACCGCCTTGGCCAGCGTCGGCGAGCTCACCGCCAGCGCCGCGCGCGCGAAGGCGTCGCCGGCATAGAAGGCTCGTGCGGCTTCCAGCGGCTCCGCCGCCGCCAGCACGCGCACCGCCGCCGCGGCGGGAACGGAGGGAACGCGCGCCACCACCAGCGGCCGCGTCGTAAGATCGTAGAGCGACCTCTGCTTCACGCCGTCGCCATCTCCGAGCGCTCGCCGCACACCGACCGGTACCACGCCGATTCCGCGCAAACGCGCCGATGCGGGCCGCTTGCGGCGATGCGCCCGCTCTCGACGACGACGATCGGGTCGAACGAGCGGATCGAAGCCAGCCGATGGGTGATGACCACGAGGGTTCGCCCGCCGAGCGCGACGCCCAATTCGTCGACGATGCGCATCTCGGTCGCGACGTCGACGCCGGTCAGTGCCTCGTCCAGAACGAGGATCTCCGGATCCTGCACGACCGCGCGGGCCAGGCAGATGCGCTGGCGCTCGCCCCCGGAGAGGCGGCAGCCGCGCTGCCCGAGCCGCGTCTGCAGACCCTCCGGCAAACGCTCGATAACCTCGTCGAGCCGGCACAGCGAGATCGCGCGCTCCACCGCCGCATCGCTCGCCGACGGATTCGTGTACGTGAGGTTCTCGATCAAGCTCGCATCGAAGATCAACGGATCCTGCGCGACGACCGCGACGGCGGAGCGCAACTCGTCGAGCGCCACGTCGCGCAGGTCCGCGGTACCGACCAGCAGCCGCCCGAGCGTCGGATCGTGCAGGCGCAGCAGCAGTGCGGCGATCGTCGATTTGCCCGATCCGCTCTCGCCGACGATCGCGGCGCGAGCGCCCAGCGGGATGTGGAGCGCCGCGTCCGAGAGCACGCTGCGCGAGCCGCGCGCCACGTGGACGTTGCAGAGCTCGATCGGTCCGCCGAGAAACCGTCGCTCGCCGGAGCGCTCCTCTTCCAGGTCGTCGATCTCCAGGACGCGGCCCGCCGAGATGCCGATGGTCGCGAGTTGCAGCGGGATGACTGAAAGCCCCGACACGGGTGAGTAGAGGCGCGCCTGATACATCAGGAAGGTGACGATCGTGCCGACGCCCGTTTCGTGACGTACCAGGAGATAGATGCCCAGCGAAAGCACGGCGATCGGGCCGGCCAGATTTGCAAACGTCGTCGCCAGGCTCGTCGCGCCGCCCAGCGCCGCCGCCGCGAGCCGCAGTTGCTTGGAGCGATCCGCGAGCGCCGCAAAGCGGGCTACCTCGCGGGCGGCGGCGCGCGCGTTGCGCAAGAGCGCGAGCGCGGAGAGCGTCGCACTTTCGGTAACCGTCCCGGCCAGTTCGTCTCCGACCTTCATCTGCGAGCGCTGCAACTCGGTATAGCGCGCCGCGGTCAGCTTGGCCGGCAACACCGCGAGCGTGACTGCCGCAAACGACGCCAGCGCGAAGCGATAATCGATCGCGAGCATCGTCGCGGAGGTCGCGATCACCAGGCAGACGCCCTCGATACTGGGGAAGAGCGAGTACTCGAAGCGCGCGCAAAGCTCGTTGACGTCGACGTTGACGCGGTTGGCGATCTCGCCGAGCGTCAGCCTTTCGAGGCGATCGAGCCGGGCACGCATCAACTTCCCCATCAGCCTCACGCGCAGCGTGCGCGCCATGGCCTCGCGCAGAGCGGTCGTCGCGTAGCTCTCGCCGAACGAGCAGAGACCGGCGGCGATCGTCACGGCCGTGTAGAGCGCCAGTTCGCGCATCGCGCCGGCTCCGTCGGCCGCTTGCAGCGCGTCGACGATCTTTCCGACGAAGAGCGGAGGCAGCGTCCCGAGCGCCGTCGAGAGCAGCAGCGCTCCGGCGGCGCCGGCCAGCCACCACGGCGGCGGCTTGGAGACGGCGACCACTCGCCGCAAAGCGGCGAGCGGGGTTTTGGGCGATTGCATCATCGGCGCCCCTGCCTTTGCGCCGACGCGCAGTTGCTTCCTATGCGCGCTGCATCAAAGAGCAAATCGCGCAAAAAGGCCGGCAAGAGCCGCCCTCGCATTTCGCATTGCCGCAAAGCGCGCACAAATCCCGAAAACTCCCGGCAAATGCGTCCGCAGCGACGACGCGAATCGGTCGCGTCAAGCACACACACGCTACAAGGAGAGTCCATTGTTCGAAGAACTCGACCTGAAGATCGCCGATGCGACCGGCGAAAAGAAGACGGCGGAGTACACGCTGCCGACGTATCCGTACCCGTGTCGCGGCGGAGAGCTGACGAAGTCCAGCTGCGGCGGCACCACCCTGAAGTTCTGCTGCTAGGCCGAGCTCTGTGAGGGCGAGCGTTTCGGCGCTCGCCCTCGTCCTTTTTCGCACGCGTCACGGCTGCATGCCGTGCAGGTGCAGCCACGCCGGATCGAACTCGCCGGCGATCGTGAGAAGTCCCGTTACGATCCCCGCGATCCCGTTCAGCTCGCCGATGGCGTCGTAGAACGCTCCGTCGAAGCCGCGCGTCCGGACGCGGCCGCCGTTGGCGGCGAGCTCCTCGATCGTAAGCGCGGCGAGCCGCTGCGAGAGCCGTGCGAAATCCTCGCGCCCGGTGCGCCGCGCGGCGACGTAGAAAACGAGAGCGGTTCCGATCGTACCGTGGCAGATCCCGTTCTGGCTCATCAGCCATCGATCGCGCGGGCGTGCGGCCATCCGCTCCAGCGCGAGGACGGCGAATCGCTCCAGCTCGGCGTCGCGCAGGCGCTGCGCGGCCTGGAGCAGAGCGATCGCAATCCCACCCGCGCCGACGCACCAGACGGAGCGGCAAGGATCGCGCTCCCCGTCTTGAGCCGTGCGCGGCCACGAGAGGGTACCGTCGCGGCCGCAAATCCGGCTCGCCGCCAATCTGCTCGCGCAAGAGCGGACGATCTCTTCCTGCGACGCCGTCGGCGATCCGGCGGTCAGCGCCAGCGCGCTCAAGACTCCCGCGATCCCGTGCGCCATCCCCAGATGGTTGACCGGACCGTCCTGCGGATAGAGCGGATGCAGGCAGCACCACCGCTCGTCCTCTCCCGCCACCCACGCGAGCAGTTCGATCAAGGCGTCGTCGTCCGAGGGTCCGCGCACGCAGCGCGCCAGGCGCATGCCGCTCCAGCCGAACATGAGATCGAACTCGCCGTAGAGCGCGGCGCGCCGCGGCGCGCGCTGCGCAACGATCTCCTCGACGTACGCGTCGCACCGCTCGACCAAGCGGCGGTAGCGCGGCTCGGCGGCCACCGCGAGCGCCGCCACGCCGCGCAGTCCGGAGATGCCGTTGAAGAGCCCGGGAAGCGGGCGGTCCTGCGCGTGAGCGGCCCGGCGCAACTGCCCGTGCATCGCGGCTTCGAAGCGCGAATCCCCCGTAGCGGTACCGAGCGCGAGGAAGGCGAGCGCGAAGCCGGGCGGGCCGTTTAGGGCGCGGTTTGCAAAACGCTCGAGGTTCGGATCGACCGCGTCGGGGAGTGCGGTCTCTTCGAGCAGCCGCTCGCCGAGCGCGAGCGCGGCATCGCGCGCTTCAGCCGAGCGGATGCAGAGCATGGCAGCGCATCCAAGCCGAGTCGGCATCTCCCGCGAGCGTCAGCAGCATGAGAATCACGCCGGCGGTCCCGGTGAGCTCTCCGTACGACTGCGCGGTTCCGCCGTCGTCGCCGGTCGGAACGAGGCAGAGGTAGCCGTTGCCCTCGAGCCGGGCGATCGTCTCCGCGACGAGCCGCCGGGCTGCGGCCTGCAGCGAGGCGACGCCGCTCGACGCGGCGACGCTGGCAAAGATCAACGCGTTGCCCGAGGTTCCGTGGCAGATCGCCTGATCGCTGGAAAACGACGGCGAGCATATCCGCTGCGCCCATCCGTCGAGGCCGCCGAGCGCATACGCCTCGAGCTCGGCGTCGCCGATCCGGCGCGCGACCGCATGGAGCGATGCCAGTACGCCGGTCGCGCCGTAGCACCAAGCGGTTCGATACCATTCGCGCGGCTCGGCTTGCGCGCAGACCGGCCACGCCAAGCAGCCCAGCCACGCGCGCGTATACCGGGTGAGATTCCACGCGCACTCGCGCATCTTGTCACACAGCTTCTGGTCGATCTCGTCGAGCGTCAGCGCCAGCGTTGCGAGCATCCCGGGCATGCCGTGCGCCAACCCCACGTCGTTCTCGACCGACCCGGTGAACGGGTGCGGACGGCGCCAGCGCGATTCGTCTTCGATGACCCACAGCAGCGCGCCGACCGCGGCGTCGGGCTCGCGAGCGCCGCGCACGCAACGCGCCAGGCGCACGCCGCTCCAACCCGAGATCACGTCGAAGTCCGAAAACGTGCGCGGTACGATCGTCAGCCGGTCGCGACGAGCATCGACGAATGCGTCGCACTGCTCGACCAGGCGAACGTAGCGCGGCTCGACGGCCGTCGCGATCTCCGCGCTCGCGCGCAATCCCGAGATGCCGCTGTAGAGGCCGAGTTGCGGATCGTCGTCTACCGCGGCTGCGAGGCGCAGTTGGCGGTGCATCTCCGCCTCGAAGCGCGAGTCGCCGGTCGCGCGCGCCAACTCGAGGAACGCGAGCGCGTAACCCGGAGAACCGTTGAGACCGCGCGCCGGCGCCCATTGGTGCAGCGCGTCGTCCGCAGCCGCGCTCGCCAACTGGAGCAGGCGCTCGCCGAGCTCGATCGCGGTCCTGCGTGCCCGCTCGCGCAGCGGCGAATAGAGCAGCCCGCCTTCGGTGGCGACGCCGCTCAAGACGCGTCGTCGAAGACCGCGCCGAAAAGCACGCGGCGACGGTATTCCGACGGCGTCTTCCCGACCACTTCCTTGAAGGCGCGGGAGAACGTACAGCAGCTTTGATAGCCGCTCTGTACGGCGAGATCGGAGATCGCGCCGTCGCGATACTCCAGCTCCTCGAGAGCGCGCTCGATGCGCAGCACCTTCAGGAGCGACGAGAACGTGATGCCGGCCTTCTCCGCGAAGTAGCGCGAGAAGGCGCAGGACGTCATGCCGGCGCGTTCGGCAACGTCGTCGAGCCTGACTTGCCGCGCGAGATTCGCTCGTACGTAAAGCGCCGCATCGAGCGCCCGCGGATAGTAGGCGAGGCGCCGCTGCACCTCGTCGGGGAGCAAGCGCGACCGAAACGCCCGCGTCTCTTCCGCCTTGCCGTCTGGAACGTCTAGCTGCAACCTGTAGACCCCCCTTGCGTCAGGCTCTAGGCTATCGCCTCACCGGCATTGTGAAAACCACCAAAATTGAGGGGATTGGTCGCATTTTGTCCGGCTTTATGCCGTTTTTGACATAGTTTAGTGCTCGCAGTCGTCGCCGCCGCGACGCAGCGCGAACGTACGTTTGGAGTGGAATCTGCACTGAGGAGGCCGTCGCCTTCCCGGGAAAGGAGAGCGCCCGTGCCGCTCTCCGTCTCACCGTTGCTGCGCAGGGAGCGCGTGCTCGCGCGGTTGGCCGCCGCGCAGGCACACCCCGTTACCCTGCTGATCGCGCCGGCCGGCTCCGGCAAAACCGTCGCGCTGCAGCAGTTCCTCGAGGGTATCGACGCACCCGTCGTGCGCTTCGACGTGCGCCCGGCGCATGCGACGCTCGCGGGCTTCGCGCGCGGCTTGGGCGAGGCGTTCGCGCGAGTGACGCCGCTTGCGACGACGGCGCTTTTCGAGGCCGTCGATGCGCTGCTGCGCGGCGAGGCGCCCGCGGCGGCTATCGCGCAGTGGATCGCCGAGCGCATCGCATCGTTCGACGGCATCGTCGCGGTCGACGACCTGCATTTTGCCGACGGCGACGCCCGTTGCGCCGAACTCGTGGTCGAGACGATCGCCCTCACCAAGCGCCGGGCTCGCTGGATCGTCTCCTCCCGATCGGCGGCGCAGCTCCCGGTGAGCAGTTGGCTGGTGTACGGCGACGCGGCCGTTCCCATCACGGAGGCCGACCTTCGGCTGACCGCCGACGAAGCGCGCGCCGCCGCCGCGCCCGCGGGATTGGAGCAATCCGAGGTCGATCGCCTGCTCGCGCAGACGGGCGGCTGGATTACCGCCTTCGGACTCGCCCTCAACGCGCTGGGGCGCTCGAGCGAGGGCAGCGATCCCGCCGACGCAGGCGAGCTTTCCTATCACTATCTCGCCGAGCAGGTCTTCGCGTCGCTCGCACCCGAGGAGCGCGAGTTGCTGCTCTTCTGCTCGACCCTGCCCGAGATCGACGTCGAGGTCGCCGAGCGCGCCGGCTTCGCTCGCGCGCGACCGATTTTCGACGATATCCGCCGCAGCTTGAGCTTTCTCTCCGTCGCGCCCGCGGACGCGGCGCAAGCCTCTCCGCGCCGCTACCGCTGCCACGACCTCTTTCGCGATTTCCTCGAGCGCGAACTCGAGCGAAGCGGAGCGGAGCGCGCGCGAGCGGCCAGGATGCGCGCCGCCCAGGCGCTGGCCGATTGCGGCTACCACGTCGCAGCGCTGCGCATCTATGCCGACTTGGGCGCGACCGCACCGGCCGTCGCGCTCTTGCAAGAGCACGGCTTCGGACTGCACGAGGAAGGCCATGCCGACACGTTACGATACGTTCTGGACGCCCTGCCGGCCGGCGAGAGCGCGGGCGATCCGGTGCTGCTCGGCCTGCGCGGCATGCAGGAAGGTTTGGACGGCCGGTACGATCGTGCGGTCGAATGGTACGAGCGCGCGGTCGCGCGCGCGACGGATCCTGCGCTGCGCGCCCATCTGCTCGCGCGCCTGAGCCTGGCCACGCTCAACACCGGGAAGAATCCGATCGCGATGCTCGAGGCGGTCGCGCGCGATGCCTCGTTGCCCGTCGGCTTGCGCGGCGAGCTGCTCTCGCTGCTCGCCATGACCTATGGAAGATTCGGCGTCTTCGACTCGCTCACGACCGAGCTCTTGGACGAAATCGAACGGCTTGCAACGGCAACCGACTCGACGAACAAGCGCACCTCGATCTTGCACCGCATGGGGATCGCGGCCTACCTGCTGGGCGACGGGCCGCGGGCGACGCAAGCGCTGAGCCGAGCGGCCGAGCTCGCGATCTCGAGCGGGCGCTATCGCCTGGCGGCGATCGTCTACGCGAACCTCAGCGAGCATCAATGGACGAACGAGCTCGACGGGAACGCCGCGCGTGCGAGCATCGCGCTCGCGACCGAGGCCGCTGCGAGCGCGGGCGATACCTACATCGCGCGCTACGTCATCGGCCGCTGGCTGGCGCTGGAGATGTTCTGCGGCGACGCCGCGGTCGTGCGCTCCCTGCTCGACGAGTATGCCCGGTTGCCGGGGCCGCCGCGTCCGGTCGATACCGCTCCGCCGCGCGCCATGCTGGCCGCGTGGGAGGGGCGCTTCGACGAAGCCTGCGGGCTGCACGACGCGATTCGCGACGGGCTCTGGAATCAGGACGAACGAATCTACGAAGCGGCCTGGTCGGCCCTCTGCGCCGCGGCGACGGGCGATGCCGAGCGAGCCGCACGCTGCGTCCGCGATGCCGACGAAGAGGCGCGCCAGCGCCGTTCGCCGCGGCGCTACTACGATTGCATGCGCGAGATCGCACGATCGTTCTGCGCGATCGCCGAGGCGCTCTCGGGACGCATCGCCGCAGCGGAGCGGCGTTTGCGAGCGCACGGCGAGATCGACTGGCCGGTCGCGCGGGCGGCTCGCACGGCGGCCCTCGCGATCGTCGGCGACGCCGCGCACGGCGTCTTCTCCGGCGTGCCGGCAGCGCAGGCGCAGATCCTCCGTTCCCACCACCACGGCGGCATCGTCGCGACGATCGACGCGGCGATTCGCCGGCGGCGCGACGCAGCGCATGCCGAGGTCACGCTGACACCCGCCGAGGCGTCGGTCCTGCGTTCGCTCGCACAAGGCGCCTCGCCGAAGGAGGTGGCGCTCGCAATGGGATGCACGGTGCACACCGTGCGCTGGCACATCCGCCGCAGCATCGCCAAGTTCGGCTGCAGCGGGCGCGACCAGGCGGTGCGCGCCGCGCGCGCCCGCGGGCTCCTATGATCGAGCGCGCCCGCATCGTCGCACGCTTCGAATCGTCGGCCGCGCAGCCGATCACGCTCCTTCTGGCTCCGGCCGGATGCGGCAAGAGCGTGGCGCTCGCGCACTACCTGAGCACGCTGCAGTCCGAAACGATCCGCTACGACGTCCGCCCCGAGCACGCGTCGCTGCTCGGCTTCGTGCGCGGCTTCACCGAGGCGCTGCGCGACGTCGCGCCGCGCGCGCGGGGCACCGTCGCCGACGCGGTCGCGAGCGCCCTCGCCTCGGAGGACCCCGGCGCCGTGCTCGCGCTCTGGCTCACGACGCACTTCGAGCGCCGGCCGCAGTTGGTCGCGATCGACGACGTCCACCACGCCGACGCGGATCCCGCCAGCGCGGCTTTTTTGGCGGCGCTGATCGCTCGTACCAAGGATTCTACACGCTGGATCGTCGCGGGGCGCTCGGCGCGCCACCTGCCGCTGGGTACCTGGCTCGCCTACGGCGATGCAGGCGCACCGATCGACGAGGCGGATCTCCGCTTCACCGCCGACGAGGCCGAACGCACCGCGCGCAGCATGCGCTCGAACCTCCCGGCGCGCGACGTCGAGCGGCTCCTCGCGACGACCGCCGGGTGGGCGACGGCATTTACCCTCGCCTTGCGGCTCTCGGAGTTCACGCCCGACCTGCAAAGCGCGGCGGCGACCGCGCGAGCGCTCTCGTACGAGTTTCTCGCCGAGCACGTCTACCGTCTGCTCGCGCCGCAGGAGCGCGAACTGCTGGCGGTTGCGGCGCTGCTGCCCGAGATCGACGTCGCCGTGCTCGAACGTGCCGGCTTCCCCGCAGCGGCGGCGATGCTCGACGACCTGCACCGCCGGGCGACGTTCCTCTCCGCGATCGCCCGCCGCCCCGAAGGCGCGAGCCCGCGCTATCGCTGTCACGATCTCTTCCGCGATTTTCTCGAGCACGAGCTCGAGCTCCAAGGAGAGGAAGCCAAGCACGGTGCCCGGCTGCGCGCGGCGCGCGCGCTCCGCGATTGCGGATTCGTGATCCCGGCGCTGCGGATCTTCGCGCAGATGCGCGCCGGCGGCGAGATCGTCGCGCTGCTCGAGCGCAACGGCTTCGAGCTGGTCGAGCGGGCGCACGGCGATGCCGTGGCCTCGGCAATCGACGCGCTCCCCGAACGCGAACGCACCTCGAACTGCGCGATCGTCGGCATCCGCGGGCATCTCGAGCGCATCGCCGGCCGTTACGATCGCGCTCAGTCGCTCTTCGAGCGCGCCCTCGCGACGTGTGCCGATCCGCCGCTGCGCGCGCTGCTCGTCGCCAAGCTCGCGGCGGTGCTGCTCAACCTCGAGCGCGATCCGTCCTCGCTGCTCGACCCGCTGGCGTTCGACCCCTCGCTCTCGCCGGCTCTGCGCGGGGAGCTGCTGGCGCTGCTGGGCGTCGCCTACGCGCGCGCCGGGCGCCACGCCGGGCTCGACCGGCTTTTCGACGAAGCGGAGAAACTCGCGCTCGCGTGCGAGTCCGATCTGGCTCGCGTCCAAATTCTCCATCAGCTCGGCAGCGCGGCGGTGCTGCACGGCGATTCGGTGCGCGCCGTTCGCACGCTTTCGGCCGCGGCGGCGCTCGCCGTCGCCAACGGCATGCATCGCCTGGCGTCGCTGATCTACACGAACCTCGGAAGCAACGCCGCGATGAACGACGACGATCTTTCCGCGGCGCTGGTCGCGGCTACCAACGCTGCGGAGAACGCGGCGAAGTCCGGAGCGCTCTTTCTCACGCGCTACTCGCTGGCTCGGCAGCTGGATATCGAGCTGCACCGCGGCGACGCCGCGTCGCTCGAGGCGCTGCTGCAGGCCTACGACGATTTGCCCGGCCCGGAGCAGCCGCAGATCCGCAAAGCCGCCCTGTGGGCGCGCGCGATGCTGGCCGCCTGGGACCGGCGGTTCGGCGACGCGGCGCGGCTGCAGCTCGAGGTCTGCGAAGGCCAGGTGTTTCAAGAGGAGCGCGTGATCGCGCGCGCGGCCTGCGCGCTTTTTCTGTTGCTTGCCGGGCGGCGCGACGAGGCACTTGCGTGCGTGGCAGAATCGATGCGCGAAGGCAAGATCCGCGTTTCGCCTCGCGGCTCGTTTCCGCGTGCGCGCGAACTCGCGCGCGCTCTGTGCGCGCTCACCGAAGCGCTCGCCGGTCGCGGCACGGCCGCAGCGCGCCTGCTCAAGCGAAAGCCGACGGTCGCGACGCCGGTAACGAGCGCCTTCATCGGTGCCGCGGCGGCGGTGGCAAACGCGCTCGAGAATGGCTCGGCGCTCGAAGCCGCGGCACCGCACCTCGAGACGATGCACCGCCAGTGGTACGGCGGTTACGCGCGGCTCTTCGAGGTTGCGGTGGAGGCGTACGCCGCGCAGCACGCCGTCAGCGTCACGCTCACGCCGGCGGAGCTGGCGGTGATGCGCGCACTCGCCGACGGCCGAACCCCCAAGGAGATTGCGCTCGCTACCGGCACGAGCATCCACACGATCCGCTGGCACGTTCGCCAAGCCATCGCGAAGTTCGGCTGCAGCGGCCGCGAACAGGCGCTACGTGCCGCTCACGCGCGCGGCCTGCTGTAGGCGCGTCGCGCGCCGCTTTCCCAAGAAGTAGAAGAGTACGCCGCTTCCGACCATCAGGGCGGTGAGGCCGAGCACTTTAACCACCGCGAGAACCTTGTTCGGCTCGTCGGGAGCCGGATAGACGGCCAGCACGATCGCGCCGCAGGTCGTCGCGATGCCGACCAACGCGCAGGCCGCGATCGTCCAGCGTCCGCCGGGCACGCGCAGGGTTCCCGGCGTAGCGGGCTCGCGACTGAGCTTGATGCCGGAGGCGAAGAGAAAGAGGAACGGGACCATCGTGATGACGACGGTCGAATCGACGAGGACCGCGTAGGCGCCTTTCACGCTCGTGCCGCCTTGCCCGAGAAAGATGAAGACCGCGGCGATCGCGGACTGAACGATCAGCGCCGCAACCGGCGAACCCCAGCGCGGATGCATCCGCCCGAACGCTTTGGGCAGAAAGTGATCGAGGCCGGCGACGAAGGGTATGCGAGCGACCGCGCCGAGCCATGCGCCGCAACTTCCCAAGCAACTGATCGTCACGAGGACGGCGGCGACCGGCGTGAGGAACGACCAGCCGAAGCGCGCCGCGCCGTTGCCGATGGCTTGCATGACGCCGGACGACGGGTTGACGTCGGCCGGGAGCATCGTCGCCATCACGCTTGCGGTGCCCAAGATGTAGATCGCCGCGATCGCCGGCGCGGCGAGCGCGAGGCCGAAGGGAATCGCGCGGCGAGGGTTGCGCACTTCGCCCGCCATGAACGACATCGCCTCGGGTCCCGTCCACGCAAAGGCGATCGTCGACCAGAAGAGCAGATCTTTGAGCTGCATGCCCGGCCGCAGCGTCACCGCGTCGAAGCGCGTTGCCGGCCCGAACTTCCACCACACCAGTGCGCCCAAGCCGATCAGCGCCAGCGTGACGGCCCAGCGACTGGTGGCGCCGACGTTGTTGAGCCACTTCCCGACGTCGAGCCCGAGGACGTTGAGCAGCGTCGCGAGCGCCAAGCCGCCGATTGCAAAGCCGATGAAATACCACGGGGAGGCCGAGAGCGAGCCGCCGTCATTGCCGGTGACGAAGAGGGCGTTCCCCGCCGCGAAGTAGAGCAGCGCGGGGAAGTACGGCAAGTTCGAGGTCCAGTACGTCCACCCGGTGATGAAACCGGAGAACGGTCCGAAGGCGCGCTTGCTCCAAACGTACATGCCTCCCTCGTCGGGATGGAGCGACGAGAGATAGACGACGACGATCGAGAGCGGCACGAACATCGCGAGGCAACCGATGACCCACACCACGAGCGAACTCGCCCCGGCTGCCGCCGCGGTCGCGACCCATTGAAGATTGGAACCGGCGATGACGAAGAAGAGCGCGACGTCGATCAGGCCGAGGCTGCGCCGAAGGTGCGGCTCCTCCGTCACCGAGCGAGGAACGCGGCGATCGCCTCGCCGGCCTGAGCGATTGAGAGGACGCCGTCGAGATGGCCCATCGATCCGGCGATTTCAAAGAAGGTTGCGTCGTTTCCCTGTTCCACCAGGGCGTCGTAGGCGGCGCGCGCGAAGCTGGGCGGCAAGATTTCGTCGCCGCGAGCGGCGATCACGAGCGCCTTGGCGGTAATGGAGCGCATTCCGTCTTTCAACGTCGAGGCGCCGCCGACGGCAAAAAGCTCGTTGGCGCGCTGCGTGTAGAGAAAGTTGTTTGCATCGACCACCTGCGCGCGGTCGCGGGCGAGAGCGTCGAGCCACGCGCAGACGGCGTATTCGTTATCGAAGGAGTCGGCGGGGTCGCGCTGCGGGTCGGCCCAGCGGCGCGCGTAGGATGCTTCGGCGCCTTCCGGCGTGAGCACCGCGGCCACGTAGAGCAGGCGCAGCGCCATCGTGAGACCCTCGACCGGCTGGGCGCCGCCGTAGTAGTCGCCGCCGTTCCAGTTCGGATCGAGGGCGATCGCCGCGCGCAGTTCGCGCAGCTTCGCGAGAACGTAGGCGCCTACCCACGGCGTCGAGATCACCGGCACGATGCGCGCGACCGACGTGGGATAGGCCACCGCCCACTCGTACGTCTGCATCCCGCCGAACGAAGCGCCGATGACGGCGTGCAGTTGCGTGACGCCGAGATGCGCGAGCACCGCGCGCTGCACCTCGACGAGATCGCGCACGCAGATGGTCGGAAAGCGCATGCCGTAAGGCCTGCCGGTTGCCGGATCGATCGACGAAGGTCCGGTCGTAACGGTCACGCCGTCCGCCGCCTTGGGATTGCAGAGCGCGTCGACGCCGATCAGGCAATAGCGGTCGGTATCGAGCGGACATCCCGGCCCGACGATCGCATCCCAGTAGCCGGGCAGCGCGTCCTGCGGGCCATAGCGCCCGGCGACGTGCGACGACGCGACGTTGGGATGCGGAATGAGGATCGCGTTCGAGCGCGCCGCGTCGAGCTCGCCCAGCACCTCGAACCCCACGCGCACCCGCTCGACGACGCCCCCGCCGGCCGTGCGGAACGGTCCCGGCATCTCGAAAATCTGCTTCTCGACCAATCCGGAGTAGGCCACGGCGGCGCCATACAACGGCCCGGCAGGGGCTCCTCCTTCGGGCAGCGTAGCTTAAGGTTAGCTTAAGGATATTTAAGGCTGCTTAAGCGGGAGGTCGCTCGATGGGTCGCCGTGCCTGCCTGCTCCTGGGTGCCGTGCTCGCCGCCTGTGCCGGCCCACCGGCCGCCGCCGTAAGTCCCGCTCTGCCGGCAGTCGCCACCGCAGCGCTGCACCCCATCGCGGAGTTCTCCATCTCCCGCTCCCGCGCCAACGCCGTTCCCTATGCCGTCGCTGCCGGGCCGGACGGGGCGATCTGGTTCACCGAGCCGGGCGCGAATGCGATCGGAAGAATCGCTCCCGACGGCGCGATCCGAACCTTTGCGCTGGCCGCGCGCAACGCGCAGCCGCAGGGAATCGCGCTCGGCTCGGACGGCGCGCTGTATTTCGCCGAGAACGAAGGCCCGAGCCCGTACGGCTCGCATCTCGCCCGCATTACCACGGCCGGCACCGTGACGCAGTGGAACGACAACAACTACATGCCGCAAGGCGTCGCGGCGGGACCGGACGGCAGCATCTGGTTTACGCAAGGCTGCGCCGGCGTAGCGCGGATCTCGCGCTCGGGACGCGTGGCACAGTTCGGGCTCGACGGGATATCCAGTCAAACCGGCGCGATCGTGCAGGGGCCGGATCGCGCGATGTGGTTCGTCGAATCGGGAACGCTTGCGATCGGCCGCATCACCGCGGCGGGTGCGCTGACGCTCTTCAAAGGCCCGCTCTACCAGAACAAATACGCGGACTTCCCCAACGGCGTCGCGGTCGGTCCGGACGGAAATCTCTGGTGGACGTCGGACTACGCGAACATCATCTGGGCGATGAACACGCACGGCCGCGTGGTGCATCGTTACGAGATCCCGACGCCGCGAGCGCTGCCGTGGGGCATCGTGGCCGGGCCCGACGGGGCGCTATGGTTTACGGAGCGTGACGGCAACAAGATCGGGCGCGTAACGGTGGCGGGCCGGTTCGCGGAATACCCGCTTCCGACCGCGCACGCCCTTCCCTTGGGCATCGCCGTCGGCGCCGACGGTAACCTGTGGTTCGCCGAATCGGGTGCGAACAAGATTGGGCGAATAGCACCCTAGCATTCGGCCGCGGATTTTCGTACGATACTCCCGGAGGGCGATCACGATGCGTTCGTTTTCACGTTTGGTTTCGTTTGCCGCCGCCGCGGCCGTGGTTTTGGTTGCCGGGTGCGCGGGGCGTTCGGGCGGCCCGCTCGTACCGAGCGGCTTTGCGCCGAACGTCGCCCCGGCCGCCGCGTCGGCGGCGGTGCCGAAAGCCTGCAAGGGGCAGAAGACGACGGCAACCTACGCGTCGCTGACGCAGACGCTCTCGGGCAAGGGCGGGTCGCTCTGCATTCCCGCGAGCGGCGGCTTCGGCGGCACGATCTATTATCCGGGAGCCAGCCCGTCGGTGAAGCTCGGGCTTACCAGCAGTGCGACCAACTACAAGCATCTTCCGCTGTTGGGCAAAGGGAAGCCGATCTTCTATCTGCAGCTCGCGCTCTCGGGTGCGACGACGTTCGGCACCAAGGTTTCCGCCGGCGGCGGCCTCACCGGCAAAGCCATCGTAGCCGGCAAAGTTTACACGGCGGTGGGCGAAGCGACGGTCGACGGCTTCAGCGTTCCGTTTACGCCGTGCTACGTGACGGCGACGAAGGGCGCGTACGGCGGAGTGATCGGCGGGCTCGGAACGCTGCTCAAGAGCCAAAGCGCCCCTGCGGCGGCAACCGGCCTGGTCGAGATCTACCCCGGCAAGCAAAGCAACGCCACCGGAACCTGTTAGAAGCCGTCTCCAAGCAACGTCTCGCGTCGCAAGAACCTTCAGAAAAAACGTGGCGGGAGCGTGTAGGAATCGAACCTACCAGCCGCCTTGCGACGGCCTCAGCGATTTTGAAGACCGTGCGAGCCACCAGACTCGTACGCTCCCACGAGCTAGTCGGGGCACTTATTCGAAGAAGGCGTTGAGGCCTACCGGGCTCCGGACTTGCACGACGGGCCGGATCGGACTAGAGTGGTAAGTCCATAAGGGGGTGCGGGATATGCGTATTCTCTCGCTCTTGTCCGCCGCTTCTTTGCTGCTGGCGGTTTTTGCGTGCAGCGGCGGGGCGGCAAGCGGTTCCAAAGCCACGATTACCGCGGACGGCTCGACGGCGCTTCAGCCGCTCGTGAGCGCCGCGGCCCAAGACTATATGGCCAAGTATCCCAACGTCGACATCGCGGTCAAGGGGGGTGGATCGGCGGTCGGATTGACCGACGCGATGAACCACGCGGTCGATATCGGAGACTCGGACGTTGCGGGCACGGACACCGATCTCGTCGATCACGAGGTCGCAATCGTCGCCTTCACCGTCGTGCACGGACCAAACGTTGGAGTCGAATCCCTCACCAAGGCGCAGATCGCCGGCATCTTCGGCGGGACGATCAAGAACTGGAAGCAGGTCGGAGGCGCAGACCAGGCGGTCCTGCTCGTGAACCGGCCGCTCGGCTCCGGCACGCGCAGAGTCTTCACGACCTACATCATGAGCGGCAAAGACCCCGCGCAGATCGGAGCCACGATCGACTCGTCGGAAGACGTTGCGCGCCAGGTCAAGAATCGCCCGGGGGCGATCTCCTACGTCGGCTTGAGCTACGCGCAGAAGTTCAACGTGCCCACGATCGCGATCGACGGCGTTGCCCCAACCATCGCCAACATGCGCGACGGAAAATACGGCTTCTGGTCCTACGAGCACATGTATACGAGTAAGGAATCGGCGCCGCAGGCGGAGGCGTTCATCAATTACGTGCGTTCCGACGACGGGGCAATCGACCAGTTGGGGTTTATTCCGATCGAGGATTTTGCCAAGCGCTAGGCGCCGGCAGGCCGGAGACGCCGTCTTCTGCCCTGTCTTCCCGGGGCAAGGCGTCTCCGTCCAGCGACCGGCGCCGGCGAGGGTTTGACGCCATCTTTACACCCTCGGGGCCCTCGGAATACCCGCGGGCCACGGGAAAGATGACCTGGAGCTAAAAACCCTAGAGACTAGAATGCAGATCGCGCGGGGCCCGTCCGCGAGCGGCGATCTCCTCGAGCGCTTGCTCGCGATCACGCACGACATCCTGCAGTCGCAGGATATCACCTCGTCCTTGGAATCGATCGCGCAAAGCGTATCGGTGACTTTCGGTTTCCGGTACGTCACGATCGTCGCTGCCGAAGAGCCGGGCGGGGATCTCTACCGCCGCGTGCTGCTGGGCTTCGACGAAGAGACGATTCGCGTACGCCTGGGCGAGCGCATCGCGCGCCAAGCGGTCAAGACGATCCTGCTGCCCGAGTTCGAAGTGCTGCCGAACTGCTTCTACAGCCCGGCCGAGCGCGAAGTATTCTGGGAGCGCAGCATCTACGTCGGCCAGAGCACCGGCCACGAACCGCGCAGCACGCCCAATGCGTGGCACGAGCGCGACACGTTGACGATGGTGCTGCCCGACCCGACCGGTGAGATGCTCGGTTATCTCTCGGTCGACGGGCCCAACGACGGCCTCGTCCCGTCGATCGATACGCTGCGCCAGATGCAGCTCTTCCTCAACCTCGTCGGGCTCGCGCTGGGCAACTCGCGCGCGCACCGCACCGAGATCGAGCGGCGGCAGCTGCTCGAGGAGAACGTCAAGCTCCAGAACGAGTTCTTCGGCATGGTCTCGCACGAAGTTCGTTCGCCGCTGGCAGCGATTCGCGGCGCCACCTCGCTGCTCGAGACCCATTTCGAGACGATGGGCGACGAGCGCCGCCAGGAGCTGCTGGGCGTGCTCGGCAACGCGACGTCGCGGCTCGCGACGATCTTCGAAGACTTTCTGCTGCTCTCGCGCATGGACGCGGGGCAGCTCTCGCTGCGCATCGAGCCGGTCTCGCCGGTGAACATCATCGAGGAATCGATCGCGCGCATCCGCAGCGAACATCCCGACCGCGCCTTCAACGTCGCTTACTTGGATCCCGTACCGCGCGTCTACGCCGACGAAGGCCGCCTCGTGCAAGTGCTCGCGAATCTGCTCTCGAACGCGGTGAAGTACTCGTATCCGCATAGCCCGGTGCACGTCGACGTGAAGCCGGCAGGCGATCGCGAGGTGACGATCACCGTCCTCAACGAAGGCGTCGGCGTCCCCACGACGGATGGCGAAAAGCTCTTCAAACGCTTCGGCCGCCTTTCCCACGACAACGGCTCGACGGGCCTGGGCCTCTACATCTGCCGCGAGCTCGTCTCGAAGATGAACGGCCAGATCGGCTTCGAGAGCGAGCCCGGCAAACGCACCGCCTTCTGGTTCACCCTGCCCCAGGCCGAGTAACCGCCGGGAAGGCGAGGGCGCGCGGGCGAACCGCCCCTCTCAGATGAAAACCCGCCCCGATCTCCGCAACGTCGCCATCATCGCCCACGTCGACCACGGGAAGACGACTTTAGTCGATGCCATGCTCAAGCAGAGCGGCGTCTTCCGCGAGGGCCAGCACGTCGCGACGCGCGTCATGGATTCCAATCCGCTCGAGCGCGAGCGCGGTATCACCATTCTTGCGAAGAACACCGCGATCCGTCACGGCGAGGTGAAGTTCAACATCGTCGATACGCCGGGCCACGCCGATTTCGGCGGCGAGGTCGAGCGCGTGCTCCAGATGGTTCAAGGCGTCCTGCTGCTCGTCGACGCGGCCGAGGGCGTGATGCCGCAGACGCGCTTCGTCCTGCGCAAGGCGCTCGAGCTCGATCTGCGAGCCATCGTCGTCGTGAACAAGATCGATCGCAAGGACGCGCGCGCCATGGAGGTGGTCAACGAGACCTTCGATCTCTTCGTCGAACTCGGCGCCAACGACGAGCAGGCGGATTTCCCGGTGATCTTCACCAACGCCAAGGCCGGCATCGCCAAGCGCGCGCTCGAAGATACGAGCGATTCGCTCGAGCCGCTCTTCGAGACGATCGTCGCCCACATTCCCGAGGCACCCTCCGAAGACGGGCCCTTCCAGCTCCTGATCTCGGCGATCGACCACAACAAGTACGTCGGCCGCATCGGCATCGGGCGCATCTTCCGCGGGTCGTCGCGGGTGAACGCGCCGATCGCGAAGGTGGCGCGCGACGGCGGCGTCGCAAGCGGGCTGCGCCTGACGACGCTGCTCACCTTCCAAGGCCTCGAGCGCATCGAAGTCGAGGAGGCCTCCGCCGGCGACATCGTCTGCGTTTCGGGCATCGAGGACCTCAACATCGGCGATACCATCGCCGACGCGAGCAATCCCGAAGGCATCCACGCCGTCGCGGTCGACGAGCCGACCGTCTCGATGTTCTTCTCCGTCAACAACTCGCCGTTTGCGGGGAAAGAAGGCAAGTTCCTCACCTCGCGGCAGATCCGCGAACGCCTGATGCGCGAGCTGGAATCGAACGTCGCGCTGCGGGTCGCCGATACGGAATCGGCCGATACGTTCGAGGTGCGCGGACGGGGCGAGCTGCATCTCTCGATCCTCATCGAAACGATGCGCCGCGAAGGCTACGAGCTGGCCGTATCGAAGCCGCAAGTCATCGTCATGGAGCGCGACGGCAAGCGCTGGGAGCCGGTCGAGTACGTCGTCGTCGACGTTCCCGAGGAGTACTCCGGCGCCGTGATCGAATCGCTCGGCAAGCGCAAGGCGATCATGTCGAACATGATCAACGTGGGCGATTCTCGCCGGCTCGAATACACGATGCCCACGCGCGCCATCTTCGGCCTGCGCGGCGAGCTGCTCACCCTCACGCGCGGAACCGCCGTGATGTCGCACACCTACTACGACCATCAGGAGTGGCAGGGCGAGTTGCCCGGGCGCAGCGTCGGCGCGCTGGTCGCAAGCGACACCGGCCGTACCACCGGCTACGCGCTCATGGGGCTCGAGCAGCGCGGCGAGTATTTCATCGGCCCGGGCATCGACGTCTACGAAGGCATGATCGTCGGCCGCGCAAACGACGACAAGGACATCGCTCTCAACGTCGTGCGCGAGAAGAAGCTCACCAACATGCGCGCCGCCGGCTCCGACGAAAACGTCAAGCTCGCCCCGCCGGACGAGCTTTCGCTCGAGCGCGCGATCGAGTTCATCGAGGACGACGAGCTCGTCGAGGTGACGCCGAAATCGATTCGCCTGCGCAAGCGCATCCTCGACGAAGGCGAGCGCCTCAAGGCGCGCAAGCGCGAGCTCAGCCGCTCCTAGCCCGCTACTCGCTCTGCGGGGCGAGATCCGAGCCGATGACCAGCGTGTCGGTCTTTCCGGGGCGCGTCGCCGTCGCGAAGATCTGCGAGAGCTGGCGGGCGGCCGGCGAGCTTCCGACCGTGACGCTTGCGGAGCGCGGCGGTTCGTCGAGGAAGGTCGGCACGTTCCATCCGCCTCCACGCAAGGCCCCGACGATCGTCGGATCGAGATCCGGGCTCCCGGTCGCGTTAGCGACGAGCACGACGTTCTGCGGCGGATCGCTCTTCGAGAAGAGCACGCTGCCGATGAGCTTTGCCCAGCGCGGATCGGCGAATACGACCGAGGCGTCGCCGACCCAACCGGCGCGGCTGGGCAGCGTGAACGTCCGGACGTTATCCTGCGGCACGTTCCGGTAGATTTCCAGCAGCGCCACGAGCTGCTGGTCGCTCAGCGTGGTCTGCATGTCCTTGCGCGCGAACTGCATGATTCGCGGCAGCTTCGCCCAGTTCTGCGGCTGGCTGAGCTGGTCGAGCATGAGCTTGAGCACCTGCTGTTGCCGGCGCACGCGCCCGAAATCGGATGCCGCATCGTGGCGAAAGCGCACGTACCCCACAACCTGCCCGCCGGTGAGGTACTGCTCGCCTTTCTTGAGGTGAATGTGGAGGTCGCCGTTATCGTCGTCGTAGTCCATGTCCTCGTCGACGTCGACGTTGAGCCCGCCCATCGCGTCGACGATCTGCGCCGCTCCCTCCGGCTGCAGCGCGACCGTCGCGTCGATCGGAATGCCGCCCATGAGGGAGCGCACCACGCGCTCGCTCATCGGAGCGCCGCCGTAGGCGTAGGCAGCGTTGATCTTGTCGTTGCCGTGGCCGGGGATCGGCACCCACGTATCGCGCGGAATCGAAACCAGCGTCGCCGTGCGCCGGCCGACGTCGAGGTGGGCGAGGATGATCGTGTCGGTGGTCGCCTCGTCGTCCTGATAACCCAGGAGCAAGACGTTGAGCTGCTGGCTTCCGAACGCGTTCGCCGCGCTGCGCTGGGCGATCACGTTGGTGATCGGCTCGCGCAGCCAAAGGTAGCCGGCCGCGACCGAGACGGCGGCGACGAGCAAGAGCACGGCGGGTTTCGCGAATCGCTTGAGGATCATGGGGTCTCCCTACAAAGCGCCGGCACACGCGATGCAATGCACCGCGTGCCGACGCTATCGACGCGTTGGCAAAGCTAGGCTGGACGCGTCGCGTAGGGTGGCGCGCGCTCGCCGATACGGCAAAGCACGGGCGCCGGGCGGCGCAGCGCCATGCCGCGCGAGCGATAGTGGAACGGCGAGAGCGCGGCGTGCGCGCGGGGCACGACGACCGCGCGCAGGAGAACGATGATTCGTACCGCGGTCCGCGCGCACAGGCGAATCGCGCCGGCGAGCGAGAAGGCGGCGATCGCACAGATGACGGCGTGAATGGCGAGCGCGGCGAGAACCGGGCCGCCCAGCCAAACGGTACCGCCCAGGAGATGACCGGCGACGATTCTCTGCTCGGTCGATTCCATCGCGAAGAGCGTCACGATCTGCAGCGCAAAGATCGCCGGAAGCAAGCGTGCGAAACCCGAGCTTAATGCCGCGCTGCCGGCACGCAGCAAGCTCGGCGCGGCGGGATCGAAGGCGGCACGCACGCGCAGCGCGAGATGCAAGGCGACGAAAGCGGCACCGGCGATCAGCGTCGGCAGGACGTCGAGATTGCTGTGATCGGTGTAGGAGCCGGGGCCGAAGAAGCCGGCGTTGGAGAGTCCTTCGACCAGGCAGTCGGCCGCGGCCGCGGCGATCCATGCGACGGCGAGCACGAACCAAGCGCGCAGCGCGGTACGGTTCACGCGCAACCCTTCCGCGCGGCGCAGCGAGCCCCTCTCAGGCCGTGCCCAGGATCCCGAAGCGATAGAGCGTCACCGCACGGAACGTCTGCCCGGGGCGCAGCGCCGTGCTCGGAAAGTTCGGGTGATTGGGCGAGTCGGCAAAATGCTGCGTCTCGAGCGCAAAGCCGTCGGATTTGCCGGTATAGAGCTGAATGCCCGGCTGCGTCGTTTCGACGACCAGGCGCCGCCCGCTCTGCTCGTCGCACGCTTCGGCCGCGAAGCGCAGCTCGCCGCCCCACCCGTCGAGCACGAAGTTGCAGTCGAATGCCTCGCCGCCGATCGGACGCAGGTTCCGAAAATCGCGCGAGGTTCGCTCGACCGGTGCGATCGCTCCCGTGGGAATCATCGCAGCGTCGACCGGCGTGTACGACGACGCCGCGATCCGCAGCTTTTGCACGGCAACCGGCGAGCCGTCGGCGCGCAAATTGAAATAGACGTGGTTCGTGAGGTTGATCACCGTCGGCGCGTCGGTCGTCGCCGCGTACTCGATGCGCAGCGCCGAGTCGTCGTCGAAGGAATAGACGACGCTGCAATCGAGCGCACCGGGGAATCCCTGATCGCCCGACGGGCTGTGCAGCGCGAACTCGGCGCTGACCGTGCGCCGCTCCTGGCTGCGCGCTCGCGCGAGCTGCCACGTTCGCTTGGCGAAGCCGTCCGGCCCACCGTGCAGCGTGTTGCGGCCTTCGTTGGCAAGCAAGTGGTAGACCCGACCGTCGAGCGTAAAACGCGCGCCCGCGATGCGGTTGGCGTATCGCCCAACGGTCTTGCCGGCGCTGCCGCCTTCGGGGACGGTGACGTCGGCAACGCGTCCGTGACGGTCGCGCACGAAGATCCCGGCGATCGCCGCTCCTTCGTCCGAAAGCTCGACGCGCTCGCCGTGCGCGTTGACGAGCGTGACCGTCGCTTGCTGCCGCTCCATGAGCGGAGTTTTCGGCTGCGCGCCGTAGAGTTCCGGCATGAAAGGTCGTGCGGCGATTTTCGCCCTGCCGGCGCTGCTGTTTCTGGCCGCGACGCCCGCGGCGACGAGCGCTACCGATCCCTCGGCGTTTCGGGTCGGCGCATCGGCGATCGCATTCACCTTCGTTCCGATCGGCGGCGCGCCGGAGCCGCTGGTGAGCCCCGGGAAGCCGACCGTCGTCGTCGCGTTTGCGTCGTGGTGCCAAGGCTGCTTGGACGAGATGCCGCGCCTGCTCGCCGATTACGCGGCGTTCAAGGATCGCGTGAGGTTTCTGGGCATCGATTATCTCGACAACGCGAAAGCCGGCGACGCGACGGTCGCCAAATACGGCATAGCGTATCCCGTCGAACGGGTGCGCGAAGCCGGCGGCGTACCGTCGCCGGAGCCGAGTGCAAACGCCGCCCCCGCGAGCCTAACGATGCACGGCGTAACGCCGAAGATGCTGCCGGCGGTGCTTCCCGAACTAAAGAAAGCGCTTTCGGCTTCGCAGTACGCCGCCGTTGCAGACGTGGCGGCCCGCTGCGCCGCGCTCTCCGACGCCGCTTGCCGCAGCTACGCCGCATCGAAGGGAATCGAGCTCGACGGCGGCCCGGTCGCGTTACGGTTGACGACGCTCGCCACCGGTGCGACGATCTCGCTGCCGATGCTCTACGTGATCGACGCGAACGGCAAGATCGTCGACGCGATCGAAGGGTACGACACCGGCACCGACCAGCTGCGCTCGGCGCTCGCTAAGCTCGGTATTAGGTAGCCGATAACGCCGGAGCGAGCGCTCGCGCCGCGAAGGTGAGCGCGCCGCGCTCCGGATCGTAGCCGACTTCGACGGCGTCGCCGTCGTTGATCTCGCCGGCGAGGATCTTGCGTCCGAGCGGCGTTTCGATCTCCTTCTGAAGAGTGCGCTTCAACGGGCGCGCTCCGTAGTTCGGATCGTATCCGACCTTGACGACGTGCCGCTCCGCTTCGCGCGTGAGCGCGAGCGTGATGCGCCGCTCCGCCAGACGCTTGCGCAGGCGGCCGAGCTGGATCTCGACGATCTTCTCCAGCTCTTCCTCGGAGAGCGCGTGGAAGACGATGATCTCGTCGACGCGGTTGAGGAACTCGGGCCGGAAGTGCAAGCGCATCTCTTCGAGCACGGCGTCGCGCATCTCGTCGTAGGCCGCCCCTTCGAAGGCGCCCTTGTAGTCGAGGATGCGATGGCTGCCGATGTTCGAGGTCATGATGACGATCGTGTTCTTGAAGTCGACCGTGTGGCCCTGACCGTCGGTCAACCGCCCGTCGTCGAGGATCTGCAGGAAGACGTTGAAGACGTCGGGGTGCGCCTTCTCGATCTCGTCGAAGAGAATGACCGAATAGGGACGGCGCCGCACCGCTTCGGTGAGCTGCCCGCCTTCGTCGTAACCGACGTACCCCGGCGGAGCGCCGAGCAGGCGCGCGACGGTGTGCTTCTCTTGATACTCCGACATGTCGATGCGAATGAGCGCGCGCTCGTCGTCGAAGAGATACTCCGCCAACGCGCGCGCCAGCTCGGTCTTTCCGACGCCGGTAGGGCCAAGAAAGATGAACGAGCCGATCGGACGGTTGGGATCCGCTAAGCCCGAGCGCGAACGCAGCACGGCCTCGGCTACGGCGTCGACCGCTTCGTTCTGGCCGATCACGCGGCGATGCAGCTCGTCCTCGAGGTGCAGCAGCTTCTGCTTCTCGCCCTCGAGCAGCTTGGCGACGGGGATGCCGGTCCAACGCGCGATGATCTCGGCGACGTCGTCCTCGTCGACCTCTTCTTTAGCCATGCGGCCGCCCTCGCCGGACTCCAGGCGATGCTCCTCGGCTGCGAGCTCCTTCTCGAGCTGCGCGAGCTGGCCGAAGCGCAGCTCCGCGACGCGGTTGAGATCGTATTGGCGCTCCGCCTGCTCGATCTGCACCTTCGTCTGCTCGATCCGTTCGCGCAGGCCGCGCAGTTTGACGGCGGCGTTCTTCTCCGCCTCCCATTGCACGCGCAGGCGCGTCTGCTCTTCCTTGAGCTCGGCCAGCTCCTTTTCGAGCGACTCCAAGCGGCGGCGGCTCGCGCTATCCTCTTCTTTGCGCAGCGCTTCGCGCTCGATCTCGAGCTGCATGACACGCCGCGAAACTTCGTCGAGCTCCTGCGGCATCGAATCGATTTCGGTGCGCAGTTTCGCCCCCGCCTCGTCGACCAGATCGATCGCTTTGTCGGGCAGAAAGCGATCCGTGATGTAGCGGTTGCTCATCGTCGCGGCAGCGACCAGGGCCGCGTCCTTGATGCGCACGCCGTGGTGCGCCTCGTACTTCTCCTTGAGCCCGCGCAGGATCGAAACCGTGTCCTCGACGCTGGGCTGATCGACGAGCACCGGCTGAAAGCGCCGCTCGAGCGCGGCGTCCTTCTCGATGTACTTGCGGTACTCGTCGAGCGTCGTCGCGCCGATCATGTGCAGTTCGCCTCGCGCCAGCATCGGCTTGAGCAGATTGCCGGCGTCCATCGCGCCCTCGGCCTTGCCCGCGCCGACCACGGTGTGAAGCTCGTCGACGAAGAGAATGATGCCGCCTTCGGAGCTGGCGACGTCCTTGAGCACCGCCTTGAGCCGCTCTTCGAACTCGCCTCGGTATTTTGCGCCGGCGATCAGCGCGCCCATGTCGAGCGAGACGATGCGCTTGTTCTTTAGGCCCTCGGGCACGTCGCCGCGAACGA
>DATJRF010000202.1:0-8484 GCA_035505015.1 Verrucomicrobiia bacterium | reverse complement strand
CCGGGCCGCACGCGCAGCACGCGGCGAATTACCTGGTCCTTCGTGCGGGTGTTGCCGGTGATCTCGACGACCGCGACGCGAGCGACCCAAATGTTGTACTTGACGTCGGCCGTGTAGTTCTTCAGATCGATCGACGACGGATCGATCCCGCCTTCGAAGTTGCCGATCTCGAGGTGGTACTTGTCTTCGTAGAGCTTCTGCAGCGCCTTGTAGTCGGCTTCGCGGATGTCGTCGGAGTACTCGACGCCCGGCTTGAGCGTGAGCACCGGCAGGATCAGCGGGGGCGGCAGCAGCGGATCGCCGCCGATGACGATGTGGCGAACCGTCAGGCCTTCCTGGATCGTCAGCGAGAGCACGCCCGTCTGCGGATCGAGGTTGAGGTCGCGTACGTGGGTCGGAACCTGACCGCCGTAGCCGATGCGCTCGTAGTAGTTGTTGATCTTGAGGACGTCCTGACGGAAGGTGTTCGTATTGAACACCTGTCCGACGCCGAGGTCCATCAGTGCCAGGAGCGTGTCGCTTGGCACTTTGTGGTTCCCGGTGAAGACGATCTTCGTGATGACCGGATTCTCGACGACGCGATAGGTGATCGCGATCCCGCCCGGCCGCTGGCGAATGAGCGGGGGTGCGATGTCGGCGAAGTAGCCGAGCGCGTTGATGCGGGCGAGGTCGTCCTGCACGACCTTGGGATCGTACACGTCGCCGGGGTGCGCCTGAACGACGGCCATGATGGTCTGGGTGGGTACGTGGAGGTTGCCGGTCACGTCGACGGAGACGATCTTCGGTTCGTCGGCCGAAAGCGCGGGGGCCATCACGGCGAAGGCAACGGCAAGCGCGAGCGCCGCGCCCGCACACCGTACCAGTGCGCGGGGCACGCGCCGAAGGTCAAAGGTCTGCAAAAAAAACGTCCTCGAGTTTTCGTGTAGGGCCGACGAGGCAGCAAGGGCCGGAGCGCGCGTGGGCACACTCGGTTTTCGGTCCGGGTCGCCCTGTTCGCCCCCCCGCCTTGGGGTCCTTGCCGGAAAAGTCCGTGCCGTCTAAGGCTTCGCTTAGAAAAAGCGCCGGAGATTGAAGCTGAATCCGTTGTTGCCGACGAGAGGCTGCCCGGCGACGCTGGTCGGGAGGCCGGCCACGTACCCCCCGGAGGTGGTGAAGAGCGGCGTCGGGCCGGTCTGGGTGAAGAGGCTCAGCGTCGCGGTGGTGTTCGCGCTGGGCGCGTACTGCAGGCCGAACGATTGGATCTGGGGCAAGCCGAAGGTCACCGAGTAGACCGCGCTTATCTGCTTTCCGAGCTCCTTGGTCGCGGCGAACCCGACGTTCCCGTAGTAGCCGAGGGTCAGGTTGACGCTCGAGAGCCCGAGCCCCTCGCCCAGGACGTTTTCGACCGGGCCGAGCAGCCCGGCCGCGAACTGGGCGTTGAGGATGTTGAAGGCCTCTTGCCCGACGGTCACCGTGCCGTTGGTGCGCTGCACGTAGATGCCGGGTATCGGCTGGACGGCTCCCATCATCGGCACGCCGCTGGGCGTCTGGGCCTGCAGCGCCGTCGCGCTGCTGAAGCCGATCCCGTTGACGAAGCCGCCGAACGGCGCGATCATCGCGAGGATCTGCTCGCGCGTGTAGCCCGGCGGATTCGAGTTGAAGACGATCTTGAGCGCGTTGATCTGCCCGTCGACCGAGATCGTGATGTCCGCGCTGCCGTACGGATTGCGGGCGCGGTCGGGATCGGGGTTGACGACGTTGGTCGCGCCGACCGCGTGGATGGTGGGGATCAGCCCGTCGGCCGGATCGAAGGTCACCGCCCCCTGGCGCACGCGGAAGGCTCGGTCGAAGTAGGTGAGCGTGCCGCCGGTCGAGTTGAAGCTGCCCGAGAGGGTCGGCGCTTTGAGCGTGCCGCCCAGGTGTACCGAGCCGGTCGCCCCGATATCGAGGCCGGCGCCGTACCCGTTCCCGCGGACGCGCACGTTCTTGCCCGCCGAGGCCTGCAGATCGAAAGCCAGCGGGATCGGCGGGCCACCCGGGGTTTGCGCCTGCTGCGCGGCCGAGATAAAGGCGGAGAAAGGCAGGCTCGCATTGCTCAGCGCGACCGTGCCGGCGAGCTTGGCCGTTCCGCTCGGATCCTTCTCGAGCGCGAGGCGGGCGTCGAGCGTTCCGCTGCCGTAGGCGGGAAGGTTGAGCTGCGCGCCGTCGGCGTGCCCCGAGAGCGCAAACGCCAGGCTGCCGGCAGACGTAAAGCCGCCCGGAAAATGGAGGGCGCCCGAAGCCGAGACGCTGCCGGTCCCGACCTTGGCCGAGAACCGGTCGATCGTCAGGCTCGTTTGGCTGAACGCCAGCGACGCCACCGTCGCAGTGATCGGCTCGCGCTCGAGGTCGCTGACGTACGATCCGCCGGCGAGATCGACGCGGCCCAGGACGTGCGGCTGGCCCACGGTCCCGGAGAGCGCCACGTGACCGTTGATGGTGCCGCCCATGACCGTGTTGCTTCCAAGCACCGCGTCGAAGATGCCGGGGTCGAGGTCGACGACGTCGAGATCGAAGCTGATCGGCTGGTCCGCAGGCCCGATGCGCAGCGGCGAGAGCTGCAGCGGCACCGACCCCGCGATGGTCGCCTGCCCTTTGGTGAAGGTCGCACCGGCGTTGGAGAGCACCACCGTGGTACCGTGCAGGCTCACCTCGCCGAACGCCGAGGCGATCGTGACGCCGTACGCCGAAACGCCGCTCGCGTCGAAGCCGGCGGCGAAGGTCGGCGCGTGCAGCGTGCCGCCGACTTGGACCGTCGATTCGAACGTGCCGCTCACCGGAATGCGGACGCGGCTAATCGCGAAAACCAGTCGCGGCAGATCGTCGGTCGCGGCGTGCAGCGAGAGATCGAGCTTGTCCGAAGGCCGCAGACCGAACGACCCGGTCGCCGCAGCGGTCAGCCCGGTCGTTTCGAGCTGCGAGTCGTCGACGATCACGCGCGCGCCGCTCGAGTGCACGGCGATCCGGGCGCGCTCGAGCGTGAGCGGCCCGAGCGTCCCGCCGTCGACCCGAGCCGTGCCCTGCATGGAGAGCGCGGGATAACGGCCGCGCAGCTGCGCGCGGCCGAAGGCGCGGCCGGTGATCGGCACGCTGTGGAATCCGAGCGCCGGGGCCCAGAGCGAGAGATCGAGGTTATCGACGCTGCCGGCGAGATCGTAGCGCGAGCGCTCCACGAGGGCGACCGGATCGCGCGAGGGCGCGAGGCCGATCGTCCCGCGCAGGTCGAGCGCGCCTTCCTCGCCGCCGATCGCGACCGCTCCCTTGATCTCGTTGTTCGAGCTCGACCACGTGCCGCGCAGATTCCCGATCGGCAAGTTGCGGTAGCGAAAGCCGGTAATTGCGAGATCGCCGCTGGTCGAAATGCGCTCTCCGCGCACCGCCGCGGCGAGCGCCACGCTGCCCTTGCCGGCCAGCGTATCGCCGGTATCGAAGAAGTTGTTGAAATCGGCGAGATCGGTGCGCACGGCTTTGAGGTGAACGGCGTTCTCCTGCGGCTGCGCGATCGCCGCGAAATGCAAGTACGTCGTGCCGACCAGCACGCGCCCGTGATGCAGGCTCACGCCGGAGGTCGCCGCCTCGAGCGAGCCGCTCCCGTCGACGAACGGCAAGCCGTTGACGTCGCCGCCGGGCACGCCGATCGTCCCGCGCACGAACGGCTGCGCGCCGCGGCCGTCGATCCGCAGCCGCGCGTCGAAGACGCCCTGCGTCATGAAGTTCGGCACGTCGAGCGTGTGCAGCGCGCTCGCGACGTCGGCCGCCGGAACGTCGGCTGCGAGCGCGTAGGACGGCGCGCCGGACGAGAGCGCGCCGATACTGCCGTCGACGAACGCGTAGGTGCTGCCGAGCGCGCCGATCGTGCGCGTCAGCCGGACGGCGTCGCCGGCGAGGTCGACTTGCGCGTTGCCTTCGACCGGGAACGCGAGCAGATGTCCCTTGACGATGGTGACGCCGCCGCGATAGCTGGGCAGCGGAGCGCCGGCGGCGAGCGTGCCGCTGGCGTCGAGGGTGCCGGCGTCGATCGGCAGGCCGATGCCGTGCAGCTGCGCGGCCTTCAAACGGTTTGCCACCACGCCCAGCGGCGCGCGCAGGGCGCGCGGCCGCGCGGCGACCGAGAAGCGCCCCGCCGCGACGACGTCGCCGCCCGCGGCGAGCGCGTGCGCGCTGTAGACGTCGAGCGTGTCGCCGTCGACGGCCAGCGTCAGGCTCGCCTGGCTCACGGGAATGCCGCGCAAGGTCGCGCCGGGCATTCGCAAACGATCGCCTTGCACGACGATGCGATCGCCCGCGACCGCGATCGCCGCGTTGCCGGCGATCGGACCGTGCCCCGGGATCGCGCTGCCCAGGAACGGCTGCAACCCCTCGAGCGTGCCCCGATAGGCGCCGCGCGCGACGAAGGCCTGCGTGGAGAAAGCGCCGTTGCCGGTGAAGCTGCCCCACGGTCCGGTCGCGACGATGCGGTTGACGGCCGCATCGCTCATCGTTCCGCCGAACGCCGCCTCGATGCGGTCGAAGTGCACGCCCGCGAAGTCGGACTTGCCGCCGAGCACGTCACCCGCGATGGCGACGTTTTGCCCGTCGCCGCCGCCGGCAACGGAGAAGGCGTCGAGCCGCCCGTCGATCGCCGGGATCTGCGGCAGCTCGACGCCGGGGAAGGCCTTGTAACGCGGCGCGTGCAGATCGAGATTGCCCGCAATCGCCCAAAACGCGCTGGTGTGGTGCGGCCGGTCGAGCAGATAGCCGCCGTCGAGATCGCCGCGCTGCGTGTGCAGCCAGAACGGCTCGACGCTGCCGGTCCCGTTTGGCTCGAGCCTGACCAGCGCCGCGACGCGCTGCACGCCGCGCGCCGACGCCAAGGCTCCGTCGGCGTGGAAGAGCAGGTCGGTTCCGCTCGCGACCGCATCGAGCAGCAGCGGCTCGTTGCCGAGCATCTCGTCGAGATAGGGCAGGTGCAGGCCGTCCGCCGCGACGTGCAGCGCCATGCGCGAGAGAACGTGCGGACCGCTGACGTCGAAGTAGCCGCGCACCCCGATCCGCGTTCCGGCATAGTTCGCTTCGAGCGGGGCCAGTGCGACGCGGCCGTCGCGATAGACGACGTGCGCGTCGAGCCGGTCGAACGGCATCTCCCGGTAGAAGGCGTGCGCCGCGTAGCCGTGCGCGAGGATCGTGGGATCGCCGAGCGGGCCTTCGATCAGCACGCCCAAGCTCATCACGCCGCCGATCGGCTGCGTCCGCGTGAACGTGAAGGCGTTGCGCAGCCGGTCGAGATCGCCGGTACCGTCGACGGCGACGCGGAGCTGGGCGCTGCCGGTCAGGTCGCTGCTCAGATCGTACAGGCCGCCGGTGACGCGCATCGGGACGCCGGCGAGATCGGCCGTCATCCCGCGCACGAAGACGTCGTTATCGACCAGCTGCAGGTGCCCGCGGATGTTCTCGATCGGGTCCGCGATCGACTCGAAGCTCATCCTGGCCGAATCGAGGTCGAGCTGCAGGTTGACGTGATAGGTGCCGGCGACGTTGGGGCGCACGTCGAGCGAGTACGCGCGGGCGTCGAAGTTGCGCGCACGGCCCGCCAGCACGCGCAGCGCCGGCGTGTCCGCGAAGTAGTTGGCCAGCGCGCGCAGCGGAAAGAACGGCGCGTGCGCGTGATGCATCGCGTAGCCGCGCTGCGCGTCGATGGTACCGGCGATCGTGAACGGATCCTTGGCGCGGCGCACGACGAAGGTCCCGTGCGCGTCGTAGTGCGAGCGCGCGCCCGAATCGATCCGCGCCGCGACGGTAAATCCGCGCACTTGGATGCGCTTGGCGCTCACGTCGTAGGCGTAGGGCTCGAGCAGGTCCAGTTGCGCTCCGCTCATCCGCAGATAGAACTGCAGCGGTACCGGATCCACGCGCTGCGGGATCCGCGGACCGCTCGGCGGAGCGGCGCTGGGGATATTGAGGTTGAACGTTCCGTCGCGAAAGTGAACGAGCGTCAGCTTGGCGCCGTCGATCGCGATCCCGACCAGCCCGAAGCGATGCGAGCTTCCCGGCAGCAGATCGCGCAGCGAGTACCACACGTCGATGCGCCGCGCGTCGAGCAAGGGGTAGCCTCCGCGCGAGACGCGCACCCCGAGCAGCGCCGCATGGTCCGGCCCGATCCGCTGGTCGTCGTAGCGGACGGTGTAGCCCGACGCGGCGCTCGCCGCCGTTTCAAAGACGAAGCGCAGCAGCTCGTGCCGCTTCGCGAACACGATCCCGACGACGACCGCGGCGGCCACGAGGCCGAGAAGAAACCGCTTGCGCACGACTACCTTGGCGCCCTTCGACCTCGGTCGCTGCGCTCACTACGCTCGGGATGACAAATTGGTTAGTCCCCGAGGGCGGCCGGCTAGAGATCGAGGTTCTTGACGCTCTTGGCGTACTCGAAGATGTACTGCTTGCGGGCCTCGACCTTGTCGCCCATGAGATCGGTGAAGATCTGCTCGGCCTCGACGGCATCCTCGACCGTGATGCGCTTAAGCCGCCGGTGCCCTACCTCCATGGTCGTCTCGGCCAGCTGCTCGGCGTCCATCTCGCCCAAACCCTTGTATTGCTGGATCGCGAAGTCTTTGGCGTCGGCGCCGTCGAGCACCGTCTTGAGGTCGGCCTCGGAGAAGGCCCACCACTGCTTCTTCCCTTTTTTGATCCCGTAGAGCGGGGGCTGAGCGATGTAGACGTGCCCTTCCTCGACCAGCGGACGCATCTGGCGGTAGAAGAAGGTCAGCAAAAGCGTGCGAATGTGCGAGCCGTCGACGTCGGCGTCGGTCATGATGATGATCTTGTGGTAGCGCAGCTTGCCGACGTCGAACTCGTCGCCGAAGCCGGTCCCGAGCGCCGTTATCATCGTGCGGATCTCTTCGTTCGAGAGCACCTTATCCAGGCGCGCCTTCTCGACGTTGATGATCTTTCCGCGCAGCGGCAGGATCGCTTGGGTGTTCGGGTCGCGCCCGCCCTTGGCGGTACCGCCCGCCGAGTCGCCTTCGACCAGAAAGATCTCGCTCTCCGCGGGGTTGGAGTTCTTGCAGTCGACGAGCTTGCCAGGCAGTCCCGAGCCTTCCAGCGCGTTCTTGCGCCGCGAGAGATCGCGCGCTTTCTTGGCGGCGTCGCGCGCGCGCTGCGCCTGCATGCACTTCTCGACGATCGCGCGCGCAAACTTCGGGTTCTCCTCGAAGAAGAACTCCAGCCGCTCGTTGACCAGCCCGTACACGATGCTGCGGACGCGCGCGTTGCCCAGCTTCGTCTTGGTCTGGCCCTCGAACTGCGGGTCCTGCAGCTTGACCGAAACGACCGCGGTGAGCCCTTCGACGATGTCGTCGGTCGAGAGCGAGCCGTCGGTCTCTTTGAGCATGCCGCGCTTGCGCGCGTAGGCGTTGACCGCGTTGGTGACCGCCTGGCGGAAGCCCTGCAGGTGCATGCCGCCTTCGATCGTGTTGATGTTGTTCGCGTAGGCGAAGATCTGCTCGGCGTAGCTGTCCGTGTACTGCATCGCCACTTCGACGTCCACCCCGTCGCGCTCGGAATGCGTCGAGACGATCGGATGCAGCGCGTCCTTTTTCTCGTTGAGCCATTCGACGAACGAGACGATGCCGCCGTCGAACTTGTAGGTGCGCTCGCGCGGCTCGTCGCCGCGCTCGTCGCGCAGCGTGATCGAGAGGCCGCGATTGAGAAAGGCGAGCTCGCGCAGGCGCTTTTGCAGGATGTCCCAGTGGAAGTCGCTCACCTCGAACATCGTCCGGTCGGGCATGAACCACTGGAACGTCCCGGTGCCTTCGGTCTTGCCGGTCTTCTTGAGCTTCTGCACGGTGAGCCCGCGCTCGAAGCGCATCTCGTACAGCGTGCCGTCGCGCTTGACGCGCGTGATCATCCATTCCGAGAGCGCGTTGACGACCGAGATGCCGACGCCGTGGAGCCCGCCCGAGACCTTGTAGCCGCCTTTGCCGAACTTCCCGCCGGCGTGCAGGATCGTCATGACGACCTCGACGGCCGGCAGCTTCTCGCCGGCGTGGATGTCGACCGGGATGCCGCGCCCGTCGTCCTCGACCGAACAGGAGCCGTCCTTGTACAGGATGACCGTTACGGTCTTGGCGTAGCCGGCCAGCGCTTCGTCGACGGCGTTGTCGACCGCTTCGTAGACGAGCTGGTGCAGGCCGCGCTCGGCGGTATTGCCGATGTACATGCCGGGCCGCTTGCGCACGGCCTCGAGCCCTTTGAGGACTTCGATCTGCTCGCCGGTGTAGTTGTTACTGGACATTCTCGCTGCGTCGTTCCGTTCCGTATAAAAGGTCGTGAAGTTCGTCGCCGAGCACGTTGCGTACCGTCGCCGGACGAATCTCGTCGGGCGGCAGCCCGCTTTGGAGCACCACGTACGAACTCGCAATGGCTCTCTCGCGCCCGTCGCGCGAGAGACGTTTGGCCTTGCGTGCGGCTTCCAGGCTCTGCCACCAGCTC
>DATJRF010000201.1:0-2170 GCA_035505015.1 Verrucomicrobiia bacterium | reverse complement strand
TGACCCGTTCGCTGTGGCGCGCGTTGTAGTCGATCAGCGGAAGCGAGAACGTCGTCACCGCTTGAAGGTTCCAGAATCCCGGCGAGCCTCTGGGCACTTGAGGGCAGGGCGGCGCGTAGAGTCCGAGCTGGCAGTACAAGTCGTACTGGTTCTGGATGGCGACCGCGTTGGTCGGTGAGAACTGGTTGCCCAACGTCGCCGAGATCTGGACGGTAGGAAAGAGCTCGACGTTCCAGCCTTTGCGCGTAAAGCCGGCGGCGAGGACCCCTTCGTGCGCGGCCGAGACGTCGGGCCGGTTCGCGTCGGCGATGGCGACCAGCGATTCGACCGTGCCTTTGGGAAGCGCCGGTTGCGGCACGTCTTTGGGTACGGCAAAGTGAGTGTCGAGCGGGGCGCCGATCTGCTGTGCGAGCATCTCGTTCGCGTCGTCGACGGCGGCCTTGGCGCCGACCAGGTCCGACTCGCTTTTCGCCGCCGACGTTTTCGCCTGAAGGACGTCGACGCCGGCCGCCGCGCCGGCGCGCTCGCGCGCTTGGGCCGTGCCCACGAGCGCGTTCTGCGCGTCGAGCGTGACCCGGTCGACTTCGACGATCGCCTGACGCTGCACGATCGTATAGAACGAGTTGGTTACGCTGGCGGCGATTTGATCTTCGGTATTGGCCAGGGTGTTTTGCGCCTGCACCTCTTGGGCACGCGCCGTGGCCAGGGCCAGGAACGCAAATCCGCCGGTCGTCAGATTCCAGTTGCTGATGCCGACCTGTGCGGTGTTCTGGCTAACGACGTTGGCCTGCGAGGCGCCGATCGCGGCGAACTCGCCTTGATAGTTCGCACTCTTGGCGAGAAAGCTCGAGACGCTCGCGTCGACCAGCGGGTACGCCGTACCCCGCTGCAGGGCCAAGGCGTGCTGAGTCTGCGTAACGGCCGCGCGCTGCGTAGCGACCGACGAGCTATGGTCGACCGCGTACGCGACGGCGTCGGGAAGCGTCATCGTCAACGCCAGGAGCGGAGCGAGCATCGGCTAGATGCCGGTGAAGTTGGCCGACGCTCCCGAGATGAGCGCGCCGCCGAGCAGTACGACGACCGGTCCGATCCACGCTGCGGCTCCGCGCACGCCCGACGTCACGCGCATCATCGTTACGTTGAGTCCGCATCCCCAGACGGTAAAGACGTTGAGGCCGAGCAGCGCGCCGCCCAGAAATCCGTGCGCGTCGGGGACGATCGTCGCGAGACCGGGAGCCGATCGCATGATGTCGGCGCTGGTCTGGAAGTGTTCCGGACCCAACACCAGACAGATCGCGCCCAATACGACGTAGTTGAGGCCGAACGTCGGGATGGCGATGTTCATGGACCCGGCCCACAGCCGCTTGAAGTCGGCGGTTCCGCGGCCTGCGAGCGACGCGAGGAGCAGGACTACGCTGTTGACGAGCGCGGCGATGAAGAGGCTGACGACGACCCCCACGTACGAAAGCGCCGTTTGCAGCGCGCTCGGATGCTGCGCCTTTTCGAGCGCTTCTTGTTTTTGCGCGTCGCTCATGCTCGAGAAGAGCGAGTTGGTGGCCATCATGTGCTGCAGCGTGCCGATGGCGGCGTGGAGCTGAGCGGGCCGCTGCATCGCGTTACCCGCGACGAGCAGCACGGCGGCGACGATAAGAGCCCAGCCCCACGTCGGAGCCGAGCGGAGCGATTCGAACGCGTCTTTCGGCGCGACGACGGTATCGAGAGCCGTCTTTAAGCCATTGCCGTTCGACGCTTCGGGAGATTCGAGACCCACGTGCAATCCTCGCTTTGGCCTTTTGGGGTGGTAGTCGGCGGAGCGTCGGATTGTTTCACGTCGAACGGAAGCGGGCCTTCGGACCAAAGGTCGCGTGGAAGCCGGTCGAGCAAGATGCGGCGCAGGCAGGCCAGCCGCTCCTCTCGCAGTTCGAGCAGCCGCATTTGAATGAGCAGCCGCGCGTTGCGCAGCGCTCGGCGGCTCAAAAGCGCCGAGGCCGGCGGCGCCGTCGGAATGGCCGCCGCCGGCGCAGGTCGGTCCTGCCCGCCTGCGGCGATGAGGACGAGGGATAAAACTAGCGAAACCACCGCGGAACGTTACCTCCGGCCCTCAATTCACGACGAGAGCGCCGGCGACAACCCCGAAAGAAACGGCTAGACTTCCGACTATGAACTCCGA
>DATJRF010000200.1:0-2070 GCA_035505015.1 Verrucomicrobiia bacterium | reverse complement strand
GTCTTGGGCGCGCGCGCCGCATCCGACGCCGTTCGTCGCGGCGCGTCCCGCGCGGTCGTCACGCTCGCGTTCGATCCGGACGACCGGCTGCGCGATCGGATGAACGCCGACGGGTTCGAATCGGATCCCGGAGAGACGGTCGCGATCGTCCGCGAGGTCGCCGATACCGGACGCTCGGCGATACGCCTCAACGGCCGTCCGGCGACCGCTGCGTACGTTCGCGACGTAGCGCAGGACGTCGCCGAGCTCGTCGGCCAGCACGAGGCGCAACGTTTGCTGGCGCCGGCGTACCACCTCGAACTGCTCGATCGTTACGCCGGTAAAGCGGCGGAGCAGGCGCGCGACGCGGTCGCCGCCGCCCACGCTCGCGCGACGCAGCTGGTTCGGGATCTGCACGCGCTCGAAGGCGACGAGGGACGCGCGCGGGTGCGTTACGACGACGCGCGTTTCGCGGCGAGCGAAATCGAGGAGGCGCGTCTCGAGCGCGGCGAGGCCGAGCGACTGCTCGAGCGACGGCGCTATCTCGACAACGTCGAACGCATCGCCGTCGCGCTTCGTCGCGCCGGTGAGGCAATCTCGGGCGATGAGGCCGGTGCGAGCAACGCGCTCGGCGACGCTCGCGCCGCTTTGAGCGCGATCGCGGAGATCGCAGCCGATTTCGCAGCGATGTGCGGGCAAGCGGCGACGCTTCAAAGCGAGGCCGCCGATCTCGGAGCGCAAGTCGCGCGCGCGCTCGAAGCGGCGGAGTTCGATCCGGCGGAGCTCGACGCGGTCAACGCGCGGCTGGAGACGATCGATCGGCTCGAACGCAAGTACGGCGGCACCGTCGACGCCGTGCTCGACTTCGCGCGAGAGGCGCGCGCGGCCATCGAAAACTACGAGGGCCGCGACCGGGCGGTCGCGGCCCTGTCCGAAGCGGCAACCGCCGCCGGCCGCGAGCTTGCGGTCGCCGCGGCGTCGCTCACGCAGTTGCGAAAAGCGGCGGCGGCACAGCTTTCCCGCGCCGTCATGGCCGAGCTGGGCGACCTCGCTTTGGGTTCCGGCCGATTCGACGTCGCCGTCGAGCCGCTGGAGCCGATCGGACCCGGCGGTGCCGAGCGGATCGAGTTCCTGTTTGCGGCCAACGCCGGCGAACCCGCACGCCCGCTGGCGCGGGTAGCGTCGGGCGGCGAGTTGTCGCGCGTGCTGCTGGCGCTCGTCGTCGTCCTGGCGGCGTCGCGAGCCGCGCACGGCGCGCTCGTCTTCGACGAAATCGATGCCGGAATCGGCGGCGCGACCGCGACTGCGGTCGGCGCGCGCATCGGCCGTCTGGCAGCCGGCGCACAAGTCGTTGCCGTCACCCACCTGGCGCAGCTCGCGACGTGGGCCGATCGGCACTACGTGCTCGAGAAAAGCGAGAGCCGCGGCGAGACGACGATCTCGGTACGCGAGCTGACGACCGCGTCCGCGCGCGAGGCCGAGCTCGCGCGCATGCTCTCGGGAGAAACGCACGACGCGGCGCTGCGGCACGCCCGCCAACTCCTGGCGCAGCGCCGCGCCTAGCGGCTTACGGGATCTGGTGAATCTTCAGGACGTTGGTTCCACCGGCGCCTACCGGCATGCCGGTCGTGAAGGCGACCAAGTCGCCCGAGGTGACTAATCCGGCTTGCACCATGTGCCGTTCGGTCATGTAGAGCAGGACGTCGATTGACGAGTACTTGTCGATCAGCAGCGACTCGGTTCCCCAGAGCAGCGCGAGACGGCGCGCGACGTGCGGGTCGGGCGTGAGCGCGATGATCCGCGCCTGGGGCCGAAACGCCGCGATGTGATGCGCCGTGTTGCCGGTGGTCGTCCCGGTGACGATGTACGGCGTGTCAAGCTCCGCGCTCGCGCGCGTGGCGGCTTCCGCGATCGAGCTCGCGATGGTCGGCTGCATGTTTTCCAAGCGCCGGTCCCGCAACATGTGATGCGGATAGTACTTTTCGACCTCGCGCGCGATCTCGGCCATGGTGCGCACGGCCTCGGTCGGATACGTTCCGCGGGCCGTTTCTCCCGAGAGCATGACGGCGTCGGTACCGTCGAGGATGGCGT
>DATJRF010000199.1:0-3654 GCA_035505015.1 Verrucomicrobiia bacterium | reverse complement strand
CGGCAAAACCGCGCTGCGCCAGAAAACCTTCGAGCTCGGCGATGCCCTGCTCGTCTGCGAGCGTGACGTGCAGCGACGAACCGTAGAGCGAGGCGCTGCGCACGAACGCCGCCTCGTCGAGCAGCTCGAGCACCCGCGCGTTCTCCGGCGAGAGTATCTCGACGGTAACGCCGCTCGCGCCGCGCTTGAGGCTCTCCGGCGTGCCGCGCGCCAGGATGCGCCCGCCGTACATCAACGCCAGCCGGTCGCAGTGCTCGGCTTCGTCGAGGTAGTGCGTCGTGACCATCGTCGTGATGCCTTCTTCGGCCAGCTCCGCGATGAGATCCCAGAACTCGCGGCGCGAGAGCGGATCGACGCCGGAGGTGGGTTCGTCGAGAAAGAGCATCTGCGGCCGGTGGAGCAGCGTGCACGCGAGTGCGAGCCGCTTGCGATAGCCGCCGGGAAGCGAGCCGGCCAACTCCGCGCGGCGCTCCGTCAAAGCGGTTCGCTCCATCCACGTCTTCACCGCGTCCGCCGCGTCGCGGCCGTAGAACCCGAAGAGGCCCGCGTAGAAGCGCAAGTGCTCCTCGACGGTCAAGTCGTTCCAGAGCGTCGACCCTTGCGACATGTACCCGATCCGCAGTTTTACCGCCTCGGGATCGCGTGCGACGTCGAAGCCGAGCACCTCGGCCGTGCCCTTCGACGGTGCGAGGACGCCGCAGAGCATCCGAATCGTCGTCGACTTCCCCGACCCGTTGGGCCCGAGAAAGCCCCAGATCTCGCCGGCGTGGATCTCGAACGAGATCGCGTCGACCGCGACGAAATCGCCGAAGTTCCGCGTCAGCGCCTCTACCCGGACGGTCGTGGCGTTCACGCCGTCAGCCCTTCGACCAGCGCATCCTCGAGCGACGGCAGGATCTCGCGCAGCGTCGCGTCCGCTACGCCGTGCGCACGAAGGCGCTCGCCGATCTCGGGAATCGCCGCGGAGGCGGAGGCGACCAGCGCGTGGAGCGTTGCGCCGAAGACCTCGACGCTGCGTACCAGGGGATCTTCGTGCAGGATGCGCCGGGCGTCGCCGCGCTGCTGGCAGGAGATCTCGACGACCGCGCCGCGCAGCTGCCGCTTGAGGCCCGCCGGCGTGTCGCAGCGCAGAATCGATCCGTTGGTCATGAAAGCGGTCCGCGTGGCGCGCTCGGCTTCGTCCATGTACGGCGTGCTCACGACGATCGTCGTGCCGCGCCGGTTGATGCCGTAGAGGATGCGCCAGAACTCGCGCCGCGAGAGCGGATCGACGCCGGCGGTCGGCTCGTCGAGCAGGATCGTAGCGGGGCTATGGATGAGCGCGCACGCGAGCGCGAGCTTCTGCTTCATCCCGCCGGAGAGCGCTTCGGCGAGGCGGTCCGCGAAGGCCGAGAGCGCGAAATCCGCGAGCAGCTCCGCCGAACGCCGCTCGAACTCCCCGCGCTCGACGCCGAAGATATTGCCGTAGAAGCGGAGATTCTCCGCGACCGTCAGATCCGGATAGAGGCTGAAGCGCTGCGGCATGTAGCCGACGGCGGCCTGCACGCGCGCCGGATTTGCGACCGCGTCGACGCCGTCGACGACGAGCGAGCCCGCGTCGGCCTGCAGCGCGCCGCAGATCAAGCGAATGAGCGTCGTCTTGCCGGCGCCGTCGGGGCCGGCGAGCGCAAAGACCTCGCCACGCTCGATTTGCAAGGAGAGCGCATCGACCGCGACCGTTTTCCCGAAGCGCCGCGTGAGCCCGGCGATCGCAACCGCAGGAACGGTTTGGCCGGACATCGCTAGGTATGGATCACGGCGTCGGCCGGGAGACCGGGCTTGAGCGCACCGGTCGTATCCGTGAACTGGATTTTTACGCGAAAGACCAGATATTCGACCCGCTCTTCCTTCGTCTGAACGTTTTCGGGCGTAAACTCCGCCTGCTCGCCGAGCTCGGTGATCGTGCCGGTGAAGGTGCGGTTCGGGAAGCCGTCGACGGTCGCGTCGGCACGCATCCCCGCCTTGATATGCGGGAGATCGGTCTCGCTCACGTAGACGTAGAGGTACGGGTGGTCGAGGTCGCCGATCGTCATCACCGCGGCCCCGGGTGCGATGAGGTCGCCGACCTCGAAGTTGTGCGAGACGACGTAGCCGTCGAACGGCGCGAGCAGGTGCGTCTCGCGGACCTGATCTTGCGCTAGGCCGAGGGCGGCCTGCGCTTGTCCCACCGCCGCATCGGCCGCCGCCAGCTGCGCGCGCCGCTGCACGACGAGCTGCCATTGTGCCTGGGCGGATTCGAGCGTTTGATCGGATTGCGATTGCTCGAGCTGCGAAGCCCGAACGTCGAGCTGCCTCACGTGGACGGTTCGCAGACCCGCTTGCGCGAGGCCGAGCGCGTCCCTAGCCGATTGGAGCCCCGCCGCCGCCGCGCTATACGCATCCGAGGCGTCGTCGAGCGCTTGTTGCGGCTCGTCGCCGGTCGCGACCAGGCTGCGGGCCCGCCCGAGATCGACTTTGGCGCGCGCGAACCCCGATTGCGCGGAGAGCAGCCCCGCCTTCGCTTGATCGACCGAGAGCACGGCCGAGCGCCGCTCGATCTCGAAGTTCTCGCCCGCCTGGCCGGTGTGCGAGCCCGCGATCCCGACCCCGGAGTTCGCCTGCGAGAGCGTCGTCGCATATTCGGCGCGCTGCAGATCGTAGGCCGCCCGCGCGACCCCAACCTGCGCCTTCGCGGCGACCAAATTCGCCTGCGCTTGCGAGAGGTTGAGCGTAGGATCGACCCGCTCGAGCACCGCGACGGTCTCACCGGCACGCACGCGCTCGCCGTCCCGAACGCGCAGTTCGAGCAGGCGCCCTTGTACCTTCGGCGCAACGTCGCTCTCAATCGCTTCGAGCGTCCCGGAAGCCTCGATGCCGGAGACGGGACGCAGATGCCATGCAACCGCCGCAGCGATCAGCACGGCCAGCAGTGCAAGGCCCCCGATGACGAGCGGGCGGCGCCGTTGGAGCCAAACCATGGAGCGATGATACGGCCGCGCTGGGAAGAGCTCTCGAAGGGCCCCTTCCCAAGCTCTTCACGACGCCCTGCCCGGCGTATGTGAATCCTACATGAACTCAGTATTATCCAGCACGTTAATGGCACGATAACCCGACAAAAACCTCGAGCGGTTATCGTCCGGGATATGATCTCGCTGCTTCGTATCTGCGCGACGCTTCTGGTCGTCTGCGCGCTCGTTCCGTGGCCCGGCGCGGCGGCTCCGGCTCCCATGAGTGCAATCGCCGGGCGCATTCTCGAGACCAGCGCCGGCTTACCCGTGGCCGGAGCCAGGGTCGAGCTGCGGCGCGGCACGACCGTCGTGGCGACCGCGAACACCGCCGCCGGGGAGCTCCACGTCGAGGCCGGCCAGGCGATGGTACAGATTCAAACGGCGCTGACGCCGACGAAAGCCGGCCTCAAAGAGATCGCCGCGGTGACCGTTTCCGGCACCGGCGCGCTGCAAACGTCGGCGACGCTGAACAACAACCTCTCGCCAACCGTTGTGAAATGTATGGACATTTCTTCCTGCTTCTACGCCGCCGGTTTCGCGGCGGGATGATTCCCGCCGCCAGCGCCTTCGGCTCGACAGGCTGACCCGGCCCAACTCTCCGGGTATCGCGCAAGGTTCACGGCCGCGT
>DATJRF010000198.1:0-17985 GCA_035505015.1 Verrucomicrobiia bacterium | reverse complement strand
TTCGTTGCGAATCACCGGGCCCGGGCGCAAGATGACCTTGAGCCCTAACCGGTGCACGATCGCGAGCAACCCCAGAAGATCGCGCCGCGGATCGGTGCGCCCGGTGAAATCGACGACGCCGGGCTCGGGCTCGTGCCAGTTCCAGATGACGTACAGATCGATCGTGTTGATGCCCATAGCGCGATAGGCCAACAGCGTCGTCTCCCAGCGCGCGCGGGGAACGCGCTCGTAGAAGAAGGCGGCACCGTAGACGAAGAAGGGCGCGCCGTCGACCTCGAAGACGGGATAGGCGCCGTCGCTTGCGACGCGGGCGGCGTTCCAGCCGCTCCAGCCGGCCTGCGCGGCATGCGCCGCGCGGCAGCAGAGCATCGCCGCCAGCAGGCCCGCAGCGGCCGCGATCGTCGCACGCTTCATCGACGCAGCCGATTCTCACGCGGTAAAGGCTCGACCTGGCGGCGAAGCAGCGGGGATGCCGGAGCGCTCTTCCATCGCCCGCCTGCTCGGCCTGCGCGGGGACGTTCGCGTCGAGTTCGTCCAAAGCGACGCGCTGGCGAACAATCCGCTGGGCGATCCCGCGGAACGCCCGATCGCGGTCTACCTGCCGCCGGGCTACGACCCGCAGGGCTCGCAGCGCTATCCGGTGTTCTACCTGCTGCACGGCTACACCGGAAATACGCTCGCCTCGATCTCGTCGCGCCCGTGGCAGAGCAACGCCCTCCAGTGGATCGACCGGCTCATCGAGGAGCGCAAGCTCGCGCCGTCGCTGCTCGCGATCGTGGACGGCTTTACGCGCTTGGGCGGATCGCAGTACGTCGACTCGATCCACAACGGGAACTATGCAACCTACGTCGTGCGCGACGCGATCGGTCGCGTCGACGCCGCCTACCGGACGATCGCGCGTGCCGGCGGCCGTGCCGTGCTCGGCAAGTCCTCGGGCGGATTCGGCGCGATGCACCTCGCGATGGAGCGCCCGGGCGTTTTCTGCGCTTTCGCTTCGCACAGCGGCGATTCGTATTTCCGCTACGCGCATCCGCCCGCGTTTCCGACCGTACATCGCACGCTGGAGAAGCACGGCTTCGACATAGCGGCCTTCGTCGCGAACTTCGAAGCGAAGAACAAACCGAGTGCTGCGGAGTTTACGACGATGGAGATGCTCGGCTATGCGGCGGCGTACTCGCCGCGCAGCGCGGCGGCGTTCGACCTGGAACTGCCGTTCTCGCACGCCACCGGCGAGCTGGACGAGGCGGTGTTCGCTCGCTGGCTCGCTTTCGATCCCGCCGAGCGGGTCGCCGGCCACGCCGCGCAGCTCGGCGCCCTGCGGCTGCGATTCGTTGACTGCGGTCGCCGGGACGAGTACGGGCTCGATATCGGGGCGCGCGTCGTCACGCAGCGGATGCGCGCGCTCGGCCTGGACGTGGTCCACGAGGAGTTCGACGACGATCACCGCAACATTGCCTACCGCTACGCGCACTCGCTTCCGGCGCTCGGCGCCGTCTTGGACCGGGAATGACACGCATCGTTACTTTCGCTCTCACCCTCGCACTGCTCGGGCTCTGCAGCGCCGCCGTCCGCGCGCAGATCCCGGTGCCCACCCCGACGCCGAATCCGCAAGTCTACACGGATCCGGGGATGGAATACGACGCGCCGCCGGAGGCGCGGCTCGCGGGCCGGCACGAAATCCCGCTCGAACAGCTCGGAGAGGACCTGCAGCCGATCGCCATCTGGGTGATCGATCCGGGTAAGGAAGACGCGCGCGTCGTCCAACTCCAGATGGAAGCCTTCGACGGCCCGCCCAATCAATGGGAAGGGCAGTTCGAAAGCCAGATGCACAACCAGCAAGACGGCGTGCTCATCAAGAACCGCACGCCGATGACGCTGACCAACGGCATGCCGGCGACGCTGGTCGAGGTAACGTACGGCGACGGCTTCGACGCGAAGAAGATGTACGCGGTCGTCTTTGCCGACGGCCAGCGCGGCATCGTCCTTTCGGAGACGGGGCGGATCGGCGAGATCACCGAGCAAGAGGCGCAGCGCGTCCTCAAGAACGCGAAAGCGGTTCGCTACCCGAGCGACCAGCCGTAGGAAGCTCTCGTCGCCGGCTCTTAGGCGTGTGCCGGCTGTAGCGGCGTTGCAGCGATCGCTTCGTCGAGGTCGGCGAGAAGATCGTCGACGTCCTCGATGCCGACGGAGAGGCGCAAGAGCCCGTCGGTAACGCCGCGTCGCTCGCGGTCTTCCTTCGGAATCGATCCGTGGGTCATGCGCGCCGGATGGCAGATCAGCGACTCCACGCCGCCCAGGCTCTCGGCAAGACTGAAGTAGTGCAGGCGGTGCGCGAAGTCGAGCGCGCGCGCCTCCGGTCCCTCGAGCACGAACGAAAGCATCCCGCCGAAGCCGCTCATCTGGCGCTTGGCGAGCTCGTGCTGCGGATGCGAGGCAAGGCCCGGATAGTAGACGCGCGCCACTTGGTCGTGCCCTTCCAGAAACGCCGCGACGGCCCGTGCGTTACGCTCGTGCTCGCGCATGCGGATGGCGAGCGTCTTGGCGCCGCGCATCGTGAGCCATGCGTCGTGCGGGCCGGGAATGCCGCCCACGGCGTTTTGGTGAAACTTGATCGTCTCGTGCAGCGCGGCATCGCTCGTGAGCGCGGCGCCGCCGACGACGTCGCTGTGGCCGCCGATGTATTTGGTGGTCGAGTGCACGACCACGTCGGCGCCGAGCGCGAGCGGCTGTTGGAAATAGGGCGTCGCGAAGGTGTTGTCGACTGCGACGATGCGATCGCCGGCGAGGGCGGCGATCGCCGCGATGTCGGCGAGCTTGAGCAGCGGATTGGTGGGCGTTTCGATCCAGAAGAGCTTCGTATTGGGGCGGATCGCCGCGCGCACGGCATCCAGGTCGCTCGCGTCGACGTAGGTGAACTCGAGCCCGTAGCGCACCAGCACGCGCGAGAAGAGCCGGTAGGTGCCGCCGTAAAGATCGTCGCTGACGACGGTGTGATCGCCGGCCGAGAGCAGATTGAGCACGGCAGCCGTCGCCGCCATGCCGCTCGCGAAGGCGCTGCCGTATCGTGCGCCTTCGAGCGAGGCGAGCTGTTTCTCGAGCGCGACGCGCGTCGGGTTGGTGGTGCGGCTGTAATCGAAGCCCTTGTGCTCGCCGACGCGATCCTGGGTGTAGGTCGAGGTTTGATAGATCGGGACGATCGTCGCGCCCGTCGTGGGATCGGCTTCCTGCCCGACGTGGATCGCCTTGGTGGAGAACTTCACGGGCGCACCACCTCGGAGCTGGTGGAGAGGAAGCTGATGATGTCTTGCCGCGTAAGCACGCCGATCGGTTCGGCCTCGTCGGTGACGACGATCGCTGGGTTGGCGAGCGTGAGCAGCTTGTAGGCGCGCTCGATCTCCTCGTGCTGCTCGAGCGCCGGGAAGGCCCTTCCCATCACCTCGCTCACGGGTTGGTGGATGATGTCGGCGTGGTCGAAGACCGATTGCATGACGCCGACGTCGTTGACGCTGCCGACGACGTCGCGGCCCCGCATCACCGGAATCTGGGATATCTCGTACTTGCGCAGCAGGTCGAGCGCCGCCTTGACGGTGTCGTGCTCCTGCAGCGTGATGAGCGGCGGGAGCGGCGTCTTGGTGCGCAGCACGTCGCCGACGGTGGCGCGGCGCTTGGCGTCGGCGATGAACCCGTTGGCGATCATCCAGTCGTCGCTGAAGATCTTCGACATGTAGCCGCGGCCCGAATCGGGGAAGATCACGACGACGATCGCTTCCTTGGGCAGGGTCTTCGCGAGCCTGACCGCAGCGACGGCCGCGGTGCCCGAGGATCCGCCGACGAGCAGCCCCTCCTCGCGCGTGATGCGCCGCGCCATGAGGAACGAGTCGCGATCCGAAACGCGCACCATCTCGTCGATGACGCGCAGGTCGACGGTCTCGGGCAGATAGCTCATGCCGATGCCTTCGACGGCGTACGAGCGCGGAATGTCGCCGGAGTAGATCGAGCCTTCGGGGTCGGCGCCGACGACGTGAACGTTGGGATTCTGTTCTTTAAGGTAGCGCGCGGTCCCCGAGATCGTTCCGCCCGTGCCGATGCCGGCGACGAAGTGCGTGATGGTGCCGTTCGTTTGGCGCCAGATCTCCGGCCCGGTCGTGTAGTAGTGCGCCTCGGGATTGAAGTGATTGTGGAACTGGTTGGGCTGGAAGGCGCCGGGGATCTCGGCTGCGAGCCGGTTGGCGACGCCGTAATAGGACTCCGGGGAATCCGGCGGGACGTTGGTCGGCGTGACGACCACTTCGGCGCCGTAGGCGCGCAGCAGGTCGATCTTCTCCGTCGACATCTTGTCGGGCATGACGAGGATGCAGCGGTAGCCGCGGATTCCGGCCGCCATCGCAAGCCCCGTTCCGGTGTTTCCGCTGGTCGGCTCGACGATCGTTCCACCCGGGCGAAGCAGGCCCGCCTCCTCGGCTTTGTCGAGCATGTGAACCGCCGGCCGGTCTTTGACGCTGCCGCCGGGATTGACGTACTCGACTTTTGCCAGCACCAGGCACTCGGCGCCATCGGTGACCTTGTTCAGCTTGACGAGCGGCGTGTTGCCGATCGCCTCGAGCGCGTTGTTGCAGTACGTTGGGCCGGCCGTTGGGCCGGCGGGAACGGTCGTTGCCATAGGAGCCGCGCCTTCAGCGCGGCGAATCCCATCACCTATGAAAGCGCTCCTCCGGTTCGCGCTCGTTCCGGCCCTCGTCGCGGCGTTCTTGGCCGGCTGCAATAACGACGATTTGCCGCCGTCGGCGGGCTACGCGACGCTGCAGGGCACGATCCTCGACCACGCGACCAACAAGCCGATCGCGGGGGCGCTCGTGACCGTCGACACCGTCTTGACGGCCACGACCGACGATACCGGAACCTTCAAGGTCGACCGCGTTCCAAGCGGGATCGTCGATTACACCGTCCAGGCGAAGGGCTATACGCTCGTCGAGGCGAGCACGAACGCCGAGCCGGGGAAAGTCTCGAGCCTGAGCCTTACGCTCGACGCGCAGCCCGCCGCCGGAAGCTGACCCGCTAGGAATAGGCGCTCGAGCGACGGTAGGCGCGCGCCGGGCGCACCAGCGTCGCGCGTTCGGCGACGGCGCGGTCGATCACCGCGATCACGACGTCGGCAAGGCGCTCGGGATCGTGCCGTACGGTGAGCGTTTCGCTGATCACGTGCGCGGGCACCGGCTGCACGCCGAGCGCTTCGATGCGCTCGACGTCGGGCGTTACCGGAACCTGTCCCTCCTCGGCGTAGGCGGCCAAGAGCCGCGAAGGCGGTTGCTCGTTGACGATGGCGTAATCGCAGACGCGCTCGCCGGCGTTGGCGAGCAGCGCCTCGACGTGATCGGCGGCGGTCATGCCGCTGGTCTCGCCGGGCTGCGTCATGACGTTGCAGACGTACATCTTCGCGGCGTTGGAGGCGGCGACTTCGCGCGCGATCTTCGAGACCAGAAAGTTCGGCAGGATCGAGGTGAAGAGCGAGCCGGGGCCGAGCACGATCGCGTCGGCATCGCGGATCGCGGCGATGACTTCGTCGAGCGGCGCGGCTTCGGGAGGATCGAAGAAGACGCGCCGGATCGGGCGCTGGGCAAGGGGAATATTCGACTCGCCTTCGACGATGCTGCCGTCGTCGAGCTCGGCGCAGAGGCGCACCACGCCGAGCGTGGCGGGTAGCACGCGTCCGACGATGTTGAGCACGCGGCTCGATTCCTTGACCGCGGCGTCGAAGTTTCCCGTGATGCCGGTCATCGCCGCCAGGAAGAGATTGCCGAAGGAGTGGCCGCTGAGTCCCGCGCCTTCGGTGAAGCGGTAGCGAAAGAGATCCGTCACCAGCGCCTCGTCGTCGGCGAGCGCGACCAGGCAGTTGCGGATGTCGCCGGGCGGCAAGACGCCGAGCTCGTTCTTCAGGCGTCCCGAGGAGCCGCCGTCGTCGCTCACGGTAACGATCGCGGTGAGATTGGTGGTACGCCGTTTGAGCCCGCGCAGCAAGGTCGAGAGCCCCGTCCCGCCGCCGATCGCGACGATCTTGTACCCTTGCTGCAGCCGCATGCCCACCAGCGCGCCGACGACGCCCGAATGGCCTCGTCCACCCGCGACGCGCGTGACCGAGCGCAGCCAGTTCCGCAAGCCGATGAAGGTCAGCAGCGCGCCGAGCAGCGCAAAGATGCCGGTCAGGTACGCCGGCGAGAAGAAGTCGACGACCATCCCGTCGAGGACCTCGTTGACGTCGATCCCGGCTCCCTCGGCCACGATCCAGCGCGCGACCGCATCGACGAGCAACGCGACGCCGAAGGCCGCGACGACCAGCCATCGCTTGACGCCGAGCCCGGGGAGCAGCCAGGCGAGCCAGCCGCCGACCTGCCGCCGCATTACTTGGGGAGATCCCGCGCTTCGACGGCGAGCTCGACACCCGCCTCGTGCGCCAACCGCTCGCCGAGCCGGCGAGCCACGTAGACCGAACGATGCCGGCCGCCCGTACAGCCCACGCCAATGGTGAGCTGCGCCTTGCCTTCGGCAGCGTAACGCGGCAGCAGAAACTCCAAGAGCGCGCCGCTCTTTTCGAGGAAGGGCGAGAGCGCAGCGTCTTCGTCAATATACGCCGCGACGGCAGCGTCGTTGCCGGTGAGCGGCTTGAGCTCCGGGACGTAGTTCGGGTTGCGCAGGAAGCGCACGTCGAGCAGCAGATCGAGATCGCGCGGCAGGCCGAACTTGAACCCGAAGGCGACGATGGTCACCCCTAAGCGCGCCCGCCGTTCGGGAGCGAAGGCAGCCGAGATGCGCTCTTTGAGCGCGGCGTGCGTCAGCGAGGTCGTGTCGATCACGGCGGTCGCGCGCTCGCGAAACGGGGAGAGGGCTCGCCGGTCGGCGTCGATCGCCTCGCTCACCGAGGCGGCGTCGCGCACCGGATGGCGGCGGCGCGTCTCGCTGTAACGGCGGATGAGCACCTCGTCTTGCGCGTCGAGGAAGAGGAGCTGCGCGCCGCGCCGTGCCATCGCGGTGTCGATGGCCAGCAGCGGATCGCCGAGCCGGGCGTCGCCGCGAACGTCGATCGTCATCGCGACGTCGGCGCAGCCGGCGCGTTCGAGGGCGTCGAGGGTTGGTTCGAGCGTCACGGCAGGAAGGTGCTCGACGCAGTAAAAGCCCAAGTCCTCAAACGTTTTAATCGCCTGACTCTGGCCCGCGCCGGAGATTCCGGCGACCAAGATGGTGCGCATGAAGCTCTTTTCGCCCGAGCGGGCCAACGCCCTCATCCCCAAGCTTGCGCCGATGGTGGAAGACCTGCTCGCCAAGCGCCGCGAGCTGGCCATCAAGCTGTTGGAGAGCAGCACGTTCGAGCGTGGAAACGCGCCGCGCGCGTCGCGGCTGGCCGGCGTCCGCTCGCCCTTTCCGGTCCCGCTCTTCGGCGAGCTCAAAAGCGAGATCGTGCGCCTGATCCATCGCATCGAAGCCTGCGGCTGCAAGGTCAAGGACCTCGATCTCGGGTTGATCGACTTCCCCTCCACGCGCGACGGCGAAGACATCTGCTTGTGCTGGAAGGCCGGTGAACCGTCGGTTGCCTATTGGCACCCGGCCGACGAAGGCTTCGCCTCGCGCCGGCCGCTGGACGGCTGAGCCGCTCTAGCCGGCCGCCGCGGTCGCTTCGATCGGCAAGAAGTCTTCGGCTAGGCCCTGCAGCCGGACGTCGCCGAACTCGGCCGTGTAGGCGCCGCTCTCCACGCTTGTGATCTCGCCGACCTCGGGCACGCTTGCGAGCTGTGGCACCTTGCTGCGGATCTCGTCGGGAATGCGGACCTTATCGCCGACCTTGAGCGTCGCGCCGTCGAAGAGCTCGTTGAGGCCCTCCAAGAGCATGGGCAGCGGGATGCCGTAATCCTCGCTGATCGCACCGATCGTGTGCGACTCGCTGATCGCACAGTTCGAGCAGCCGCCCAGGTGGAAGCGCGCGAAGACGCGCCGCGCACCCGCATGCAGCTTGAAAGCCTGGTCGACGGTCATCTCCGGGGTAAAACGCTGGTCGTTCACGTTGCCTACAACATCCTGCAGAAGCCCGCTAGTTGCGGGGGAAGGAGAGCGGAGTACGCCTGTAAGCCGGATTCTGTGCCCGGCGGCGAACCGCCGGCGACGGCCATCTATCTGGGGCGCGCGTTACCGAGCGCCTCGATGCGACGTTGCTCGTGTGGGACGGGCCGTCCCGCCGCGCAAAGCGGCCGATCGAGCGGTCTTGCTTCAGGTGGGGTTTACCCGAGCGCGCGTCACCGCGCGGCTCCGTGAGCTCTTACCTCACGATTTCACCCTTGCTCGCGGCGCACGAGGCGCGCGGGCGGTATGTTTCTGTGGCACTTTCCTTCGAGTCGCCCCGACAGGACGTTATCCTGCACCTTGCCCGATGAAGCCCGGACTTTCCTCACCTTGCGGTGCGGCCGTCCGGCGTACTCCGTGCGAAAACTGGTGGAGGCAAGGAGACTCGAACTCCTGACCCTCACGCTGCCAGCGTGATGCTCTACCAACTGAGCTATGCCCCCTAGGCTTCCGCGACCGGCCCATATTCACGCCGACCGGCATGACTCCTTCGTCGCGGTCCCGAAGGGGCGACCGCGCAGCGTGGGGACGTAGCTCAGCTGGTAGAGCGCCTGCTTTGCAAGCAGGATGTCAGGGGTTCGAGTCCCCTCGTCTCCAGAAACTAGAAACGAGAGGCCGGCTTCCTTAGGGAACCGGCATCGTTGCGTGGACGATCGTGCCTTCGATCGTGCCGGCGATCTTGACCGGGGCGGCGCCGCGCGTGAACCAGTCGGCGTGGATCGCGGCGGCGGGCATCTGGAGCGAAGCGCTGACGTGCTGGTCCCGGCCGTTGTAGGTGATCGTGCCGTCGACGGCGAGGTCGTTCGTCCATTTGACGCCGTGCAGGGTGACGCGCAGCTTCTCGCCCGTGGTCCTGGTCGTGAAGGTGCCGCCGCGCAAGCCCGCGCCCGCGTCGATGTCGAAGGTTTGCGCGCGCAGCAGCGCATCGTCGGCGGCGTAGAGTGCGGTCGCGATCTTGCGCAGATCGAGATCGTTCCAGCGGCGCATGGTCGAGGCGGGCGTCGGGCGCGGCATCTGCGAGCTGCGCTGCGCGAAGACCGGCACCATCCGCACCGGCGGGATCTTCGCCGTGCAGGCGGTGTCGATCGCGGTGCCGGCGATGAACGCGCGTACGATCGCCGAGGCGCAATCGTCGGCGTCGTCGATCGCGGTGACGTGGCCCGTGTTTTCGACGATCACGCGGCGAGCGCGGCGGAAGAGCGCCGCGGCACGGTCGCCGTCGGGCGGCGTGGTGATGGTGTCGAGATCGCCGGTGAGCACGAGCGCGGGAACGTCGGGCATCGTCGCGCCGGGCGGAACCGGTTGACCCGCCGGATGGGCCGGCGACGCGACGGGCCACGTTTGACAGAGCGGCACGTACCCGTAGTCGAGCGGGATGCCCAGAAACTCCGCGATCGTAAACGGCGCGTAGAGCGCGGGCTGCTCGTGCTCTTTTTCCAGCAGAGCGCGCTGCCAGCCGGCCCGGCGCTGCGCCGGCGGGAGGCGCATGTCGTAGGCCTGCGGATTGTCGCTGCAGCTCGCGGCGACGAAGAGCGCTTGACTGAGTTCCTGCGGCGGCTGCGGCGCGCGCTCTTCATACCGATAGGCTTCGCGCACGAGGCGTTCGAGCGGAACGGCATCGTGCCATTCGTCGAAAGCGCGGGCGGCCGCGTCGAGTTCGCGATAAGCGAGCGGATCGAGTCCGGCCGAATCCATGACGAAGGCGAGCTGCGACGGCGTTACCGGCGCGCGTGGCCGGCGCAGCGCCGCGACGAGCGCGCCGATGCGTTCCATCGTGGTTCCCGGCAAGGCCTTGCAGGCGGACCAGCGGCGACAGACCAGATCGAAGGCGCTGGCGATGGTCGGCCCGGTGCTCGAATACCACGGATCGAGGCCGATTGCGGGATAAGCGCCGTCGAGCGTCACCGAGCGGACGCGGTCGGGATGGCGTGCGGCGAAGACCTGCACGAAAAAGGTTCCGTAGGAGTCGCCGTACAGATCCGCTTTCGCGATGTGCAGCGCGCCCATGATTGCGTCGAGGTCGTCGGCGGCGAGGGCCGAGCCGTAGAGATCGGCGTGCGAACCGAGTTGCTCGCCGCAGCGCGTGACGTTGGCGAGCTCCATGACCGGGGCGAGCTGCAGCGGCGGGCAGTCGAGCGCTGCGGAGCGCCCGGTTCCGCGGTCGTCCATCATCAGCAGGTCGTGCGTGCGCAGCAGCGGCCCCATCAACGCGCGGTAGCCATCGCGCGACGCACCCGAGGGATAGCCCGGGCCGCCTTCGGCGGCAACGATCGTGCCCGCCGCCGCGGAACTCTGGGAATGAGGCAGATACGTGAAGGCGATCTCGATCGTCCCGGGGACGATGCCGGCCGGATCGAGCGGGCGCACGAGCGAGCCGCAGTAGTACCCGGGCGCGTCCGCGCAGCCGTGTAGCGAGAGCGATCCGACGAGCAACAGCGCAGCAAGCATCTTCGAAAAAAATGGGGCGCTCCAATCCGGAGAGCCCCTGCGGTTTCCTTGCGGTCCAACCGCGCATGGTGAGTGTGCGAAGTCGGGCTTTCTGCGAGGCGCGCGCGCTCCCTCTCCCCGGCCGGGCTGCGAAACGTAAAGCTGTCGACAATTTCAATATTGACAGCACATGTCATATTTGGGCGCTAGGCTGAGAGCAACTTCCAGCTTGCACGAAATGAGGAAACCGATCGATGACGACTGCCGCCACCACGACCGATAAAGCCGCGATCCGCGGCCTCGACCTGGCCGCCTACCTGGTTGCCGACCCGGCGCGTGCGATCGCCTTTTATCGCGACGTGCTCGGCCTCGAGCCGACCGCCGTCGACGACGAAGGGCGCGGCGCCGAGTTCACCCTCGCCGACGGCAGCACGTTCGGCGTCTGGCACCCGGACGGCGAAGCGAAGGGCGGTACCGTGATGTTCGCCGTCGCCGACATCGGTGCGGCGATCGCGCGCATTCGCGCGAACGGCGGCACGCTGAGCGATCCGCAGGAGTCGCCGGTCTGCTTCATGGCCTTCGGCTCCGATCCCGAAGGCAACGGCTTTATCATCCACCAGCGCAAGTAGCTCCGCTGCGGGGGAGCGCCGCGTCGTCGCGAAGGACGCCGGATGCGACGCTCTCTCGCCTCGGTCGCGGCTCTTGCCGCGCTGGCCTTTACCGCTTGCTCGGCTCCGCACGGCGGGCCGGGCGCCTTGCCCGGGCTCTCGAGCTTTGCGCGGCCGCTCGCCGCTCCGGCTCGCGGCAGCGTGATCAGCATCGTGAAGACGGCGAGCTTCGGCAAAGGCGATCTGAACGGCGGGCTCGGCCTGGCCGGGCAGGTGATCACCGCGCTCGGCGGCGCTCCGCAGTGCGGCGTCGATCTCTACGCCGTCACCTACAACACGATCGGCGTCGCCGGGGAGCCGGCGACGGCGAGCGCCGGCTTCTTCGTGCCGGGCATTGGCTGCAAGGGGCCTTTTACGCTGATCGGCTACGGCCAGGGCACCAACGTCGTCAGAGCGCAGAAGATCACCCACCCCACGCCCAAGAACATCGAGCCGCCGGTGCTCGCCGCGATCTTTGCCGCGCACGGCTACGCGATCGCCGCGACCGACTATCTCGGCTTGGGCTACTCCAACTATCCCTTCCAGCCGTATCTCGTCGTGAACTCCGAGGCGAGTGCCGTGATCGACGCGATGCGCGCGATTCGCATCGCGGCGGCGCGCCTGCACGTGCCGCTCTCCGGGAAAGTCTTTCTCACGGGCCACTCGCAGGGCGGTCAAACGGCGCTCGGGACGCAGAAGGTCATCGAGGCGACGCTGGCAAGCGAGTTCGACCTGATCGGCGACTCGCCGTCGAGCGGTCCGTACGCGCTCACGCAGACGACGCTGGACGGCCTCAAGAAACCCGGTGAGAACGCCGCGATCTATTCCGCCTACATCCTGACCGCGTATCACAAGACGTATAAGAACGGCTACACGAAGCCGGTCGAAGTCTTCAGAGATCCGTACGCGAAGTGGGTCGAGAACCTGCTGCCGGTGGCGACCTATCGAGAAGCGGCGGGTCTGAACGGCAAGAGCCTGCCGTTGCAGTTGAGCGCGCTGCTGCAGCCCTCGTTCGTGAAGACCTTCTCGAACGACGCAAAGAACCCGGCGCGCGTCGACTTGGCGTTAAACGATCTGCTCGACGGCTGGAAACCCAAGGCGCCCGTCTACCTGTGCGGCGGCGACCGCGATCCGATGGTCGAGTTCAAGAACTCCCTGCTCGCCTACCGCTACTTCAAGGGACTCGGCGTGAAGGTATCGCTGCTCGACGTGAATTCGTACATGCCGCCCAGCATTCCGATCACCGGGTATCACGACGCCGTTCTCGTGCTCTGCCACACGCTCGAGCGCGTGCGCGTGCTCGATGCCGCCGCCGGTATCCGCCGGCCGGCGGGAACGTGGCCGCAGAACGCGCGCGGCTCGATCGGCCCGTTCGAATCCGCGACCGGCAACGGCAGTTTCTAGAGCAGAACTAGCAGGCGGCGGGACCGCCCGCAGAAAAATCGGCGAATCGTGCGTCTCACCCTCGCCCTCCTGGCTGCGCTGGCGTGCGCCGCTTGCTCGGCCCGAATGCTTCCCTCGGCGTATGCCCCGCCGACGACCGCGACGGCCATCGTTGCCGGCGCGAAGATCAAGCACGTGGTCATCGTCATTCAGGAGAACCGCAGCTTCGATAATCTCTTTCAGGGGTATCCCGGCGCCGACACCGTCGCGAGCGGCTTGACGTCGACGGGCAAGCGCATCCCGCTGGTGCCGGTGAGCCTTGCCACGCAATACGAGCTCGATCATTCCGCGCAGGGGATGTTCACCGACTGCAACGGCAGCGGCAGCGTTCCGGGAACCCACTGCCGCATGAACGGGTTCGATCGGGAGCTCTCGATTCTGGGGCCGAACCAGTACCCGCAATACGTCTACGTCCCGCACTCCGAGTCGGCGCCCTACTTTGCGATGGCGCACGAGTGGGTGCTGGCCGACCGGATGTTCCAATCGCAGCTCGACGAGAGCTTCGTTGCGCACCAATACCTGATCGCGGCACAAGCGCACGACAGCGTCGACTTGCCGCTCTCGACCTGGGGCTGCGACGGCGGTGCTTCGGATACGGTCGAGACGATTACCTCCACGCGCACCTACGGCCCGTTGCAGCCGGCCTGCTTCGACTACAAAACGCTCGGCGACGAACTCGACGCCGCTCACCGTACCTGGCGGTTCTATTCGAGCTCGATCAACGGCGCGTCGGCGGCCTCCGGGGTCTGGTCGGCGTACCAGGCGGTGCGCCATATCCGCTACGGGGCGGACTGGAGCAAGATCATCACGCCGCAGAGCCGGTTTCTGACCGACGTGAACGCCGGCAAGCTCGCCGACGTCACGTGGATCACGCCGCTCTGCGCCGACTCCGATCACCCCAACTGCGGCGGCGGCTACGGGCCGTCGTGGGTTTCGTCGATCGTCGACGCCGTCGGTGAGAGCAAGTTTTGGGATAGTACCGCGATCTTCGTGGTGTGGGACGATTGGGGCGGCCTCTACGATCACGTCCCGCCGCCGTACGTCGGGCCGGACGGTCTGGGCTTCCGGGTTCCGCTGCTCGTCATCTCGCCGTACGCGAAGCGCGATTACGTCTCGCACGTGCAATACGAGCACGGCAGCATCCTGCGTTTCGCGGAGGACGTCTTCGGCTTGCCGCGGCTGGCCGATAGCGACTCGCGCGCTGCGTCGCTCGCCGGGGACTGCTTCGACTTTAGCCAAGCCCCGCGGCACTTCGCCGCGATACACGCCCCGGTCGCGCCGTCGTTCTTCCTGCACCAGCGCAACGACGGCCGCCCACCCGACGACGACTGGTAGGAGAAATTCGCGGGCGCTTGCCCGCTCCGGGCGCAGGGGTCGCTCGCCCCGCAAAATAAGCACGTGCCTATGACGGATTTCCGCAAGACGCTCTTCATCAACCCACCCAGTTACGAAGGCTTCGACGGAGGCGCCGGAGCGCGCTATCAGGCCCGTCGCGAGGTCCGCTCGTTCTGGTATCCGACGTGGCTCGCGCAGCCGGCAGCGATGGTTCCCGGCAGCCGCCTGATCGACGCACCGCCCGACGACCTCACCGCCGACGACGTCGCGCCGGTAGCTCGCGACTACGAGTGCGCAATCCTCCACACGAGCGCGCCGTCGTTCGCCAACGATGCGCTCTTCGCGCAGCGCCTGAGCGAAGAGAATCCGAATCTCGTGATCGGCATGGTCGGTGCGCACGTCTCGGTGCTGCCCGAGCAGTCGCTGGCAAAGGCGCCGGCGGTCGACTGGGTGAGCGTCGGTGAGTTCGACTACACGTGCGTCGACGTCGCGAAGGGATTGCCGCTGCGCGACGTGCACGGCCTAGCCTACCGCGAGGCGGACGGCAGCATCGTGCGCACGCCCGAGCGTCCGCTCATCACCGACATGGACGCCTTCCCTTCGGTGCTCGACGTCTACAAGCGCGATTTGACGATCCCGAACTACTTCAACGGCTACTTGCAGCACCCGTATATCTCGCTCTACAGCGGGCGCGGCTGCAAATCGCGCTGCACGTTTTGCCTCTGGCCGCAGACGATCGGGGGCCACCTTTACCGCGTGCGCAGCGTGGACAGCGTCGCCGCCGAGATGGCGCGCGGCAAGGAGATGTTTCCGGAGGTCAAGGAGTGGTTCTTCGACGACGACACGCTCACCGATAACGCTCCGCGCGTGGAAGAGATCGCACGGCGCTTGGGCAAGCTCGGGATCACGTGGTCGTGCAACGCCAAGCCGAACGTCGCGCGCAGCACGCTGGAAATTCTCAAGGAGAACGGCCTGCGGCTGCTGCTCGTCGGTTACGAGTCGGGCGTTCAAGATATCCTCAACAGCATGAAGAAGGGTACGCGCCTCGACATCATCCGCCGGTTCACCAAAGACTGCCACGAGCTGGGAATCAAGATTCACGGCACGTTCATTCTGGGGATACCGGGCGAGACGCCCGAGACGATCCGCCAGACCATCGAGTTTGCGTGCGAGATGAATCCGGAGACGATCCAGGTTTCGCTCGCGGCCCCGTATCCGGGAACGTTTCTCTACGATCAGGCGATCGAAAACGGCTGGCTCGAGATCAAGAACGACGAGCTCGTCAGCGGCCAGGGCATCCAGCACGCGGCGCTTGCGTACCCGGCGCTGAACTCGACGCTGATGTTCGAGTCGGTCGACGAGTTCTACCGGCGCTTCTACTTCCGGCCGCGCAAGATGTTCTCGCTGCTGGGCGGGATGATCGCGGATCCGCAAGTGATGAAGCGCCGTCTTCGCGAAGGCGTCGAGTTCTTCACGTTCCTGCGCGAGCGCAAGAACAAGGAAAAAGAGGAGACGAGGCAGCCCGTCTCCGTGTAAGCGGTTAGAGGAGGACGACGTGCGGGCACGAGGCTTTGGCGGATTCCTGGCGGCGGCGATCCTGGCCGGCTGCGCGCCGCAGACGGGTGCGCCGGCCGCGCCGGCCGCCGGGTTCGGCGGCGTCGCGGCGCGGCCGAGCGACCTGACCGTTACGCCCCTCAACGTCCCTGCGAGCCAGTTTCCAACGGCGACGACGACCGAACTGACCGGGATCCGCGGCGATCTCATCAGCGCGACCGTCACCCTCTCGGGCGGCGCGACGGTCGGGGCGGTCTATTCGCGCACCGCGAAGAGCTGGACGCAGCTGCAGGTGCCCGGTTCGGCGTCGACCGCCGCATACGGCCCGGCGCTCGCGCGAAGCGGCTACCGCATCGTCGGCAGCTACAAAGACGCCGCCTCCTCGGGCGACCGCGGCTTCGCGTACGACTCGGCAACCAAACGCTACTCGACGATCGACGCGCCGGCCAAACTCTGCGCTCCCAAGAGCTGTAACTACACGATCGCGCACAGCGCGTACGGCACGGGGGCCTATCAGGTGGTGGGCAACTACGATGCGGTCGATCCGTATGCGGGCGCGGCGCCCGAAGGAACGTATCCGGCTTCCGGGCACGCCTTTCTCTACGACTCCGCGACCCGTGCGTTTAGCACGATCGACGTTCCCGGCGCGATCAGCACCACCGCCTACGGAATCTGGATCGACGGCAGCACCACGGCGGTAGCCGGCGGCTACACCGACGGCAAAGGCGTGCACGCCTACGTTCGGGCGCTGGGCTCGAAGAAGGATATGCTCGTCTACAACTATCCGCACGCCGCGATCACGCACTTCGAGGGCATCACGGGCAACGGCGGCGCCGGCAACTACAACGTCGTCGGCGATTATAGCGCCGCGCGCAACGCAGCCGTGGTGTACGGTTTCTTTCTGACCGTTTCGGACTGGAAGGCCGGAACGCCGGTGGTCATCGGTAAGGTCAGTGCCAACTCCGTGTACGGGCGCACGGCCGTGGGCATCTATCAGAACGACGGGAAGCCATCGGGCTACTACGTGTCGGTCCCCGTCGTCGACCCACCGTAGCCTCCCCAGGGGCTTTTTTTGAGCGGCATTTGATTGCCGCGGCGGTTGCGGCCCTGCAATCGTAGATGTCATGAGAAAAACCGGTACGCTCCGCTTTTGGTTCGGCATTACCGTTGCTCTGGCCGCGAGTGCCGGCAGTGCGGCAGCCGAACCCTCCACGCCCGCTCCGCAAATCTTCGCACCGGGAGTCATCTCGGGCCCCGCAAACGACGGCGCGCCGTCGTTCACCCCCGACGGCAAGACCCTGTTCTTTACGCGCAGCGGCTCCGGCGCGGGTACGATTCTCGAATCGCATCTGGTCGCTGGGCGATGGACGCCGCCGCAGATCGCGCCGTTCTCGGGCGAGTACAACGATCAGCACGCCGCCGTCGCGCCCGACGGCTCGTATCTGATCTTCGTCTCGACGCGCCCGGTGCCGGGGGTGGCGGGGCGCGTCGCGCATCTCTGGCGCGTCGCCCGGACGAGCGGCGGCTGGGGCGTGCCCGAACACCTGCCCGCCGCGGTGAACGTGGGGCCGCGGATCTTCAAGCCGAGCATCGCCGCCGACGGAACCGTCTACTTCCTCTCGATCGGGGAGGGCCACACTTTTGGTCTCTACCGCTCGCGGTGCGTAGCGGGCGTCTACCAGCGGGCAGAGGCGCTCCCGTTTAGCACCGCGCAGACCGCCGACGTGGACCCCGAGATCGCTCCCGACCAATCGTTCTTGATCTTCAGCAGCTCGGGACGCCGCGGCGCCGACAAGAACGAGCACCTCTACATCGTCTTCCAACGCGCGGGCGTATGGGGGCCGGTGATGCCGCTGCGCTACGCCGGCGACGACGCAAACGGCGGCAGCAACGACAACGAGCCGGATCTGAGCCCGGACGGCCGGACCCTCTACTTCAGCAGCGATAGAACGCTGGCGCTGCACTTCCCGCGCACCCGCGCGCAAGCCGAGGCCGACCTAGCGCGCATCGAAGCGTGGGATAACGGCAGCACGAACGTCTGGACGATCCCGCTCGACGCGTGGCTCGCGCGGTAGAACGAAGAAGGCACGGCCGTGCGGCCGTGCCTTCGGGCTCCGGCATTGCGCCGGTTAGTCGTGGAAGTTGACTTCGCTGACCGAGCAGAAGTCGACGTCGTCGACTTCCGCAGTCCAGCGCTGCAATAAGCGCCGGCTGCAAGATGCTCAGTAGCATGGGTGTTCCTTTCCGAGAAGGTTCGCGGTTGCTCCAACTAGCCGCACGGCGCTCCTGCGGAACGCCGGACGCCTAGGAGGAAGATTTTCGGCTAGCGCAGGTGGCTCACCGCCTTACCGTTATCGAAATAGTTTCTCCCGGCTAGGTTTGACGGTATTTGGCCGTTCCTTGGCGTCTGCGGTCAACGGGATAGGAGTCGGCGAGCCGGCTAACGATATCCGCTCGCCGAGTTCGTCGTCTT
>DATJRF010000197.1:0-4518 GCA_035505015.1 Verrucomicrobiia bacterium | reverse complement strand
GTCGAGGGAGATTTTGCGCGAACGATCGAGTCGCTTCGCTCGGCCGGCGTCAAGATTTTAAAAGGACCCAAGAAGTCGCCGGGAGGCGATCGCTGGATCGCGTTCGTGGAGGATCCGAACGGAATCCCGGTCGAGCTGCTCGAGCCGCGGCGCGCGAAGTAGCCGAGCGCCCGGCGCGCCGGCGGGCGCATGCCGGTTTGAGCGGTGCGCGGCGCTGGGTAGAATGCTCGCATGCATTACGCGCAGCCGGCGATCACCGGTGCGGTCGGCTGGAAGCCGCCCGGCGGTCTGCACGTTCGCCTAGGAACGCTCGACGACGCACGCGAGATTGCCGCCCTGTGGGCTCGCGCGCACGAACGCTTGCGCGATCGATCCGGCGCATCGGTGTCGGACGCGGTGCTCGACGCGATCTACGAGCGTATCAATCGCGCGCAGAGCTGCTTTCTGCTCGGGCTCGACGGCAAAACGCTCGTCGGTACGCTCTGCGCGGCGTACGTGACGCGCAGCATCGGACTGCGCCGCGAGCGCCGGCGCGAGCTTCACTTGAGCATGCTTTCGGTCGATCCGACGTATTGGCGGCGCGGCGTCGAGCGCGAGCTGGTCGGGCGCGCGCTCGGCCTGGCCCGTGCGAAGAGCGCTCGCGTCGTGCGCCTGTGGACGCGCGCCGAGCCGTCGCCAAACTTCTTCGAACGTTGCGGCTTTCGCTTCGATCACTGCTGGAAGCTCGACCTCGGCGGCGACCTCTGCGCCCGCTACCGCTACGAAATAGACCGCTAAAGCGGGGCAAAATCGGCCGATAACCGGAGCATGAGGCTCGCGCCGGCCGTGCTGACGCTCGCGCTCGCCGCCTGTGCGGGCGCTCTCACGCCGTCCGCGCCGTCCCGCGGCCCCGCCGCCTCGCGCGCTGCGGCGCTGTCCGTGCAAACCCCGATGCAGGCCGACGCGTTCGTCGACTCGCTCGGCGTCAACGTGCACCTGGAGAACTACCAAGCCGCCGGCGACGCTTCCGCCGTCATCTCGCGGATGCAGGAACTCGGGTTGCGGCACGTGCGCGAAGGCGTGTTGTTGCTCTCGCCTCGGCAGTACGCCTACGAGCGCGCCTTCTTCGCGCAGACGCACGCCAAGATCGAGGCCTTAATCGACTGCCCGCGCCCCCTTGGATACTGGCCGGGCTCGAACACGCCGCCCGGCGTCGTGTACTATTACAACCACCAAATCGGCGGGGCGATCGAGCTGCTCGAAGGGCCGAACGAGCCCGACATCCGCGGCGTCAAAGACTGGGGGCCGCTCACCGTGAAGTGCATCGAGATGGACGATCGCGTCTACGCCACCCCGTTCGTCGCGCCGGCGATGGCCTACGGCTTTGACGCGCCGCAGCTCGGAAGCATCGCGAGCCTCGTCGGCATCGGTGCGATCCACCGCTATTTCTCCGGAAACTCGCCCGGCAACGACGGCTTTTGGAAGAGGAACGGCTGCGGGATATTCGGTCAGATCGCGTGGTCGATCTGCGAGGCGCGCGTGAACTCGGGGCCGGATAAGCCGATCTTCGTGACCGAGACGGGATGGACGACGCCGTCCGAGATCGACGAAGCGACGCAGGGCAAGTACGTCGTGCGCGTGCTGCTTTACGACAGCATCAGCGGAATCGCGCGCACGCTGCTCTACGATTTCATCGACGACGGCACCGATCGCAAGAACTCGGAAGACGGTTACGGCTTGCTGCACTACGACGGCTCGCCCAAGCCGTCGTTCTACGGAGTGCGCACGCTAGTGCGCGCCCTAGAAGACCCGGGTCCCGCCTTCTCGCCGGCACCGCTCGCGTTAGGGATCGAGGGCGCGCGCACGATCGACCACGAACTCTTCCAGAAGCGTGACGGCACGTACGTGCTCGCGATCTGGAACGAAGTGCCGAGCTGGAATCCTGCGACCTTTCGCGAGATTGCCGTAAGGCCGGTTCTCGCGACGATCGTGTTCGGCCGCCCGCCCCTCGACGTGAAGGCGGAACTGCTCACCCTGGGCGGGCTGCCTTCGGCGCAGCCCGTCCGCGCGGGCGCACGCCGTGTCACGCTCAACGTTTACGACCGCGTCACGCTGCTCACGTTCGAATAGAGCGCGCCGGACAGCCGGTGTTTAGCGGTAGAGAAACGGGTCTCGGGGTGAAGCGACCTCGTCGATGCTGGCGGCGGCCAAGGTGAAGCGGCCCGATTCGGCGCGGACGAGGCCTTGCGCGTGCAGCCACGAGCCCGGCCTTTGGCCGGTGCGCCGCGCGAGGCGAATCGCGACCGGCGATGCGTCGGCGCGGCAGCAGAGAATGGCGTAACGTACGAGCGCGTCGCCGGTTCGATCGCGCACGAGGACGCCGGTGAAGCTCAGCGGCTCGCCGGCGAAGAGGCCGGCCATCGTGGTTTCGTTCGCGCGGTACGGCGGCGGCGGGGCGCTGCAGAGCGCTGCCGCGAGCATCAGCGTGGGCGCGAGCCGCGCCGGCCCTGCCATAGTACGGCGTCGGAGAATCAGCAGTGCGAACGCCGCGAGCGCGCAGCCGCCGAGCGCAACCGCGATCGCCGGATGCACCAGCGCATCGCCGCGGCGCCACGCCACGACGGCGAGCGCGCCGCCCAGGACGGCGTAGGCGAATGCGTCGTGCTCTTCGTGCGCGTGAGCGTGCGCGCGCGCGCCGGCAAGCGCGCGCAGGTCGGCGATGCCGGCTACGCACAGGAATGCGGCGGCGGCGACGGGTGCGGGCGCGCGCAGCGTGCCCGCGATCCCGAGCGCACCGAGCCCGCACGGCGCACTCGCAAAACCCAGCAGCGCGCCTGCGACGGCCTGCTGCATTGCATCGAGGCGAGCGGCGCCGGTCAGCGGCACGAGCTGCGAGGCGGCCCCGGCGAGCAGTGCGGCGGGGAGCAGCTCGCGCAGATCGTGCAGGAGAGACGTTGCCCCCGGAGCCGTGGAGGCGGGAAGGCGCAGAAGACGGGCCACCGCCCCGGCGGCGAGCCAGCGCGCCAGGGCGAGGGCGGGGCCGAAGACCAGGGCCGTCGCGGCGGCGGCCGGGAGGGAGCTCGCCGCGGGGCCGGGGCCGCAGCCGCACCCGAGATAGGCGAGCCATTCGCGGCGGCCAAACCGAGCCAGCAGCAGTCCGAGCAAGAGAAACGGCGTCGCTTCGAAGAGGACGCTGGCCGAGGTTGCGAGCGCGCCGAGCAGCGCGCCCGGCGATCCGAGCGCCGCGATCGCGAGCGCGGCGGCAACGAAAAACGGCGTGCGTCCTTTCACGCACCTCCTTCACGCGGGCACGCTCGCCGGACAAGGGGGCGGGGGCTCCCGGCGACAACCTGGAGCGAGCCCATGGCCTCGAACTTCACCGCGCCGCGCGGCACGCAAGACGTTTACCCTCCCGAGTCCGAGCGCTGGAGCGCGCTCGAAACGCGCATCCGCACGCTCGCGCAGCGCTTCGGCTACGGCGAGATTCGCACGCCGGTCTTCGAATCGACCGCGCTCTTCAAGCGCGGCGTCGGCGAGGCGACCGACATCGTCGAGAAAGAGATGTACACCTTTCTCGATAAGGGCGAGCGCGAGATGACGCTGCGCCCGGAGATCACCGCCCCGGTCGTGCGCGCGGTGCTCGAGCACAACCTGCTGGCCGAGGGAGCGCTGCGCCTCTTTTACGTCGGGCCGATCTTTCGCTACGAGCGGCCGCAAAAAGGCCGCTACCGCCAATCGCATCAGTTCGGCGTCGAATGCTTCGGCTTCGCGGGCGCCGAGGCGGATCTCGAGGTGATCTCGCTCGCGTGGGAGCTAGTCCGCTCGTACGGCATCTCCGACGCCGTCCTCAACATCAACTCGATCGGCGACGACGTCTGCCGGCCGCGCTACCGCGAGGCGCTGCTCGCGCACTTTCGCCCGCACGCCGCGCAGCTCGGCGCCGATTCGCAGCGCCGGCTGGAACGCAACCCGTTGCGGCTGCTCGACAGCAAGGACGAGCGCGACGCGCCGTTCGTCGCGACCGCTCCGACCTTCGAGTCGCTGCTGTGCGACGGCTGCCGCGAGCACTTCGCCGCGCTGCGCGCCTATCTCGATGCCGCCGGAATTCCGTACGTCGTCAATCCGCACATCGTGCGCGGGCTCGATTACTACAATCGCACCGCCTTCGAGATCGTCTCGAGCGTGCTCGGCGCGCAGAGTACCGTGTGCGGCGGCGGCCGCTACGACGGATTGGTGGCCTCGCTCGGCGGCCCCGACGTCCCGGGCGTCGGCTTCGCGCTCGGAATGGAGCGCTTCCTGATGATGGCGCAAGCTGCCGGCACGCCGCAGGAAGCCCCGCGGGCCGGGTATCAGGCGATCGCGCTCGGGGCCCAGGCGCGCGGCCGCCTCGTCGAGCTCGTCGCGTCGCTGCGCCGCCTGGGAGCGCCGGCCTTCATGGATTACGGCGATCGCAAGCTCAAGGCGCAGTTCAAAATCGCCGACCGCAACCGGGCCCGCTACGCGCTGATCCTGGGCAGCGAGGAGCTCGCGGCCGGCGAG
>DATJRF010000196.1:0-5435 GCA_035505015.1 Verrucomicrobiia bacterium | reverse complement strand
TCTCGCCGTGCCGTTCGTGATCGCGCCCATGGTGCTCGCCTCGCTGACCTACGCGGCGGTCGCAAACGGCTGGGTCTCGCGCGCTGCCTACTACGTGCCCTCCTCGGTGCCGACCTTCGTCTCGACCTATCTCGCGACGCTCGACGTGCGTGCGGTCGGCCTCGCGGCGGCGAACGTCGTCATCGCCGCCGCCATCTACTATCCGTTCGTGCGCGCCTACGAGCGCCACTTGGAGCACGCATGAGCGTCGAGCTGCTCTGCGAGCGCTTCGGCATCGGCGGCACCGTTCGTTCGGCGGCGCTGCGCGCCCGAGAGCGGTGCTCGGGGTTCTCGTATCCGGCGCAGGCGGTCGTAAAAATCAACGTTTTGCAGGCATTTCTCGACGAAGGCATCGCCGAAAGCGATCTCGCGGGATCCACCGGCTACGGCTACGACGACGCCGCGCGCGCTCGCTACGAGTCGCTGCTTTGCCGCGTCTTGGGGACGCAGCGCGCGCTGGCGCGCCTCTCGATCGCAAGCGGAACGCACGCGATCGTGGCGTCGCTCGCCGCCTGCACGCCGCCGGGCAGCGTCCTGCTCTCGATCACCGGCCGTCCCTACGACACGCTGCGTAATGCCATCTGCGACGCTCCGCACGCGCTGGTCGGCGGCGGCATCGGCTACCGCGAGGTCGCCCTCGCCGACGGCGGCGGCATCGACGAGGCAGCCCTCGCCGCCGAGCTCGACCGGCGCGACGTCGGCGCGGTCTTCATTCAACGTTCGCGCGGTTACGCACCGCGCCGCTCGGTCTTCGTCGCGGCCTGCGAGCGTGCCGCGACGATCGTTCGCGAACGCGCGCCGCAGGTGCCGGTGCTCGTCGACAACTGCTATGGGGAGCTGGTCGAGGAGCGCGAGCCCTCGCACGCCGGCGCCGATCTCGTCATGGGTTCGCTGATCAAGAATCTCGGCGGAGCGATCGCCCCGGCTGGGGGCTACGTCGCGGGGCGCGCCGATTTGGTCGAGCGGGTCGCGGCGCGGCTCTATGCGCCCGGGCTCGGCGCGGCCCTCGGGCCGTCGCTCGGTTTCGGGCGCAGCTTCGTCCAAGGGCTCTTCTTTGCCCCGCTCGTGGTCGAGCAGACGTTGCGCGGACTCGATTTCACCGCCGCGCTCTTCGAGGAGTTGGGCTACCCGGTCGATCCGCCGGCGGGTGCGGCGCGCACCGACATCGTGCAGGCGATCCGTTTGGGAAGCCGGGAATCGCTCGCCCGCTTTGCGGCCGGCTTGCAATCGGCGATGCCGCTCAACGCCCGTTTTCGGCCCGAGCCGGGCGCGGTTCCGGGCTACGTCGATCCGGTGATCATGTCGAGCGGCTCGTTCGTCGCGGGCGCGACGATCGAGCTATCGTGCGATGCTCCGCTTCGCGAGCCGTACGAGGTCTACGTGCAGGGCGGCGTGACGGCCGAGCATGCAATTCTTGGCTCACTCTTTGCAGCACGCGCGCTGCAAGATTAACGGCCCGCTGAAGGCTGGGGCGGCAGCGCGAAGAAGCAAAAGCCCCGGTGAGCACACACAGCCAAGGCACACCCGAGCGCAAGCACATGCGCGTCAATGCCGAGTTCCCCACGACGGTGATCCTGCCGGGGCACGAGTTGGTGCTCGCGGGTACGGCGCTCGACGTCAGCCGCGGGGGAATGCGCGTCGCGACGCCCACCGATCTGCCGCCGGGTCAAACGATCGTGTTGCGCTTTACGCTGCCCAAGCAAGAGCGCGAGTTGCTCGTGCGCGGGCGCATCGTGCTCTCGTTCTTCGATGCGACGGCGCGCCAATACGCGCACGGCGTCGCCTTCACGCAATACGCGCCGCACGATCAAGAGGCGATCGAGCGGTTTATCGAGTCGGCACGCCCCGTCCTCGACTAGGGAACTCCCCTAAGCCTCTCCCGAACCCAAAAAGCCGTAGAAAAAGTAGCGATTTCCCTCGGATGTCGTGATGACGATGCGCGTCTCTTCGATCTCGGCTCCCGTGATGGTCTTCCCGATCAGCGTCTCCAAAATGGCCTGTGCCTGCAGGAACTCGGCCTCCCGCAGAGCGTCCGGTTCGACCTCGATCAGGCTAAGGAGCTCGTCGATCCGATCGTTCATCGTCACCCTATCAATAATCGTCCGGGACCCGGGATTTGTTAGCGTTGTTTAAAGCTTTGCCAGGAGGGGGGCGGCAGCCAGAGAAGGCCCCGGCAGCCATGTACCTGCTTGAGGTTCTCTCAGGCCCTCTGGACGGGAAGACCTGGACGTTCGAACGGGAGATCACGATCGGGCGCGACGATGCGGTAGCCGACGCATGTATCGCCCTCGACCGTTACGTTTCGCGCAAGCACGCGCGGCTGCGGGTCGACGAGGGAACGATCATGCTGACCGACCTACAGAGCCGCAACGGGACGAAGCTCAACGGCCAACCGGTCGTCGGCGATACGCTGCTCAACGTCGGCACGCCCTTCGTGGTCGGCCGCACCGTTCTGCGGGTCACGCGCGCCTAAACACCACGCCAATGCAAGTCGCCACAACGGTCGCGCAGGCTCGCGCGCTCTTCGAGATCTTTCCGCGCCCGCTCGGGTTCGTGCCGACCATGGGCGCCCTGCACGACGGCCATCTCGCGCTCGTCCAGCAGGCGCGAACCGAGTGCGTCTCGGTCGCGGCCTCCGTCTTCGTCAACCCGCTGCAGTTCGGCGTCAACGAGGATCTGGCGGCCTACCCGCGCGACCTCGAAGGCGACGAGGAGAAGCTCGCACAAGCGGGCGTCGATCTGCTGTTCGCGCCCGACGTCGCGACGATGTACCCCGACGGCTTTTCGACCGCGATCGACGTCGGCCCGATCGCCGCGCACTACGAGGGGGCGATCCGCCCCGGCCATTTCCGCGGCGTCGCGACGGTCGTGGCCAAGTTGCTGGGCATCGTGCAGCCGAGCGTGCTCTATCTCGGGCAGAAGGACGCGCAGCAGACCGCCGTGCTGCGCAAGCTCGTACGCGACCTCGAGTACCCGGTGCACGTGGAGATCGTACCGACGGTCCGCGAGCCGGACGGCCTCGCGATGTCGAGCCGCAACGCTTACCTAACGCCCGAACAGCGCGGCGCGGCGCCGACGCTCCACGGCGCGCTGCTGGCGATGCGGGAGCGCCTCGAAGCCGGCGCTTCGAAGCAGGAGGCGATCGCGGCCGCGCTCGCGGCGCTCTCGCCGGCCGCGCTGCCCGATTACTTCGACGTCGTCGACGCCCAGACGTTCGAGCCGCTCGACGCGCTTGCCCCGTCGTCGTTCGTCGTCGGCGCGGCGCGCTTCGGTGAGACGCGCCTGCTCGACAACCTCTGGATCGCATGACGGTAAGCGGCGCGCGCATTCTGCTCGGCGTGACCGGCGGCATCGCGGCGTACAAAGCCGCGGCACTCACGAGCACCCTCGTTCAGCGCGGCGCGATCGTCGACGTGGTGCTGACGGCCGAAGCGGAGCGTTTCGTCGGGGCGCTCACCTTCGCGTCGCTGACCGCGCGCCCCGTCTACACCGCGCTCTGGGACGCGCCCGAGCGCATACCCCACATTCGTCTCGTTCGCGAAGCGCAGGCCGTGCTGGTTGCGCCCGCTACCGCCAACGCCCTCGCGAAGCTCGCGCACGGCATCGCCGACGATCTCCTCTCCACCGCGTTGCTCGCGGCGCGCATTCCGGTGATCCTCGCACCGGCGATGAACGACGCGATGTACGAGCATCCGGCAACGCAAGAAAATCTTGCGACGCTGCGAGCGCGAGGCTACGAGTTCGTCGATCCCGAGCGCGGCTTCTTGGCCGAACGCGAAAGCGGCGTGGGGCGCTTGGCGAGCGAGGAGCGCCTGCTCGAGGCCGTCGAGCTCGCGCTCGCGCGGCGAGCTTCGCTCGCGGGCAAACGCGTTGCGATCACCGCGGGGCCGACGCGGGAAGCGTTCGATCCGATTCGCTTCGTGAGCAACGCTTCCAGCGGTGCGACCGGGATCGCGCTCGCACGCGAAGCGGCGCTGCGCGGAGCGGCGGTGACGCTGCTGCTCGGGCCGACGGCGCTGGAAGCGCCGGCCGGCGTCGAGACGGTGCGGTTCGAGACGGCTCGCGAGCTGCACGACGCGGCGCTCGCCCGTGCGGTCGGTGCCGATCTCACGATTGCGACGGCGGCGGTTGCGGATTGGCGCCCGCAAGATTTTTCCGCCGAGAAGCTCAAGAAGACGGACGAGGATATGCTCGTGCGGATGGTGCGCAACCCGGACGTGCTGGCGGCGCTCGGGGAACGCAAGGGCGATACCTTTCTGGTCGGTTTCGCGGCGGAGACGAGCGATCACGAGGCCAACGCACGCGCGAAGCTGCGCCGCAAGCATCTCGACGCGATCGCCGTCAACGACGTGCGGGGCGAGCGCGGCTTCGGCTGCGTCCCCAACGCCCTCACGTTGCTGTGGGGCGAGCAGGGTCGCCGGGAGCTCGGTTCGGCCGAGAAGCGCGTCCTGGCGGCGCGCCTGCTCGATGCGATCGAGGAGTTGATGCGATGCTCCTGACGATCGACGTCGGCAATACCGAGAGCAAGCTCGGTCTCTTTGCACCCGGCGCCGCGGAGCCCGAGCAGATATGGCGCGTGACGACCGAGGTGCGGCGCACGGCCGACGAATACGGCGTCTTCTTCGCGCAACTCTTCGCGACGACGGGCGTCGAAATGCGGGCGGTCGACGCGGTCGCGATCGCGAGCGTCGTGCCGCGGCTCGATCCGGTGCTCACCGCAACCTGCGAACGTTTCTTCAAAGCCTCGCCGCGCTTTTTGCGCGGGAACCTGCAAACGCTCATCCCCGTGCTCACCGATCGCCCCTCCGAGGCCGGCGCCGATCTGATCGCCGCCGCGATCGGCGGGCGGGCGCGCCACGGCGCGCCGCTGATCGTCGCGAGCTACGGCACCGCAACGGTCTTCATCGCGGTCTCGCCGTCCGGCGAGTATCTCGGCGGCGCGATCGCTCCGGGCATCAACACCTCGCTCGAAGCGCTGATCGCGCGCACCGCAAAGCTTCCGCAGGTCGATCTCGACGCCGAACCCGAGCAGGCGATCGGACGCAACACGGTCGCCGCGCTGCAGAGCGGCCTGGTTTTCGGCTACGCAGGCCAAACCGAAGCGATCGTCGCGCGCATGAAGCGCGAGCTCGGCGGCACCGCCACGGTCGTCGGCACCGGCGGCCTGGCCGAGATCGTCGCCAAGCACACGAGCGTCATCGAAGCCGTCGAGCCGCACCTCAGCCTCCAAGGCCTCGCCCTCTTCGCCCTATCATCGTGAGCTAGGCCCCGTCATCGTGAGCTAGCTCCCGTCATCATGAGCTAGCTCCTGTCATCGTGAGCGTAGGCGCGAAGCGCCGGAGTCGAACGAGAACGGCGCAACGCTTGACGTCGCCGCCCTTCGACTCCGGCGCTTC
>DATJRF010000195.1:0-14509 GCA_035505015.1 Verrucomicrobiia bacterium | reverse complement strand
GCGATGAGAATCTTCGTGCCGACGCCGTCGGTCGAGGCGGCCAGCGCGCGCTCCCCGCTTCCCGGAAGGCGAAAGAGGCCGCCGAAGCCGCCGATCGCGTCCAGCTGATCGGGATGGCGCCAGCCGGCCAGAAGCGCCTTGTAGCGCCCGACCGCCTCGTTCCCCGCCGCAATGTCGACTCCCGCGGCCGCGTACGCGTCGCCGCTGCGACTTTCGTCGCTCATTCTACCTCCCGCGCAGGGCCTGGCCGTTGCGCACGAAACCTCTTGGCAATCGCCGCCATTCTCACTCGGCGGTAGTTCACCCGCGCGAAAGGTTGACCATGCAAGTCCGTATCGCTGTTGACGCGCCGGCCTCGGTGCAGACCGGGGCCCTCGTCGTTCCGATCTTCTCCGATGGCGAGCTCGCCGGCGCGGCCGCCGAGGCCGACGCGGCGCTCGGCGGCGCGATCGCCGACGCCCTAGCTGCCGGCGAAATCAAAGGGAAGCTTGCGGAGTCCGTCTTCCTGCACGCCAAGGACCGGCCGTTCAAACGCGTCCTCGCGGTGGGATTAGGCGAGAGCGCAAAGTTCGAGCCGTATCTGCTGGCTCGCTACGCGGGCGCGGCGGTGCGCGCGCTCGGGCGGCGCAACATCGCCGAGATCGCGATCGCCCTTCCCGCCGCGGCGAAGGGGAGCGAGGCGCTCTGCGCGGCATTCGTCGCCGAGGGCGCGATCGCAGGCAGCTTCGAGACGACGGCTTACCAAGAGAAACCCGAAAAGAAGAACGCCGTCGAGAGCGTCGAGGTCCTCGGCGCCGGCTTCGACGCGCGCGAGGTCGAACGCGGCGTGGCTCGCGGCGTCGTCTTAGGGGAAGCGGTGAACTTCGCGCGGCGGCTCGCGCTCACGCCCGCTAACGACATGACGCCGACCCATCTGGCCGACGAGGCGACGACGGCCGCGCGCGAAGCCGGGCTGGAGATCGAGGTCCTCGACGAGGAGCGCGCGCGCAAAGAGGGGATGGGATCCTATCTCTCGGTCGCGCGCGGAAGCGCACAGCCGCCCAAGTTCATCGTGATGACGTATAAGGGCGACCCCTCGAGCAAAGAGCTCCTGGCGCTGGTCGGTAAGGGCATTACCTTCGATACCGGCGGCATCTCGCTCAAACCGCCGGAGCGCATGGAAGAGATGAAATACGACATGTCCGGCGGTGCCGGCGTGATCGCGGCGATGCGCGCCATCGGCAAGCTGCGCCCCAAGATCAACGTGGTCGGCATCGTGCCCGCGACCGAAAACATGCCGGGAAGCCAGGCGACCAAACCCGGCGACGTCGTGCGCGCGATGAACGGCAAGACGATCGAGATCATCAACACCGACGCGGAAGGGCGCCTGATCCTCTGCGACGGCCTCTGCTACGCGAAGAAGCTCGGCGCCACCAAGATTCTCGACACCGCGACGCTCACCGGAGCCTGCGTCGTAGCGCTGGGCCACGCTGCGAGCGCGGCCGTCGGGAACGACGAAACCTTTACGGCGCAGTTCCTCGCGGCTGCCAAGCCGACCGGCGAACGCTATTGGCAGATGCCCTACTACGACGATTACACGACCGCGATGAAGAGCGACATCGCCGATCTGAAGAACTCGGGCGGCCGCGCCGCCGGTACCCTCACGGCGGCCGCATTCTTGCGCGCCTTCGTCGACGAGACGCCATGGGTGCATCTGGACATCGCCGGCACCGCCTATCTCGACAACGAGTCGGCCTGGCAGGCGAAGGGCCCGACCGGGACGCCGGTGCGCGCGCTCGTCGCGCTCGTCGACGCGCTCGCGAGCCCGCAGGCGGCGCACGCCAACGGCTCGGCGGCATCAAAAGTCAAAACATAACCCGCAAGCTTCGGATGGTTCTCCATGCGGCCGGCGTTATACGCTGGCCGCATGACGTTTATCATCTCCGCCATTTCAACCGAAGCTGCCGACGAAGCCCGGCAGAGCCCGTTCGATGCCTACGGCAACGCCCTCTCGCCGCAAACCCAGAGCGAGCCGGGGAATCCGTGCCGGCATTGCCTCAACCGCGCCAAGGCCGGCGAACGGCTCGTCCTCTTCTCCTACAGCCCGTTTACCGAGCGCAATCCGTTCAAGGAGGTCGGGCCCGTCTTCGTGCACGCCGACGGCTGCCCGCGCTATGCGAGCGCCGGCGCCGTTCCGCCCGATTTCCTCGACCGCCCGCTGGTGCTGCGCGGCTACGACGGCGAGCAGCAGATCGCGCGCGTCGCGATCGTCGTGGACGGCCAGACCGTGGCTCGGATCGAAGAGCTGCTGGCCGATCCCGGCGTCGCGTACGTGCACGCCCGCTCGTTTACGCACGGCTGCTATCTCTTTCGAATCGACCGGCCGTGAGGCTGGGGCGGGGGGCGCACCGGGAGCCATGCCGAAGGCCGCTCCACCGTGTATACCTCAGGCAAGAAGTCGCCCAACGGCGTCGATAGCGCCCGCCCCTACGAACCCGAAAAGAACCCCGCCATCCGGCGTCTGACCGCCGGAGCGATCAAGCGCCGCAAAGGCAAGACCCTCTTTCCGGTCGCGACCGCCTACGACGCGCCCTTCGCGCAGTTCGTCGAGGAGGCTGGGATCGACGTGATCCTGGTCGGCGACTCGGTCGGCAACGTCGTGCTGGGCTACGACGAGACGACGCCGGTCACCGTCGACAACATCGTCTATCATTCGCAAGCCGTTTGCCGCGGGTCTACGCGCGCGCACGTGATCGCCGACATGCCCTTCGGCTCGTATCAAGTCAGCAACGAAGACGCGCTGCGCGCCGCCATTCGGTTCGTCAAAGAGGGCGGCGCCTGTTCGGTGAAGCTGGAGGGCGGCGTGCACGAATCGGACCGCGTCCGCGCGATCGCGCGCGCCGGCATTCCGGTCGTCGGCCATATCGGCGTGACGCCGCAGACCGCCGGCCTCGGCCCCGGCTTCAAGATGCGCACCAATCGCGAACGGCTCATCGAGGACGCTCAGGCGATCGAAGCCGCCGGTGCCTACGCGATCGTGCTCGAGGTGGTCGATCACGAAGTCTCGCGCGAGATCACCGCAATGCTCTCGATTCCCACCATCGGGATCGGCTCGGGCCCGTACTGCGACTCCCAGGTGCTCGTGCTGCACGACATTCTGGGCATGTACCCGCACTCGCCGCCGTTCGCCAAGCGCTTCGCCGAGATCGGCCACGCTGCGACCGATGCGCTGCACGAGTTTGCAGAGGAAGTGCGTGCCGGAACCTTCCCCAAAGCCTAGCCCTTCGTTCGACGGCGACTTCCGCGCGAAGCTCCGGGAGCTCTTCGCATGGCGCCGCGACGTGCGCCATTTTCGCGGCGATCCGATCGACGCAGCGACGATCGAAGGCTTGGTGCGCATCGCCGCACTTTCGCCGTCGGTCGGCTTCTCGCAGCCGTGGCGTTTCGTCCTGATCGAGGATGCGCGGCGGCGCGCGGCGGCGATCGCCTCCTTCAAACGCGCCAACGCCGATGCGCTCGCGCACTACGAAGGCGAGGACGCGGCGCTCTATGCACGGCTCAAGCTCGCCGGTCTGCGCGACGCGCCGGTGCACCTGGCCGTCTTCTGCGACACGGCGACGGCGAGCGGGAAGGGCCTCGGGCGCCGCACGATGCCCGAGATGCTCGAGTTCTCGGCCGCGATGGCCGTCTACACCTTTTGGCTGGCCGCGCGGGCCGAAGGCATCGGCGCGGGCTGGGTCTCGATCCTCGAACCCGAGGTCGTCGCCGCCTCGCTCGACGTTTCGCCCGATTGGCAGCTGATCGCCTACCTCTGCGTCGGGTACCCCTCGCAGGAGCACGACGCTCCCGAACTGCAGCGCGCCGGCTGGGAGGGCCGCGACGCGCGCGCCGCCGAGCTTCACCGCCGATAGATTGCCGGAATGGACGATCGCGACGAACGGACGGGCGAAGAGATCGAGGAGCGCATCTATACGATCGAGATGCGCCAGGCGTCTTTCGATCGCTTCAAGGCCGCGGTGGAAATCGTGGCGATCGTGCTCGCGGGCGCGTGGGCCTTTTACCAGTTCATTTACGAAGACAAGATCAAGCCGTTCATGCAGACGCCGTCGCTGACGGTGACGACGACGCTCGAAAAGCTCGGCACGCGCCGCGGCTGGCAAGCGGTTCGGGCGACCTGCACCGTTCTCAACGACAGCAAGATCCGCGTCTCGATCTTGGCGCGAACGGATACGCTCGTCGGCAGCAGCGTCGTCGCGTCGCCGCTGCGCGGCGGCTTCGTCCTCAAAGACGGCACCTGGAACGTCAACCGCTCCTACCATTTGAGCAAGCCGGCGTTCCTGCAGAGCCACTCGATGTTCTTCTCCGGCGACGCGCGCAGCGCGAACCGGCGCCTGTGGCTCGAGCCCGGCGACACCTTCACCCAAACAAACGTCTATTTCGTGCCAATCGCCAAATACGACGTGCTTCGATACGACGTGAACTTTCAATACACGAAGTACGACGTCGTTCCGCCCTTCGCGCAGTTCACGGCGCCCAGCGGCGACCACGTTCTTCGCCCGGTGCGTTTCTGCGTCGACTACGACGAGTCGCCGCAGTGCCCGGTTACCGGGGTGGGCGCGACCAGTTTTCTCTCGCTCTGGTGAAGCTCTAGCGGCCGACCGGCATCGCGCGCGGCGCGTGGGCCGCGGGAACGTTGGGATAGACGCCGGTGAGGCAGCCGGTGCAGAGCTCGGAGCGCTTGCGCCCCGCCGCCGCGATCAAGCCGTCGAGGCTCAAGTATCCCAGAGAATCTGCCCCGGTCTTTTGACGGATCTCCTCCACGGTGTAGTTCGCGGCGATCAGCTCGTCGTAGGTCGCCATGTCGACGCCGAGATAGCACGGATGCATGATCGGCGGCGAGGTGATGCGCAAGTGCACTTCGGTCGCCCCCGCTTCGCGCAGGAGCGCCACGATCCGCGGCGTCGTCGTGCCGCGTACGATCGAGTCGTCGACCACGACCACGCGCCGCCCACGCAGGTTTTCCACGACCGGGTTGAACTTCAGATGCACGCCGCGCGAGCGCATCTTCTGATCGGGGCTGATGAACGTGCGCCCGATGTAGCGGTTCTTGATCAATCCCTCGACGTAGGGCAGCCCGCTTTCGTAGGCGTAGCCGATGCCGCCCGGAATCGCCGAGTCTGGAACCGCCATCACGGCGTCGGCTTCGACGGCGTGCTCGCGCGCGAGCTGGCGCCCCATGTCGTAGCGCGCCATGTAGATCGAGCGTTCGCTGAGCTTGGAGTCGGGACGCGCGAAATAGATGTACTCGAAGAGGCAGAGCGCCGACTCGGCCGCCTCGACCTCGACCGTATGCGACTCGACGCCGCTCGCGTTGATGCGCAGGACCTCGCCGCGTTCGATCTCGCGCACGTACTCTGCGTCGATCGGCCCCAGCGCGCAGGATTCCGAGGCGACCACCCAGCCGCCGTCGGGCAGCTTGCCCAGGCAAAGCGGTTTGACGCCCCACGGATCCCGAAAGGCGTAGAGCTCGTCTTGCGTGCAGAGCGCAATCGAATAGGCGCCCTTGGCGACGCGCAGCACCGCACGAATGCGGTCGAGCATCGTCCCCTTTGCCTCGACGATCAGCTTCGCCATCACCTCGGAATCCGACGATGCGGTCAGGACCGTCGTCGGCGAGAGCGTTTCGCGCAGCTCGTCGGTGTTGGTGAGGTTGCCGTTGTGCGCGAACGCGAAATCGCCGAGCTCGGTGCGTTCGAGGAGCGGCTGGGCGTTGACGACGATCGAGGAGCCGCTCGTGGAGTAGCGCGTATGGCCGACCGCGATATGGCCGGAAAGATCGCTAAGGATATCCTCGTCGAAGATGGCGCTGAGCAAGCCCATCTCTTTGTGCGAGCGGATCGTCCCGCCGTCGGCCGCGGCGATGCCGGCCGACTCCTGGCCGCGATGCTGAAGCGCGTAGAGCGCGAAGAACGCGAGGCGAGCTGCGTCGCGTCCCGGCGCATAGACCCCCGTTATCCCGCACATCTGTTTGTAGTATAGCAGGCCCGGGGGGCCGCCGCCTCGCGGTTAGTCGCTGGAGCGCCGGCCGCCGAAGATTTGCAGCAGGGCGAGGAAGATGTTGATCGCGTCCAGGTAAATCTGCACCGCCATCTGGACCGGGGTCAGCCCATCGCCGCCGGCCCGGATGCGCGCGAAATCGATCAGGACCAGCCCGCTGAAGATGATCAGCGTGAGGTACGCGTAGACCTGCGGGTGGATGAAGTGCACGAACATCGAGATCACGCCCACCAGCACCAGACCGATCAGGGCTAGGAAGAAGATCCCCTGGAAGCGGCGCAGGTCGAGCCCGGTGCCGTAGACGATCGCCGCCAGGGCGAACATGCCCAAGCCGGTCGTCGCGGCCGCGTTGACGACCACCTCGGGGCCGAAGGCCACCGCGTAATGGTTGATGGTCGGGGCTAGTCCGACGCCTTCCAAGAACGCGAAGAGGTAGAAGAGCCCGAGCGAAAGCGCCGGGTTCGCACGCGTCGCGTTGATCGCGAAGAGCAGGATGAAGCCCACGATCAAGGCGATCATCCCTACGCCGAAGCTTACCCCGGGGAGCAGGTAGGCGGCCAGCGCCGTGATGCACAGGCCAAGCGCCGTGATGCCGAGCACCTGTGCGAGCAGCGAGCGCGCCGGCGCGACGACCGCGGCACCGCCATAGGGACCCTGAGGCTGGAATCGATAGGCCATGACGTCTGTTAATAACCCCCGTTCGGGCGGGAAGTTACACCTGCGAGCGGGCGCCCCTTGCGAGACCGGCGATGCGGCCCGCCCTAGGGCGCCCTTGCGATGTCCGTGCGATAGCCGAGGCCGCTCGTGCCGATCCGTCCGCGCAGGGTTCGCACCGCATCGTAGGCGTTCGCGCGGGCGGCCTCGAGATCGTCGCCCAGCGCCGTGACCGTCAGTACGCGGCCGCCGCCCGATTCGACCTTGCCGTCGACCAGGCGCGATCCGCCCCAAAAAGCCTGCGCTCCTTCGGCAAGCGAGATGTCCGGGTCGAGCCCGTGCAGCGGCGTGCTGCTGCGCGGATAATCGGCCGTTGCAAGTACGACGCCGACGCACGCCTGCGCAGAGAGCGTCACCAGGCTCAAGTCCATCGCGCCGTCGGCGGCGGACTTGAGCAAAGCCGCAAAGTCGCCGCCGATGCGGGGCATCAGCACCTGCGTCTCGGGATCGCCGAAACGCGCGTTGAACTCGATCACCTGGGGACCGCTCGCCGTCCACATCAGACCGCAGTAGAGCACGCCGACGTACTCCTCGCCTTCGGCCAGCAATCCGCGCAGCACCGGCGCGAGCACGCGCTCGCGCACCTGGTCGAACAGGTCGGCGGGAAATCCGCTGGGCGGCGAGTAGGCGCCCATCCCGCCCGTATTGGGACCCTTGTCGCCGTCGCCGGCGCGCTTGTAATCGCAGGCGGCTGCGAGCGGCACCATCGCCCGCCCGTCGGCGAGCGCAAAGACGCTGACCTCGCGCCCTTCGAGCCGCTCCTCGAGCAACAGGTCGCTGCCACCGCCGGGAACGCGATTGTTCGCATACCAGTCGCCGAGCACCGCGCGCGCCGATTCGACGCTGGGCGCAACCACGACGCCCTTGCCCGCGGCCAGCCCGTCGGCTTTGACGACGACGCCGCCGCTCCACGTCTCGAGCGCTTTCTGGGCGCCCTCGAGCGAGTGCACGACGACGGCACGAGCGGTGGGGACGCCGTGCCGCTCCATGAAGCGCTTCGAGAAGATCTTACTCGACTCGAGGCGGCCGCCCGAGCGATTCGGGCCGAAGACCGAGAGCCCGGCCTCGCGCATGCGGTCTCCCACGCCGGCGGCGATCGCCGACTCCGGACCGAGCACGACCAGATCCACTCCCTCCGAGGTGGCGACGTCGGCCAGCGTCTTGCCGTCGGTCGCGGCGATGTTCCAGTTCTCGCCGCGCGAAGCCGTGCCGGCGTTTCCGGGTGCGGCGAAGAGCTTCTCGCACGACGGCGATTGCGCCAACCGCCACGAGAGCGCGTCTTCGCGCGCACCGTTGCCGACGACCAAGATCCTCACGCTCCTACTCCCATTCGACGGTCGACGGCGGCTTGGAAGTGATGTCGTACGCGACGCGATTGACGCCGCGCACTTCGTTGACGATCCGGGTCGAGATGCGCTCGAGCAGCTCGTAGGGCAGGCGCGCCCAGTCGGCGGTCATCCCGTCCTCGCTCGTGATCGCGCGCACCGCGACGAGATGGTCGTAGGTGCGGCCGTCGCCCATGACGCCGACGCTGCGCACGGGTGTGAGCACGGCGAAATACTGCCAGGGATGTGGATCGAGGCTGGGCGCGGCGTCGATCTCCTCGCAGACGATCGCGTCGGCCTCGCGCACGATTCCCAGCCGCTCGGGCGTGATCTCGCCGATCACGCGCACCGCCAAACCGGGGCCGGGAAAGGGCTGCCGGCGCACGATCGCATCGGGCAAGCCGAGCACGCGCCCGAGCTCGCGCACTTCGTCCTTGAAGAGCGCGCGCAGCGGCTCGATCAGCTCGAACTTCATGTGCTCGGGCAAGCCGCCCACGTTGTGATGCGATTTGATCTTGTGGCCGGCTTTGCTCTGCGGCGTCTTCGACTCGATGACGTCGGGGTAGAGCGTGCCCTGCACGAGAAAGCGCACGCCAGCAATCTTCGCGGCCTCTTCTTCGAAGACGCGGATGAACTCGTGACCGATGACGATCCGCTTGCGCTCGGGGTCTTCCACCCCTTCGAGCAGGCTCAGGAAGCGCTGCGAAGCGTCGACCGCGACGAGATTGAGGTGCAGAACGTCGCGAAAGGCGGCCACGACCCGTTGCGCTTCGCCCTTGCGCAGCAAACCGTGGTCGACGAAAACGCAGGTGAGCTGCTCGCCGATGGCGCGTGCGACCAGCGTCGCCGCGACCGCGGAATCGACGCCGCCGGAGAGCGCGCAGATAACCTTCTCGCCGCCGACGCGGGCGCGGATCTCTTGCGCCGCCCGCTCGACGAACGATTCCATCTTCCAGTCGTCGCCCAAGCCGGCGACGGCGCGTAGAAAGTTTTGCAGGATCCTGCGGCCGGCTTGCGTGTGCACGACCTCGGGGTGAAACTGCGTGCCGTAGATGCGCCGCTGCGGATCGCCCATCGCGGCCACGCGGCAGCGCTCGGTCGACGCGAGCACCTCGAATCCCGCCGGCAGCTCGACGACCGAATCGCCGTGCGACATCCACACGCGCGAAGCCGCCGGCACGCCCGCCAGCAGCGGGGATCCGCCGGCAACGACGCGGAGCTCCGCCGGGCCGTACTCGGCATGGTCGAGCTTGACGAGCGTGGCGTCGAGCTCGCGTGCGAGCAGCTGCATGCCGTAGCAGATGCCCAGGATCGGCAACCCGCTCGTGAGGATCGCCGGATCCATTCCGGGGGCGTCGGGCGTCAAGGTGCTCGACGGGCCGCCCGAGAGGATCAGCGCGGCCGGCTCGCGCTGCGCGAGCTCGCTCCACGCGACGTCGTGCGCGACGATCTCGCAGTAGGCGCCGAGCTCGCGCGTGCGCCGCGCGATCAGCTGGCTGTATTGCGCGCCGAAATCGAGGATGAAAACGGGACCGGGCATCGGGCGCTGGGTTTCGGCTCGATGCCCCATGCTCCTAGGCTCCTAAAGCTTTCACGACCGGCGCAGGACGACCCAGTCGAACGAGGCACGCGCGACCGGTTCGCCATCCTCGTCGATGACGACGACGTTGACGAGGGCACTGATCCGCCCCTCGCGACCGAGGGCGTCGACGAAGTCGTCGACGATCTCCATCTCGACCGCCGCGGCCGCGTGCAGCGTCGCATGGGCCGAGCGCAGGTAGCGGACACGGTTCTCACCTTCACCCGGGTGCAGCTCGACCCGCAGGGGCCGAGCGGCGCCCAGCACGGCCGCGCGCGAGGAGCGCTCGGCAAGCGCGAACAGGGCCACGGGGTCTTTGGGGGCAGGGTCGAGCCGAGCCAGCGCGGCGCCCCGGTCGACCGCCTCGATCTCGATGGGGAGTGGGGCCGGATTCTCGTCCATGCCCCATCTTCTCACACTCCGCTTGGTATGCCAAGAGCAAGCTAAGCAAATGTAGCACCCCGCCCCTGGCGCCCGCCCTTCGCCCTTCGACTTCGCGCCTGCGGCGCTACGCTCAGGATGACAGGGCTGCGGCGCTACGCTCAGGATGACAAGAGGGGGGAGGGGTTAGCCGGCTTGTTTGGCGGCGGTTATGGCGGCTTCGTAGTCGGGTTCGCTGGCGACCTCGGGGACGATCTGCACGTAGGCGATCTTGCGGTCCTTGCCGACCACGACGATCGCGCGCGCGAGCAGGCCGAGCTCGCCGATGAGCAGGCCGTAGTTCAGCCCGAAGCTGTGGTCGCGATAATCCGAGAGCATGCCGAGCACGATGTCGCCTTCGGCGCCGCACCAGCGGGCCTGCGCCATCGGCAGGTCCATGCTCACGACGTACGCCTTGACGCCCGCCGGCAGCTCGCCGAGCCGCGCGTTGAACTTCTTCGACTCGAGCGAACAGACGCTCGTATCGAGCGACGGGACGACGACGAACATCGCGGCGCCGCCGCCGAGCGCCTGCTCGAGATCGACGACCTTGAGATCGCCGCCGGTCAGGTGAAAGTTCGGTGCCGGTTGCCCGGAGCGCGGCTCCGGGCCCAAGAGCGTCATCGGGTTGCCCTTGAACGTGATCGCGCCGGCGCGCTGCTGCAAATCTTGCGTAGTCATGGCCGCGAATTGCAATAACGCTTAGGTCAATACCTCTTGCAAGCGGCCCGCGTCGCGCGCCATCACGACCTCCATCGCGATGCGCTCGCCCACCGAGACGTCGCGCCCCCAGCGATATGCCGAGTACGGCGTATAACGCGTGCCGGGGGAACCCGGTATCCGCAGGGAGACGTCGTAGCAGACGAACGCCTTGGGCGGCCCGGCGACGACGATGCACTGCAGCGCGAACGGGCCGATGACGCCCGGGGGGCTCGCCTCCCGGGCCGCCTGCACGAAACGCTCCCCCATCTCGAACGCCTGCTCGAGCGTCGATTCGGTCAGCGTAGCGGCGATGTGCCCGGCCTCCTCGAGACGCATCGGCACGTCGCGCAGCGCGTCGAGCGACGACGGCGGAACGTTGCGAAAGCCCTCCAGGTTGGTCTGCCGGCGCGTGTCGGTGCCGCTCAGCTCCAGCTCCGCCAGCAGCGGGGACCAAAAGAAGTTCAAGTTGATCGATGGTCCGAGGGCATACTCCTCGATCACCGCGCTCGCAAGGCCGGCCTCGCTCACCGTTCCGTCGCGCAGCAGCCGGGCGCTCGCGTCGCGGTATTCCTGCGGCGACGAGACGAGGAAGAACGCCCGCTCGAAGCTCACGCGAGCGTGCGGAGCCTTGACCATGACCAGGCGGTCGATCTCGCCGGGCGAGCCGAACTGCAGCGGATGGCGGATGCCCGCCCGCTGCAGCAGCTCGTACTGATTGGCCGCTTCGTCGCGCTCCTCGGCGCGCAGCAGCGAGCGATTGCCGAAGAACGGGATCCGCATACCGCGCTCGATCTCGTCGTACGAGAAGCGCTGATGCAGGTAGACCTCGAACGAGCGATTCGCGACGAAGAGCGCGTTACGCTCGAAGAGCTGCTGCTGAACGTTCGCCTGCAGGATATCGGGGAAGGCGTCGAGCTCGAGCACGCCGTCGACGCAGCCGCGCGCAACGGGCGTTTCGCGGCGCGCGAAATGCTCGGTGTAGGTTCGCTCGCGGCCGCGTGCGGTGACGACGAGGTTGCGCAATCCCTGCGCGCGAGCCCCGTACGCGACCTCGAGCGCCGAATGGCTTCCGATCGAGCAGAGGGTTAGGGCGGATGGGTCGTAAGCGGCAAGGGCGCGCTCGACGTACTCGCTCACGCGCCGCTCATTCCACGCGCACCTTGCCCGCCATCTTGCGCGTGACGTAGGCGCCGTAGGCGATCGCGACGGCGCCGCCCGCGATCGTCACGCAGAGCGCGACGGCGAGTGACGCCGGCGACGGCGCTGCGGCGTAGATCGAGAGGCCGCCCGCTCCCAGCGGATAGGCCGGCACGATGTACGGAAAGATCGAGCCGGCGGCTTCGGCGAGCAGCGTCGCCAGGAAGGCGCACGAGCAGAGAAAGGCGCCGAACATCGCGCGGTGCGCGAGGACCAGAATGCCGCCCAAAGCCGCGAGCGAGAGAAGCGGCAGCACGTAGAGCCACGGCGCCGAGGGCGCTCCGCGCACCGCAAAGGTGGCTGCGGTCACGCCGGCGTCGAGCGCGAGGACGATCCACCAGAGCACGCGCATCAAGCGGCGCGCCCGGGCGGCCGGCGCTCCGTCGATGCGAGCGGCCGCGAAGAGGGCGCCGTGCGCGGCCAGCGCGGCGACCGCGAAGAGCCCGACCAGCAGCGCGTACGGATTGAGCAAGAAGGCGAACGTCCCGGCGAAGTAGCCGTGAGCGTCCAGCGGTACGCCGCGCAGCAGATTGCCCAACGCGACGCCGAAGAGCAGGATCAGAAGAAAGCTCGAAAGGGCAAACGCGGCGTCCCAAAACTGGTGCCAGATCTCGCTGTCGTAGTGGCCGCGCAGCTCCATCGCGATGCCGCGAAACATCAGCATCCACAACACCACGATCAACGGCAGGTAAAAACCGGAAAACGCCACCGCGTAGGCTTTTGGAAAGAGCGCGAAGAGCGCGCCGCCCGCGGCGATCAGCCACACTTCGTTGCCGTTCCAGAAGGGACCGATGCTCTCCATGAGGGCGGCCCGCTCGCGATCGGTCCGCCCGAGCAGCGGCGAGATCGCCGCCACCCCCAGATCGTAGCCGTCGAGCACGACGTACGCCGCGAGCATGAAGGCGACCACGCCGAACGCCGCTTCGCTCATCGCACCTCGCTCCGCGGCCCCTCGCCGATCTCGCGCAGGACCAGGTACAAGAACAATACGCCCAGCAAGAAGTACATGCCGCAGAAGCCGATCAGCGTAAAGAGCGTCTCACCGCTGGCGACGTTGGTCGAAGCGCCGTCGGCGGTGCGCATGAGGCCGTAGACGATCCACGGCTGGCGCCCCACTTCGGTGACGATCCAGCCGGCTTCGTTCGCGACGTAGGGAAACGGCATGAGCAGCATGAGCGCCCAGAGCATCGGGCGCCACGCGAAGAGCCGGCCGCCCCAGAGCCGCAGCAGAACGGCGAGCCCCATCACGCCGGCAAAGATCGTCCCGAGCCCGACCATCACGTGATAGGCGTAGTAGGTCAGCTCGACGGGCGGCCAGAGTTCCCGCGCGTAGGCGCCGAGCCCCTTCACGTTCGCCTCCACGTTGCCGTACGCAAGAAAACTCAGCATGCTCGGAACGAAGATCGGATCGATGAGGCTGCGCGATTCGACGTCGGGCATCCCGATGATCGCGAGCGGCGCGCCGGGCGTGGTGTCGAAGAGCCCCTCCATCGCGGCGAGCTTGACCGGCTGCACCGCCGTCACGTCTGCGCTGTTGCGATCGCCGGTCGGAAAGGCCGCCAGCATCGCAAAGATCAGGCCGACGGTCGTGCCCGCGCGCACGAAGCGTCGCCCGATGCTCGCCTCGCGGCGGGCGAGCAAGTAGTATGCGCCCACGCCCGCGACGAGAAAGCCGCCGGCCAGGATCGCGCCGCAGAGGACGTGCGCGTACTGCCAGAGCGCGAACGGCTGAAAGAGTACCGCTCCCACGTCGCGCAGCACCATCGTCCCCGACGGGTCGAGCCCGTAACCGACCGGGTGCTGCATCCATGCGTCGGTGACGACGATGAAGTAGCCGGAGAGCCACGAGCCGATCCAGACCATCGCGGCGGCGAACGCGGTGAACGGCGTCGGCCGGCCGCCGCGCGCGTAGAGCAACGCACCCAGAAAGATCGACTCGAGGAAGAACGCGAAGATGCCTTCCATCGCGAGCGGCTGGCCGACGATCGCGCCGGTGCGCTCGGAGAAGACCGCCCAGTTCGTTCCGAACTGAAACTCCATCGGGATGCCGGTTACCACGCCGGCCGCAAAGTTGACCGCGAAGATCTTCGTCCAGAAGTGCGCCGCGCGAGCGGCCTCTTCGTCGCCCTGCGAGCCGCGCCACGTATACCACGCGACGAACGGCGCGATGCCCATCGTCCCGATCGGGAAGAGGTAATGGAACATGACCGTGAAGGCGAACTGCAGCCGGTCTGCGAGCGCCGCGTCCACGGCCGTTACGTCCCCGTCCCGGCGGCCGCGGGGGCGCCGGCGTGCCCGAGCAGCTTGCGCGCCTGCGGGCTATCCTGATACTCGACCGTCAGGATGCCGCGCAGGTGCGCGGCCGCGGCCTCTGCCTGCGTATCGTCCATCCGTTCGAGCGTCGTGTACCCCCAATACAACAGCATCGGCAGATCGCGATCGCGCGGGTAGACCTTCTGCATGTCGTCGATCGCTTCGGCCACGAGCACGGTCTCGCCGGATTCGCGGTTGCCGTAGTTGTAGTCGAGCATGAAGT
>DATJRF010000194.1:0-2280 GCA_035505015.1 Verrucomicrobiia bacterium | reverse complement strand
CCTATTCGGCCGGGACGCCGAGCTCGCGCGGGCCCGTGCCGTCCTCGATTCGGCCGCACGAGGCCGGATCGTGCGAGCCATTCGTATCGTGGGATCGACGGGGGTCGGCAAGACGGCGCTGGCCGAGACCCTTGCGGCCGAAGCCTCCGCCGCGGGATGGCTCGCGGTGTGGGCTCCCAGCTTCCGCATTCACGCGGCGCTTTCGCTCTTTGCCGCGCGCCGGGTGCTCCAAGCCCTGCTCGAAGGGCTCGGTGAGAGTGCCGGGCGCTATTCATCCGGGCTGACGGTCGACCGCGACCGCCCCGAGGACTTCGAAGAAGCGTTCTTACGGGTAATCGAGGGCGTGACGCTCGATCACCAGCTATTGCTCGTGCTTGACGACGCGCAGTGGGCCGATCGGGAAAGCCGCGTCCTGATCGAGCGCACGGTGACCGCGCTCGCCGATCGTGCGATCGTCGTGCTCTCGGCCGAGCGTACCGACGAACACGGACCGGCTCTTGCCCTCGACGACCAATCGATCGCCCTCGACGATCTTGCCCCCAAAGCCTCGATCGAGATCGTTCGCTCGATCTACCCCGGCGTCAGCGACGACGTGGCTGCCGGTATTGCGTCAGAGACGCGCGGACGCGCGGCCGACATCGTGGCGGTGGCGACGGCCGCGCGCGACAACGGCGCGACCACGTTGCGCGACGTTAGCGCCAGCACGCGTCGCGTGGTCGCGCGCGACGTCTCGCTCCTCGACCCGCGGGTGCGCGAATTCTTGCAGATGTGCGCCGTGATCGACGATCCGATCGAAACGACACTTCTGCAACAGCTCTGGGCGCAAGACGAGATGTTCGCGCTGATCGGCCAACTTTCAGGGCGCTATCTCGTTGCCGGCCCGAACGGCCTGCGCTTCGTGCACGGTACCGTAATGGAGAGCGTCCTCGAGACGATCCCGATCGAGATTCCGCTGCGCCATCGCATCATCGACGCGCTCACCCGACTACCGTCGCCGCGCCTCGAAGATTACGAACGGCTGGCCAAACAATGCGCGGCCTGCGGCGATAAAGTGGGCGAGCGGCAAGCCTTGATCACGCTCTCTTCAGAAGCAGCGGCGAGATCGATGTTCTCGCTCTCGGCGAGCACGCTCGAGCGCGCGCTCGCCATCGCATCGCCGATGACCGCGGAGATCGTTCCGACCTACGAACGTCTCGCACAGCTGTACAACGGCATGGGCCGCGAAGCCGACGCGATTCGCATCTGCCGGCGCGGCTTGAACGAGGCCGAGGCAGCAGGCATTGCTAGCGGCATCGGAGCGCTCGCGGCGACGATCGCGGTCGCGCAGTGCCACGCCGGATTCGCGCACGAAGCGCGCGCGACGATCGCGCGTTACGAGGGCGTCGTCTCCGACGCGGAGCGCGCCAATCTTCTTAGCGTCGGCGAGCTGATTGCGATGCATCGCTTCGACGTAGAGGACGCAGACGATTTTCGCGTGCGCTTCGAACGGTGCTCCGGGGATGCAGCACCGGTGGTGACCATCCGCCACCACGTCACCAATGCGTTGTTGGCGATGCGGCTCGGCGCTGAGGAGCGCGCACTGGAACGTCTCAAAGAAGCGGACGCTGCCGCCGAAGGCGCGCCGGCGATGTTCGCCGTCATGCCAACCGCCGCGAAGATGTACTGCATGTTCGGCTTCCGCGGCGTGACGCCGGCGGAAAGGTTTATAGCCGAACTCGGGCACGAGAGCCGGCCACCGATCGCCGTCGCGGTCCAAGCAAACCTGATGATCGCGCGGGGTGAGTTTGCCGACGTCGAAGAGTTGCTCGCGGACAAACTCTCGACGTCGAGCGAGTCATCGCTGCGGGGAATGCTGATGGGGGCGCGGTATACCGCCGCCGCGTTTCGCGAGCGCGGGGCGGCGGAGCCGGCGTGGCAGCATGCCCATCAGGAAGTCGCAGCCTTTGAAGCCGGCGAGCGCGCGCCGACGCTCCTGCCCGTGGTCATCGCAGCATTGACTCCGCTCGCGACGCAGTCGACGCTACGCGCGAGGCGACTGCTCGACAAAGTGATTGCGGTCGTGCACGAGCCCTACGATATGTTCGTCTTTTTGTACCCCGAGTTGCTCGCGCTCGTCGCGCGGGCGCTCGATGCAAAGGATGCGCTCGACGCTATTGCCGGCGGCGCACTCTGGGCCGACGAGCAGCCCTGGAACCGCGGCCACGCCGCGCTCGCGCGCGGGCTCGCGGGCGCGGCGCTCGGCCGCGCCGGACACAAAGATTTGCTCGCCGAGGCGAACGA
>DATJRF010000193.1:0-6435 GCA_035505015.1 Verrucomicrobiia bacterium | reverse complement strand
TGGCGCAGGCCGTCGCGACCGGCGTCTAGTAAGCTAGCGCCCGAGAGGTGAGCATGGACGACGCCGAACTCGAGCAACTCGCAGCCCGCGTCGACGCCCTCGAACGCGAGGTCGCAGCGTTGCGCCACGAGCGTCTCGCCGCGCCCGTGCCCGCACCGCCTGCTGCATCGGCGCCGTCGCCCGTCAGTCCGAAGGCGCCGCGGCGCAAGATCGACGTCGAGTCGCTGGTCGGCGGCCGCGGGCTGCTCTACGCCGGCGCGTTTCTCATCGTCGTAGGCGTCGCGTCGTTCTTGGAGATCGCTTTTCAGCGCGGTTGGATCGGCCCGTCGATGCGCGTCGCGCTGGGCATCCTCGTCGGTCTCGCGCTCGTCGCCGGCCCCACCTCGCTGCGCAGGCGGCTGCATCCATTTTTCGCCGACGCCATGATTGGTTTGGGCGCGGCGATCGAGTACCTCTCGCTCTACGGCGCCGGCGCGAGCCTCCACCTCCTTCCCGTCGCGGTGGTCGGCGCCGGCACGCTGATCGTCACCGCGGCGCTCTGCGCGCTCGCCTATCGCGAGTCGCGCGCGCCCCTCGCGTACTTCGGCATCGTGGGCGGCCTGATCGCGCCGCTGCTGCTGGGCGGGGGCGGGAGCGACTCGCTCGTCCTCTACGCCTACCTCGCCGTTCTCTCGGCCGGGGCGATGCTGCTCGCACAAACGCGCGGCTGGCGAGCGCTGCCGATCGTCTCGCTCGCCGGCGCGGCGCTTTACTGGCTCGTCTATGCCGTCGGATATACCGACGAGCACAAGCTCGGCGAACGTCTGGCCGTCGCGATCTTCCTGTACGCGGTCTACGCCGCCGGCACGCTGCTCGCCTGGCGGCGGGGCCGCGCGGTCGACGGCTGGAGCATCGCCGTCGCGTCGCTCAACGCCGCCTGGTTCTTCATCGGCATCGCGTCGCTCGCTTCCGACCAGCGCGTCGTTCTCGCGATCGTGCTGCTGGCGATCGCCGCGGCGCACGTCGCTGCCGGCGCCGTCACCCAGCAGCGGCTGCAGTTCTGGCTCGCCACGATCGCCCTTAGCTTCGCGGTTCCGCCGATCTGCTTCGCGCTCGCCGCGCCGACCTCGCTCGCGCTTGCGAAGGCGTCGATGAACGTGGCCTGGGCGATCGAAGGGACCGCGATCGGTGTGCTCGGAGCGCGCTGGCGAGATCCCGTTTTACTCTCGCTGGCCGGCGCGATCTTCGCGGCGGGAACGCTCGTCTCGCTCACGTTCCCCTTCACGCCGAACCTGCATTTTCTGCTGAATCCCCGCTTCGCATCGCTGGCCGCGATCGTCGCCGGCGCCTCAGTCGTACGGCGCGCGATGTTGCGGGCGGGCTTCGCCTCCGGCGGCGCGGGAATCGCGGACAAGCTGGCGATCGACGTCGTGGCTCTGCTGGCGATCACGCCCGAAGCCGCGGCCTTCGCGGTACGGATCAGCAGCACCGGGGGCGCCGCCGCCGAGGGAGTCGCGGTCTCGATCGCCTGGGCGCTCTATGCCGCCTGGCTCGTCATCGCCGGCATTCGCGGCAAGAGCGCGGTTTCGCGCTGGGAGGGATTGGTGCTCTTCGCGATCACCCTCATCAAGGTGTTCTTCGTCGATCTCACCGAGTTCGATCTCGTCTTCCGCGTCATCTCGGCGATCGGCTTCGGGATCGTCGCATTGATCGTCGCCTATCTCTACCAGTCGCGGCTTCGCTCGCAGAAGGACGCGCCATGATCGCGCTGCTGATCGCCGCCGCCGGCGCGTGGAGCCACGCAGCGAGCGTGAGGATCCCACCCGTGCCGCGGCCCGCCTACGTACGGCTGGTCCTTCCGCAGAGTATCGACGGAGGCGACGGCGCCGCCTACGCCGACGTTCGCATCGCCGACGCGCAGGATCGCGAAACCCCTTACGCGCTCGATGCGACGCCCGCCGTCTCCGCCTCGGCCGCCGTCGCACTCTCGGACGTCGGCTTCGTCACCGGGCGCTACACGCAAGCCATCGCCGATCTCGGAACGAGCGGCCAGCTTCATTCGGCCATCGCACTGGAAAGCTCGCAGCCGACGTTTTTCGAGCACGTCCAGATCGCGACCAGCGACGACCGCGAGAACTGGGCGGTGGTCGTTCCCAAAGCTCTGATCTATCGCGTCGCTCAGAACGCCGACGACGGCGAGAGCACGATTGCGTTCGGGCCCTCGCGAGCGCGCTGGGTGCGGATTCGCGTGCTCGATCCGAGTCGCGCCTTTCCGATAACCGGCGCGAGCGTCCCGGCGGTCGCCACGCCGCCCAGACTGGTACCGCTCTCCGGATCGATTGCGGTACACGCCGGTGCGGGTACCACGACGATCACGATCGACTTCGGAACGCCCAACACCAACCTCGGCGCGGTAGCGTTCGAGACGCGTACCGCGCAGTTCTCGCGCGGCGTCGCGTTCGCCACGGACGACGGCGCGCGCAGCGACGACGGCCCGGCATGGCAGGATGCGGGTAACGCCACGATCTCGCGTTACGCGAACGGCCGGCCGCAGCTCGAGGCAAGTCTCGGAAACCTTTACGCGCAAAGGCTGCGCGCGACGATCGACGACGGGAACGACCCGCCGCTGGCCTCCCTAACGGTCACGCCGCTGGGCTACCAGCACGCGCTGATCTTTGCGGCGCTGCCCGGACAGACGTACCGGCTGCTGTGGGGTAACGCTGCAGCCGCCGCTCCGGTCTACGATCTCGCCGACCGGCTCGCGCACCAATCCTGGAGCGTCGCCGCGACGGCGACGCTGGGCGGCGGGGCGCCGACGGCGTTCGTCCCCGCCGCGACCTCCGCGCCGGTCCAGCCTTGGCTGCAGCGTGCCGCGCTTCCGCTCGCGCTGGCACTTGCGTTCGTCGTCTTGATCGCTATTTCGCTGCGGGCGCTGCGGACGTCTCCGCCCGAGGCTTGACGACCTCGCTCAAACGATCCGGCGTGCCATCGATGCGCACCAAGTGCGGATAGCGCGGGCCGTCGTAGTACGCAACCGCGATCGTCCGGTAGAGATCGCCGCGCACGACGAGCAGTTGTAGCGGTGCGTGCGATCTCTGCGCGTCTTCGAGCGCGTTGTAGAGCACGTCGTCGCTGAAGGTACGCCCGTCCACGGCCGCGATCTTCGTGTCGATGCCGAGCCCGGCGCTCCAGGCCGGACCGCCCTGCCGCACGTCGGTTACGAGCCCGTGCATCTCGTTGAAGCCGAGCGAGTACCAGAAGTTGTTCTTCTTCACCCAGTGCTGCGGCTGCGCGGTGTAGACGAGCTTCCAGCCGTCGGCCGTGAAGCCGTCCGGCGGATGCACGGCGACGTCGTCGATCCAGGTCTTGAAGAATCCGGCCCAGTCGTAGTGCACCGTCTGCTCGAGCGCGTCGATGACGTCTTGACGGTCGTAGGTCACGACGACCGGCCCGGTGTTCTTCCCGCCGAAGAAGAGCCGGCAAAAGGTATCGAGGCTCTCCTTGTCGCCGCTCTTCTCGCGAATGATCGAATCGGCTTTGAGCCACATCAGCTCCGACTCCGAATAGAAGTCGACGCCGCGCCGCTCCGCGGCGTACATGCGAGGGGCTTGATAGAGAAACGGTCCCGAGGCGGCGGTGTCGCCGATCGTGCGCCAGAGGCGGCCGGGCTCGTTGTCGTAGTACGCGTAGAGCGCGGCGATGTGGTCGGGGTAGGTCTTCTCGTCGCGCAGGCCGTCGCGCCACGACATCACGTTGCCCCAGAACTGCGTCATGCCTTCGTAGACCCACAGCAGCGAGTCGTCGTAGGGCATCTGCAGGTTGGGCGGGTAGAGCCCTGCCGGCATGCGGTACTTGCCGTCCCAGGAGTGGTTGAACTCGTGCGAGAGCAGGTCGGCTCCGCGGTCGAGCGCCTCGGCATTGACGAGATAGTCGCCGGCGCCGCCGTCGTCGCTCGACTCGTGATGCTCGATGCCCTCGCCCGGCATCTCGTCGGAGACGGTGAGCAAGAAGTTATAGTTGCGCCAATGACGCGCGCCGTACATCGCGAGCATCTCGCGCACGAGCTGCTGGTAATGCGCGATCGTCTTATCGGGGACCGCCAGCTCCGAGGGCACGTCGGCGAAGACGTTCAAGTAGGCCGCGGCGCCGCCGTCTTGCCACAGCAGCCAACGGCGGTAGTTCGTTCCCGCATCGAGCGGCGAATCGATCAAATGCTCGAGCGAGACGTCGCCGAACGTCACGGTATTGCCGGTGCGCTGCGCGCCGGTCAGCGCGGTGGCGAACTGCCAGTCGCCCCCCGGCAGCGCGATCGACGGCTTGAAGATCGTGTTCTGGATCGTGCCCGTCGCGGGATAGAGCAGGAACGGATGCCACGGAATCGTGAGCATGTTCGGCGTCGCCAGGCGCGAGCTCGAATAGTTTCCGTACGTGGCGCCGAGATACGTCGCGTCCACGTCGAGCGTCGAAACGCCCGCCGGCACGACCACGTCGAATGCGTAGAGATCGGCCGGCTCGCGGCGCCAGGCGACCGGCAAACCGTTCGCGCTCATCTTGAGGCCGCTGAAGTTCGCGATCGGCCCGACCGGGGCGTGCTCGCCGGGAATCCATTTGGGATAGTAGAGCACGAGCTTCCCCGGCTGCACCGGGATATGCTCGTGGACGAAGACGAGGTTCTGCGTCGGGGCCTGCGTCGTATCGAGCTGCAGCAGGATCGGCGCGGCGGCATCGGCCGGGCGCTCGGCGGCGCAGAGAGCGGCGGCGGCAACGGCAGCGGCGACTGCCGCTCGAAGTGCAGAAAAGCGCATGCTCAGAGCTTCAAAGCAAGCTGCGCCGCGTCCTGGAACCTCGCGGCAGCCCCGGCGGCGGTAGGCCGCCCGTCCGTAGACGCCCGCCAGCGTCGGCGGCGGCTTCGGTAGGAGTCGTTGACACCCCCGGGGGAGCGCGTGATATGCTCTGCGAGCCGAAGTAGTGGCCCGCAGGGGCCGCTCACCGGATGCCTGCGGGCGATCCGGTCTTCACTCGAGGGGCCGCCGGTAGGTTCCCGTCGCGGTGGGGCTGCTTCGGCAGCGCCATTTTTATTTACGTTTCTGGGAGGTACGCTCATAGCACGACCGCTACGGATCAACGATCAGATCCGAATCCGCCAAGTTCGCGTCATCGACGAGAACGGCGAACAACTCGGCGTCATCCCGACCGAAGAGGCGCTCGCGCGCGCTCGCACGGCCGGGCTGGACCTGATCGAAGTCTCGCCAACGGCACAACCGCCGGTGTGCAAGATCGCGGACTACGGCCGCCTCAAATACGAGCAGTCCAAGAAAGACAAGGACGCTCGCAAGAAGCAGCGCCACTTCGAACTCAAGGAAGTCAAGCTGCGGCCAAAGATCGAGACGCACGATTACGAGACGAAAGCCCGCATGGCGGAACGGCTGCTGCTCGACGGAAGCAAGATCAAAGTGACGATCATGTTCCGCGGGCGAGAGATCACCTATACGGCCTTCGGGCGGCGGCTGCTCGATCGCATGGCGGAAGACATGTCGCCGCTGGCGACGATCGAGCGCGAGCCGCGCCTCGAAGGCAGAAACATGTTCATGATTTTGGCGCCGCGCGCCACGCCGACCGGTCCTCCGAAGTTCTCTTCGCTTCACGAGAAGCACAAGGACGAGGAGCACAAGGAGCAAGAGAAACACAAGGCGCACGCGCACGACGACGACAAGACAAAGGAGCCAACCAGTGCCTAAAATTCGAACCCACCGAGGAACCGCCAAGCGCGTGAAAGTGACCGCGACCGGCAAGGTTCTGCATCGCCACCAGTTCGACGGCTGCGGACACATCCTGAGCAAGAAGTCGAGCAAGCGCAAGCGCAAGTTCCGCAAGGATCAGCCGACGTTCAAGGGCGACCTCAAGCGCCTAGCGCCGACGATCCCGTACTTGGTGTAGGGAGGGCTCGCACAGATGGCACGTATCAAGCGCGGCGTCGCCGGCCTCAAGCACCGCCGCAAGGTCATGAAGCTCGTCAAGGGCTTCCGCGCCGCTCGGCGCCGCAACTACCGCGTCGCGAACGAAGCGCTGCTCAAGTCGCTCGCCTACGCCTTTCGCGACCGCCGCGTCCGCAAGCGCGACTTCCGCTCGCTCTGGATCAGCCGCATCAACGCGGCCGTCCGGCGCGAAGGCCTGTCGTACTCGCTCTTCATGAACGGCCTCAAGAAGTCGGGCGTTACGCTCAACCGCAAGGCGCTCTCGGAGCTCGCGATCTCCGACTCCAAGGCCTTCGGCCGGCTCCTCAACATCGCAAAGCAGGCCGTCGGAAAGTAACGCTTTTCCGCACGTCGCACGTCCGAGAGCCCGGCGGCAACGCCGGGCTCTCGCCGTTCTTAACGCTCGGCTCGCCGCCCACCGGCGGCCGCCTTGCGGCGCCACCAGTCTGCGAGGAAAGCCTCGCCCCGTAAGGAGCAGTCG
>DATJRF010000192.1:0-6341 GCA_035505015.1 Verrucomicrobiia bacterium | reverse complement strand
CCGAAACTGCTGCCGCCGAAACCGCCGCCACCGCCGACACTCTCGGCGATGATCGCATCGGCGTCGTTGCCGAGCGTGACGATCGACGTGTTCGACGCATTATCGACGCTGACGGTGCCGCCGATGCCGCCGTTCGCACCGTTCCCGCCATACGTCAGAACGCTGCTGCCGCCGTTGCCGCCGAAACCGCCGATGCTCTGCACGAGCATGCCGATCGAGCCCGAGCCCATCGTGAGGATCGAGGCGCCGGAGAGCAGACCCGCCGTGACGTCGCCGCCCTCTTGCCCGACACCACCGCCGCCGCCGCCGCCGACCGACGCCCAACTCGTGCCGCCGTTGCCGCCGCCGCCGCCGACGCTCTGCGCCCAAACGCCGAACGATTGCGTCCCGGTGGTGTAGATGTTGCTCTGCACTTGCAAGTCGATGGTGCCGCCGTTGCCGCCCGCCGCGCCGTTGCCGCCGCCGCCGAAGCTGAGGTACGAACCACCACCGTTGCCGCCGACACCGCCCGCGCTCAGCGCGTAGACGCCGGCGCTCTGATAGCCTTCCGTAATGATCGCTGCGGGAAGAATGGTCGCGAAAATGTTGCCGCCGTTGCCGCCGTTTCCGCCGCCGGACCCGCTTGCGCCCGCGTAACCGCTGCCGCCGTTGCCGCCGTTACCGCCATTCGAGATGATGAAGACGCCTTGGCCGAAGGTGTAATTGGTGAAGATCGACGCCGGCGACGAATACGTGTTGAACGATTGAAACGAGCCCGAGCTTCCGATATCTCCGCCGTTACCGCCGCTGCCGCCGCTACTCGAGGAAACGAAGAGCGCGCCCGCGTGGCCGTTGCCGCCGCCGCCGCCGCTCGAATTCTGGCCGGTCGAACCGAAGAGCGGCGTCGGGGCCGTGGTCGGCGTGGCATAGATCGTGACGCCGCTGCAGGAAATGACGTAGTTGCCGTTTCCATTCGGACCGCTCACCGAACACGACGCCGCCAACGCCGGTCGCAGATCGGCACCAAAGAACGCTACGGCAACCGCCGCGCTCGCCGCGAGCAGCCACGATTGCCGCGCGTTCATTGAACCACCGTGATCGACGTGGGCGAACTCAAACCGGAGAATCCGGGCGAGAGCGTCTGTACGTTGCCGCACTCGTCGTACGCCGCGATCTGCGAGGCATTCGCGACGTAGATCCAGCGCTGGTACGGATCGAAGGCGAGCGCGGTCGGCGAGGAGATCGTCGCAAAAGACGACGCGGACGTGACCGTGCCGGTGGGGCACGAGTTCGTCGCCAAGGCGCCCGACGCCGAATAGAACGATGCGGTTGCGCCGCTGAGCACGATCAGTTCACTCAAGTTGGAGTCATATGCGATACCGGATGCGGAAGAGACACCGGAGAACGACGTGATCAACGCGCCGGCCTCGGAATATGCCGAGACGCCGCCTGACGAACTCACGTACAACTCGTCGTTCGCAGTATCGAACGCGATCCCCGTCGGGCTACTAATCGTCGGGGACGAAAGACTCATCGCACTGCCAAGTAAGCTGTACGCCTGCAGCGTCGTGCCGCTCGAATTTAACACGTAGAGATCGCTGTTGTTCGAATCGAAGGCGAGTCCTACCGGCACGCCCAGCCCCGAGAAGGCACTGCCGCTGAAGGTGCCGTTCGGCACCGGCGATCCGTTCCCGATGATCGGCGTAATCGAGCCCGTATACGTCGTCGGTCCGGGGGTATTGGATCCCGTCGGTGTCGGAACGGGCGTCGGCGTCACCGGCGTCACGTCCGCGATATAGAAGTAGGCCGGAGGCGCCGTCGGCGAGGCGCTCGGGCTCGCATTCGGCGTGCTGATGCCCTGGCCGTAGACGATCGCTGCGGGCGAGCTCAAGCCGGTCGCGATCGGCGAGGGAGACTGCACGTTGCCGAACTCGTCGTACGCCGTCACCTTCCCCGACGCGCTCGTCACGTAGACCCATGGCGAGAAGAACTGGATCGCATACGTCACCGCGCTCGGATTCGGGCTGACGCTGGGGTTGGGGGACGCCGCGACTTGCAATTGCGCGTAGCCTTGCACGAAGGGCGACGTCGAGGTGTACGACGAGGTGAGCGTCCAGGTGTTGCTCGAGCCGGTGGTGAGCGAAGCCGGTGGGACGGGCGACGGCAAGAGCGTCGCGGTGATCAGCGGCGCGCCGTTGCCGACGATGACGTTGTTATCGGCGTCGTAGGCGTTGATCGTCAGCGATACGGCGCGCGGCCCGTAGACGTAGTAGATCGGCTGCATCGACGGCACCGGGGTTACGAAGTTGTTGCTCGTCGAAGCGATGCCGAAATACGACACCACGCCGCCGAGCACGATCGTCGGATTGTTCGCCTGGCCCGCGACCAGCGTGTAGACGTAGTTCGTGACGTCGGAGAGCACGTTGGGCGGCGTCGCGGAGTCTTCGAGATAGAAACTGAACGTGTGCGTACCCGGCGCAACGTCGAAGTTGACGGTGCAGGTCAGCGGGGAGCCGGTGCAGTTCGGATTCGACGAGGTCAGGTTGACGGTGGCTTGCGTTACGCCGTCGAGCGTCCAGGCAAGCTGCGTCGTCGACGGCGAGACGTAGGCCGGACGGCGCTTTCCGTTGGTCGTCTTTTCGGGGATGACGATGTGCAACGTCGCTTGCGCGAGCGTTCCCGAGCCGTTGCCCGATTTCGGCACGATCGAACCGCCGCCGCCGCCGCAGCCGGCGAGCACGCCGGCAGCGATGAAGAGCGCGAGGATCGCCGTGCGCATCACCCTGCTCTTCATTCCAGCACCGGACCGAAGCTCGTGTAGGTAATGATGACCGCCTGTGTCGAGCCGTTGAAGCCGTGGAGCGTGAGCGAACAGGTCCCCGCAACCGGTGACGCGACCGCAGTGACCGTAAAGGTGCTACCGCTCTGCGTGACCGCCGCGATGTTCGAACATCCCGAGGTCGTTTCGGTAATGCCGCTGTAGCCCGCTTGCGTTGCGGTAAACGTGAATTGCGAACCGGTGCCGCCGCCGAGCGGCGCGTAGAGATCGATCTCCGGATTGCCGGAGCCGTTGACGTTTCCACTGTAGACGATCGATGCGCTCGTCGGCGTGAACGTCACGGAGCCGCTCGTCGCACCGGTCGCCGACGCCGTGATCGTCGCGGAGGTCATCGCGTTGCCGCTATACGACATCGCCAGCACCGAGGCTTGTTGGTTGTTGGTGATCGTGACCGATGATGCCGGCGAACAGCTCGTGAGCAAGCACAGCGTGACCGCGCTGTTGTTGCTCGATATGGTGACCGAATGCGAGAACGTCAGACTTCCGGAGATCGCGGCTCCCGACGAATTCAGCGCTTCGAAGCCGCTGATCTGCGAGTTGCTGATCGACGTGCCCCACGCGCCGCTCGGCCACGTGCCCATCTGGAACGACGCGACGGCAGCGGTCGGTGCGGGACTCGGCGTCGGACTCGGGCTGGACGACGGGAACGCCGATGCCGACGCGGTCGCGGTGGGAGAACTCGTCGGCGGGATCGTCGGCGAGCTCGACGGCGTGCTCGTACCTGCGCTCGTCGGCGACGCGGTCGGCGAATTGGTCGAGACCGGCGAACCGCTCGGCGCCGCGCTGCTCGAAGCCGTCGACGATGGTGACGCGCCCGGCGACGAACTCGACGTCGGCTGACCGCCCGGCGTACCCGTCGGCGCCGTCGACGGCACCACACCGCCCGTATATAAGGAGAGATAAGCCGGCGCGCTGGGCGTAATCGTCAGCGAGGCGAGATTTGGCGTCAACGTGACGCTGCCGTTTTGTGCCGAGACGGGACCGGCGACCGTTGTCCACGTCGAGCCGTTTTCGAACCAGGCGAGATAGAACGGTCCACTGCCGGCAGTCGCCGGCAACGTAAACGTGAATCCGGGGAAACCCGGTGACCCGCTCGATTGCGTGAAGACGACCTCGCCCTGCGTAACGCTCAAGATAATGTAGAGCAGCGGTGTGTTGGTTCCCGAATCCAGCGGCCTTCGCAGTACGAACCGGTGCGCGACGGAAAGCGGCGGGATGGACGGGCTCGGCGTCGGCACGGTGTTCGAAAGCTGCATCGTCACTTGCGTCGCTACTTGCGCAGCCGGAATGAAGATCGTTCCGCCGTATCCCGAAAGCGACGGCAGCGCGGTTGCGCTCGGCACGGCGATCGGCGTAAATTGTCCCGGCAACGACGCGACTTGCACGCACGCGGGCGCACTCGGTTGACCGACGTATCCGCTCGGACACGGCGTCGGCGAAGTGGTCGGAGGAATTTGACCGGGTGCATTCGGTGCACCACCGCCGCCGCCGCCGCACGCGACAATAACGCCGGCTGCAACCAGCGACGTAAACGCGAAAACTGCGCTTCGGAGCCACGCTCGCTTCAACGCACCCTCGGGTAGAGAATCGGGTTAGGGAGTGGGGCGTTCTACGGAGAACCGGGCGCGCCTTTGGTCACTTCATCCCATTGGGCCCCAGTTTTTTTCTGTTCGCACGCTCGGCTGGTGACTGCGGTCACTCTGCCGAGGCAGGGCGTCATGGGCCTGGTAGGATTCGAACCTACGCGCAACCAGTTATGAGCCGGCCGCTCTACCGCTGAGCTACAGGCCCTCACGGTCCCCGGCCCCTTCGGGGAAGACGCCGCCCATCCCCCGCAAAAATGTGGCTTGCATGAGAATACGGGCGAAACGCCCGCCGCTCGCATCGATTTCTCAAGCGCGCGCGTTTTGTTAGAGCCATGCAGACAAGGATTCTCGCCGCCGCAGCGGCACTCGCATTTCTCCTTCCCACGATAGCGCCGATCGCGGCCGTCGCGCAGGAGGACCAGCCGTCGTACGCGCAGCCGTCGTACGCGCAACAAGGTCCGCAAGACGAACAGATTCGCGGACGAATCGCGTCCTTCGACGGCGCCTATTCGCTGACGGTCAACGACGAGCGTGGTTTCGTCGACAACGTGCAGCTCCACAACGGCACCATCATCAACCCGACCGGCATTACGCTGGAACCCGGGATGGTCGTCAGCATCCTCGGCTACAACGCCGGGTCGTACTTTGCCGCCAATGAAGTCGACACGCCGTACACGTACTACGGTGGCGTGCCGTACTACTACGGCCATCCGTGGTACTACTGGGGACCGACGATCAGCCTTGGCTTCTTCTTCGGCAATATCGGCTGGTGGCACGGCGGCTACTTCCGTGGCGGTTATCACTACTTCGGCGGCGGGCGCGTCTACTACGGTGCGCCGGTGCGCGGCGTCTATCGCTACGGCACCTACCACGGACGCAACTACGTCGCACCGGCTTCACGCGGCGGCTACGTTCCGCACGCGGCTCCGGCGCGTCCACCGCACCGTCCTTAACTCGTTACGTTGCGCGCATGAACTCGGCGTAGTCGCTTTCGACCTGCGCCGAGTACGCGCGCGCAAAACCGGCCATGCCTTCCTCGAACGCGTCGCCTGAACCCAAATAGCTCGCGATGGCCTGCGGATCGCCGGTTCTCGCGTGCGCGCGCGCCAGCACCGCGCCGCAGCGGCCGGAGAAATCGACGAGCTGCTCCTCGTCGATCCGCTCGAGATCGAGCGAGGCTTTGTGGTCGCGCAGTTGGCGCACGTAAAAGTCGTGTCCGCCCTCGCTCGTCCACCCGACGAAGAGATCGCTCGCAGCCTGCATCAGATGCTGGCCGGCGATCACGCGCTCGCCGTGATTGCCGTACCGCGACGCCCCGACGTACGGCTCGAGCACCGATGCGACCGCCTCTTTGATCTGCAGGTAGAGCGTTTCACCCGGACGCGCCTCGAGGTGCGCGACGATCGTCAACAAACCGACGCTGCCGACCCCGACCGGATGTTCGAAGTAGTCGACGGGACGGTAGCGATCCACCAGCGTGCGGATGTAGGGCTGCAACGAGTCGCGATACTTCGCGATCGTTCCGCGCGCGAGTTCCTCGTGTTGCGGTTCGGGTTTGACGTGCGTCGCGTCACGCGGCGGCGTCAGCTCGCGCGCCAGCATGCCGCGCACGTCGACGCGTGAATACCAGATCTCGAGCGGCGAAAGCTCGGCGAGCTCGAGCATGTACCGCCGGTAGGCGCGCGCTGCGGCGTACGCCGCCGCCTCGCCGGCTCGTTTTCCGAACGAGCGCACCTGCGCCATGAGCGGTCCGCTCGCGCAGAGGCGCGCGACGTCCCACTCCCACGGCCCGGGCAGCGTCTCGTCGAAATCATTGAGATCGAAGATCAAGTTGCGCTCGGGCGTCGCGTAGCCGCCGAAGTTCATGAAGTGCGCGTCGCCGCAGACCTGCACGCGCAACCCGGTGACCGGCCGGCCCGCGAGATCGGCGGCCATCA
>DATJRF010000191.1:0-4612 GCA_035505015.1 Verrucomicrobiia bacterium | reverse complement strand
ACCTGATTCTGATGCCTACGGGCAAATATTCCGGCGTCTCGCGCAAGATCGATTCGGCCGACGAGCGCAACCGGCTCAAAGCGGTCATGAAGCGCATTCGCCCCGAGGGCATGGCGACGGTCGTGCGCACGGCGGCGGCGGGCGTGAGCGAGGCGGAACTGATCGCCGATCTCGGCGTGCTCATCCGCATGTGGCACGGCATTCTGGAAACCTACAAGCGCGCGCCCTCCCCGTCGCTGCTGCACAAGGACATGAACCTCGTCTACAAGGCGGCGCGCGACTTCATCACCTCCGACGTCGAACGCGTGCTCATCGACGACGAGGAAGAATACAAGAAGGTTCGCGACTTCCTGCAGCTGCTGGGCCCGCAGTATCTCAGCCGCGTCGAGCACTACAACTCGGGGCGCAATCTCTTCGACGACTACAAGGTCACCGAAGAGCTGCAGAAGCTCATGAAACCGAAGATCAACCTGCCCTCGGGCGGGTCGATCGTGATCGAGACGACCGAGGCGCTCACGGTCATCGACGTTAACTCGGGCAAGTTCACCGGCGGGCGCAATCTCGAAGATACGATCGTCAAGACCAACGTCGAAGCGGCCAACGAGATCGCACGCCAGGTGCGCCTGCGCGATATCGGCGGCATCATCGTCGTCGATTTCATCGACATGTCGTCGGAAGCCGCGCGAAACAAGGTCATCAAGTCGCTCGAAGACGGCTTGCGGCGCGACCGCACGCGCGCTACGATTCAATCCTTCTCCAATCTCGGGCTGCTCGAGTTCACGCGCAAGCGCGTCGGAAAAGATCTCGGCGCGCAGCTGCGCGGCTCGTGCCCGACCTGCAGCGGTTTGGGCAGCGTGATGTCTTCGCAATCGGTCGCGATCGAGACGTTCCGCCAGATCCGCCAGTCCGCCGACGGCAAGAAGGGCAACGTCGTCGCGCACGTCGCGCCGACGGTCGCCTCGCAGATGGAGTTCTGGTACGAGGACGAGTGCGAGGAGCTCGCGCGTTCGCTCGCGATGCCGATCCACGTGCGCGTCGATCCGATGCTCCATCCCGAGAAAGCACGCGTCGACCTGGTGCCGGAGTTCAAAGAAGAGCGCTCGCACGTGGTGCGCGTCGGCGACGAGCACGACGTGGAGCTGCTCCCGGGGCGGCTCCCCAACGCCACCTCCGCGGCCGCCGTGGTCGACGGGCACATCGTCGAAGTGGAGAATGCGGCCAACAACGCCGGCAACACGGCGCGCATCCGCATCATCGACGTCGACGACGAAGAGGATTACGTTCTCGCCGAGCTGATGACCGCGGGCGTCGCGGCCGAGAAGAAGAAGCGCCGCGGGCGCGGGCGCGGGCGCAAGGGCGCGCTCACCGCTACCGAGGAGTCCAAGCAGCTGCGCGAACTCGCCGAAGAGGCGGCGCGCTTCTCCGCGGGGCGGCCGCCGATCGGCATCACCACCGTCACCGAGGAAGAGGAAGCCGAGGACAAAGCGCTCATCGCAGAACGCCGCGGCGAGAAGCAGGCCGATGCGATCATCATCGCCGAGGGCGAGGTGCAGCATGCCGAGGAGGGCGGCCGCGGCAAGCGCCGCCGCCGTCGCCGCGGGCGCCGTGGGCGCGGCGGCGAGAACGGCGCGCAGCAATCGCAACCGCAGCCGCAGCAGCGCGCCGAGCGCGCCGAAGAGGATCAGCCCCCGCAGCGCGTTCCGGCGCAGCACGAAGCCGGCGAAGGCGAGGGCGGGCACCACAAGCGCCGCCGTCGCCGCCGTGGGCGCCGAGGGCGCGGCTCGGGCGGCGAGGGCGTGGGACCGGTGGTCGAACCGCTGACGGGCGGCCTGCCGGTGGCCCCGACCGTGCCGGACCGTCATATCTTCCGCGTCGGGTCCGACGGTGCGGCGCATCCGACCGGCGCCACGGCGCCGCGCGAGCCCTCGCGGGCGATCGCGCCCCGCCGGGGCGCGCAGCCCCCGGCGGTCGAGCCGCCGCCGCCGAGCTTGACGATGCCCGAGGAGCAGCCGAAGAAGACCAAGCCGGCGCGCCGCCGGCGCACGGTCGCCTCCGGCATAGCGGGCGAGCTCGAGGCGACGCCGATCGCGGCGCTGCCGCCGGCCCAGGAGAAGAAGTCGACGCGGGTGGCGCGCAAGCGCCCGGCCGCGGCGGCCGAACCGGAAGCTCCGGCTCCGAGCACGCCCAAGCGCACGGCCCGCAAGACGGCGGCCTCCGATGGGGCGGCCGCCGAGGCGAAGCCCAAGCGCGTCACCCGCAAGAAGGCCGGCGACGGCGAGCCGGCCGCCAAGAAGGCGCCCGCGCGCAAGCGCGCGGCGGCGACCAAGACGACCAAGAAAAAGCCGTAACGCAGCATTTACGCGGAGCGCGCCTTTTACCGAGGTGGAAGGCGCGCTTTCTGCCAAGGTTTCCCCCGTCATGATCTTGGCGCTCTTCGCGTTATTGCTGGTCGTCGCCGAGTACTTCGGCCTGCTCTCCACGCGCTCGCCCCGGACGCCGGTGCTGCCGGCGTGGAGCTGGGTGGCGACGCTGCTCGCCAGCTATGCGATCCAGCTCGGCATCGTGCTCTACGCCGCGCAGAGCCAGTTCCCGGTCGACGCCTGGCGTTCGCAGATGCCGATCCCGGTGCTCGACGATCGCAGCGTTCCGATGGCAAATCCGGATCTGCTCAGCGGCGCGATGCTCGCGCTGGCGGCGCTGCAGGCGTACGCCCTGCTCGCGCTCTATCGCGCGCAACCCGGCCGCAAGACGCTCTGGATCGGTTGCGGGATCATGCTCGCGATGTCGTTCTTCGCGCCGGCGCTCATCAGCTTCGATCTCTACGGATACGTTCACGACGCGGTGCTCGGATACACCGCCTACAATCCGCCGAACGTTCCGTTCCAAGGCGATTACCGCTTCTTCGATCTGTGGTGGCAGGGGCCGGTGCCGTCGTTCTACGGGCCGCTCTGGCCGCTCATCGTGCGGGCTGCGACCGTTCTGGGGCCGACGCTCTTCTGGAAGATCGTCTCGCTGCGCGCCTTGAGCGTCCTGCTCTACGTCGCGCTGCTCTTCACGCTGCGCGCGCTGCGGTTGCCGCGGCGGATCCTCGTCGTCGCCGCGCTCAATCCCGGCATGATGCTGCAGTACGTCGCCAACGGCCACAACGACATGATCGCGATCGTTCTCCTGACGCTCTCGGTGCTCTTCGTGAGAACGCGCTTGCCGCTGGCCCTCGCGCTGATCGCGATCGCGGGCTTGGTGAAGATCCCGTACCTCGCGCTCGGCATGCCGGTACTCGCGGCGGTTCGCCCGCTGCCGGCTCGCGTCGCCTGGGCGGCGCTCACGATCGCCGCCGCCGCAGCACTTTCGTGGTTCGGCGGCGGCGCGCCGTACGTGCACGCGCTGCTCGGGCACGTCGGGCAAAAGGCGCCGAGCATCGCGCAGTACGCCTCGGGGGCGGTCGCATTGATCTTGATCGCGATGGCCTTCTTCGGCATGCGCCGCTACCGCACCGCGCCGTGGATCCTGCCGACGATCAGCTCTTGGATCTTCGCCTGGTACTTCATCTGGGGCTTGCCCTACGCGCTGGCGCGGCACCGTGTCGCCGGCTTCCTGCTCGTTGCCTTCCCGTTCGCGGCGATGCTGGTCGAGTCGTCGTTCCAGCGCTGGTGGGTCACCTTCGTCGTTATCCCGGCCGTCGCGCTCGTCTGGTTCTTCACGCCGGCCAAGGGCGAGGCGCCCGCGCGGGCCAAGGCGGCGACGTGATCCTCACCCGCACGCCGTTTCGCGTGACGCTGGGCGGCGGCGGTACCGATCTACCGAGCTTCTACGAGAAGCACGGCGGCTACGTGATCGCCGCCGGGATCGACAAGTACATGTACGTCGCGCTCAACGTTCCGGTCGCCGACCGGCTGGTGCGACTGCACTACACGCAGAGCGAGACCGTCGAGGACGTCGCGCAGCTCAAGCACGAGCTCGCGCGCGAGGCGCTGCTGCGCCACGGCATCCGCCACTCGGTCGAGATCGCTTCGCTCGCCGACCTCCCGGCGGGAACCGGCCTCGGCTCCTCGAGCTGCTATCTGGTCGGGCTGCTCAATGCCGTGCGCGGCTATCTCGAGAAGCCCGTTCCGGCGGCGGCCCTCGCCGAGGAGGCGTGCGACATCGAGCTGCGCGTATTGCACAAGCCGATCGGCAAGCAAGACCAGTACATGGCGGCGTTCGGTGGGTTGACCGAGCTGCGCATCGCGCGCGACGGCGCGGTCACCGTCGAGCGGCTGCCGCTGCCGGCGCATGCCGTCGCGGAGTTCGTTTCGAAGACACACCTGTACTACACGAACATCCGGCGCGATGCGACCGACATCTTGGCGCGCCAAGACGGTGCGATGCGCGGTCCATCGCCGGGCGCGGTCGAGGAAGCGCTGCTCGAGATCGAGCAGGTCGGGCGGCGAATCGGCGCGGCCTTCCGCGCGGCCGATTTCGACCGGTTCGGCGAGCTGATGCACGAACATTGGCTGGCCAAGCGCCGGCTCTCGAGCGACGTCAGCGTCGAGCCGATGGAGCGGCTCTACGAGACGCTGCGCCGCGAGCACGGCGTCACCGGCGGCAAGGTCGCGGGAGCGGGCGGCGGCGG
>DATJRF010000190.1:0-4706 GCA_035505015.1 Verrucomicrobiia bacterium | reverse complement strand
CACGTTTTCGCCGACGATGCAGTACGGCCCGATCTCCGCGCCGGCTCCGACTTTCGCGTTGGGGTGAACGATCGCCGTCGCGTGGATCACGCGTGCAGTACCGTCGAGTCGAAGCCGTACTGGTCGGCCGACGAGATCGAGAACGTCAGCTCCGCCGAGCAAACGAACTGCGCGTCGACGGTCGCCTCGGCGGAGACCCAAATGATGCTGCGCTTCTGGCGCAGCAGCGTGACCGCCATGTCGAGGCGGTCGCCGGGAATCACCGGGCGGCGGAACTTCGCCTTGTCGATCCCGGCCAGGTAAGGAATCTTGCGCGAAAACTCGCCCGGCTCGAGCACGACCGCACCGCCGAGCTGCGCCATCGCCTCGATCATGTAGACGCCGGGAAAGAGCGGATTGCCGGGAAAATGGCCTTGGAACATCGGCTCGTTGAAGGTGATGTTCTTGTACCCGCGCACCCGCACTTTCGGCACGAGCTCGACGACGCGGTCGATGAGCAGCAGCGGATAGCGATGCGGCAGCACCTCCATGATCATGCGAATATCGTGTTCGGCCACCGTCGCTCCCTTATCGCGCCTGCGGCGAGGCGGCAACCGGCTCGGTGCGCTTGCGCAGCGCGCGCGTCACGATTGCGTGCAACTCGTGCCCGCTCTTGATCGCCACGATCTCGCACAGCGGCCACGCTCCCAAGAGCGCCAGATCGCCGATCAAGTCGAGGATTTTATGGCGCACCACCTCGTTGGGCCAGCGCAGCGGCTGCAGCGGCCCCTCCGGCGCAAAGACGAGCGCATTGTCGAGGCTGCCGCCCAGCGCCAAGCCGCGCGCGCGCAGCGCCTCGACCTCGTGCAAGTACCCGAAGGTGCGAGCGGCGGCGATCTCTTCGCGATAGCCTTGCGGCTGCACGACCAGCGCGTAATACTGCGTGCCGATCGGCGCTGCGAAATCGGCCACGAAGCGGACGCGGAACTCGTGCGAAGGAAGCACCGCGACGAGGCGATCGCCGCTCTGCGCGACGAACGGCGCGGCGACGCTCAACGTGGTCCGGCGCGCCGGCTGCTCGTCCAACCCGATCTCGGCGATGGCCTGCGCGAACTCCGCGCTGCTGCCGTCGCGCACGGGAATCTCCGGCCCCTCGACGTGCACGTCGGCGTTGCTCACGCCCATCGCGAAGAGGGCCGAGAGCAGATGCTCGGTCGTCGAAACCGTCGCGCCGTCGCGGCCGAGCGCGGTCGCGCGCGAAGTATCGGTGACGTATTCGGCGGTCGCCGGAACGCGAACGCTCCCGAGAACGAAGGTGAGGCCGGAGTTCGGTGCGGCGGGGCGGACCTCCACGCGAGCGTTCTGGCCCGTGTGCAATCCAACGCCTTCGAAGCGCCAGGGCCGGCGCAGCGTCGCCTGATTCACCTATTCGCTCTCGCGCACGCGCGCGCGCTCCAACGCCTCGACACGAGCGATGAGCTTTGGCAGCTTGCGAACCATGACCTCTCGGCGCAGATCCTCGCGGTGGTCGCGCGCCGGATTGCCCGAGACCATCGCGCCCTCGGCGACGTCGCCCCACACGCCGGATTGTCCGGCGACGGTCGCGCGGGAGCCGATCGTCATGTGGCCGCGCGTTCCCACCTGGCCGGCCACCTTCACGTAGTCGCCAACCACGGTCGAGCCCGCCAGGCCCGTCAGCGCCGCGAAGGCGCAGTGCTTGCCGATCCGGCAGTTGTGACCGATCTGCACGAGATTGTCGATCTTCGTGCCCTCGCCGACGACGGTGCTTCCCGTCTGCGCCCGGTCGATGCAGGTATTGGCGCCGATCTCGACGTCGTTGCCCAGCACCACGTTGCCGATTTGCGGGATGCGCTCCAGGCTTCCGTCGACGAACGCCCAGCCGAAGCCTTCGCTGCCGATCACGCAGCCGGCGTGCAAAACGACGCGATCGCCGATCTCGCACCGATCCATGAGCGTCGCGCGCGGATGCAGCCACGACGACTCGCCGACGACCGCGCCGCTGCCGACGTACGCACCGGCATCGATCGCGCTCCCGCTGCCGATCCGCGCGCCGGCGCCGACGTATGCGAACGCGCCGACGTAGACGTCGGCCGCAAGCTGCGCGCTCGGTTCGATCGCCGCGGACGGATGGCGGAAAGGTCCCTGCGGCTTGGGCGCGCGCAGGGCGGAGAGCAGCCGCGCGAGCGCGCGGCGCGCGTTCTCGACGACGATGAGCGGTTTGCGCGCCGCTTCGACCGCGATGGCGGCGTCGACCAGGACGGCCGCCGCTTTGGAGGCGAGCGCGGCTGCGAGATACCGCTCGTCGGTCGCGAACGTCAGCGCATCCGCCGTCGCCTCGTCGACCGCCGCCACCCGCGCGACCGCGATACTCGGATCGCCGACCACCCGTCCGCCGACGCGGTCGGCGAGCTGCTGCAGCGTTCCAAGCATCAGGAGCCCGGAGTCGGGGTCGCCTTCTCCGTAATGTTCATCGCCTTCTCCACGTCGGGCGTGATGTCGGTACCGCCGTAGCCGACGCCCTCGCGCGTCACGACCAGCTCGAGCTTCTTATCGGCGGCGACCTTCCCCGCGGCGGCCTTGATCTGATCGGTGAGCTGCAGCGTGATCTTCGAATACTTCATCTGCAGCGCGGCCTGCTCGCGCTGCTTTTGCGCGTTGCTGCCCTTGCCGCCGGCGATGGCCTGCTCCTCGCCGAGCAGCTGCGTCTGATAGGTTTGATACTCCGGCCAGTTGGCGACGATCCGCGCGACGTCGACGGTGCCGACCGGGCTCGGGGCGGCGCACGCGGCGAGCGAGCACGCGGCGATGGCGATGGCGATGTACTGCTTTTTCACTCTTTTAGACTCTCGACGTCCTTGATGAGATCGTTCGTCAGGTCGTAGCCGCCCGCGGCGGCCGTGATGTTGACGAACACGGTGGTAAGGCCCAGGTTCTTTGCGAGGCGGTCCGACTCGCTCGTGATCTGGCCGACGATCTGGTTGTAAAGATCGGTCCGCCGAGCTTGGAGCTGCGCGAGCTCCTTGGCGGCGGCGCCGGTCGCGCCGACGTCGGCGCCGTGCATCGCGGCGAACTGTCTGTCCAAATCCGCCTTGGTCGCATTGTAGTCGTTGTACGTCTTCTGCGCGTCGGCTCGGAACTGCGCCGCGAACGTTTCGTGAATCTGCGCGATCTTCTCGCGCGTCCCCGCAGGCAGGTTCGCGGGCAGCGGGGGCGGCCCGAGGCTGCGAATCTGCTGGCCGACCTCGTTGCCGCGCTCCTCGATTTTCGCACGCGTCTCCGATCCGATCTGGCCCGCCTGCGAAGCGATCGCCTGGCTCGTCTCTTTGCTCAGCTGCGCCTGGTACGCCGCGAGCGCGGCTTGATCGCTGCGGCGCTGCGCTTGCATCGCGGCCGCCTCGTTCGCATTGATGGTCGCGAGCTGGCCCTCGAGCGATTTACGAGTCGCTTCGTCGAGCGCGAGATTGTTCAGCCGCGTCTTGATCGCCAGCGTGGTGGGCGCATCTTTCTGCGTGAGCTGCAGGGAGAGATTGGTCTCGTCCTGCTGGAGCTGCTCGGCCTTGGCGCGATACTTCGCCGCGGCGGCCGCATTGAGCTCGCGCGCGACCGCCGACGTCGCGGCGTTGCTCTGCGCGATGACGCTCTGCTGATACGCCATGAAATCTTGGTTCGCCGCCTGCTCCGCCTGCTGCGCCTGCTGCGCCGAGGTCGCGCTCATCGCCCGCGCGGCGTAGGCGCCGGCGCCGGGAACGCGGGCCGCGGCCAACGCCGCGGCGACGGCCTGCGCCTCGCGCCGCTCGTAGTCTTGCTGCTTGGCGGCGAGGATTTTGTTGGCCCGGTCCTGCGCGTCGCGCAGCTCCGCGTTGAGCACGGCGATCTGCTTGCGCATCTGCGGTCCGCTCAGCGGCACGTGCGGCCCGGCAGCCGCGAGATCGATCGCCGCGATGGCGTCGTCGAGCTGCGCCAGCTGCGGGTAGAGCGGGTGGTGCTTGACGACCTCGTCGAGACGCACGTACCCGATGCCGCGAACGCTGGGCGAATGAACGTTGACGCCGCACCCGCAGAGCGCGGCACCCACGAGCACGCAGAGTGCGAGCGCAAAACCGGCCCGCCTACTTGCTGAGTTCATTCTGGACATCCGTCGTGATGTCCGTACCACCGGCGAGCACGTCGGCGCGATCGACGACGAGAATGAGGTTCTTCTTGCGCGCGACGTCGGCGGTTGCGTTCTTGGTCGCTTGAACCAGCGGCGTCAGCAGCGACTGCTGCTTGTCGTCGATCGCCTTTTGGTACTGCTGATAGACGCTTTGAACCTTAGCGGCGTCCTTGGACTGCTGCGCGGCGGCCAGCTGCGGGTCGTAGATCGCCTTTTCCGTCTGTTGGAACTGCGCCATCTGGTCGTTGGCGGCCTTGACTTTGGGCAGCGCGTCCAGTGCCGTCTGGTCGACGAAGCCGATCTCCGAGGGCGGCGGCGTCGCGGTCGGCGGATTGATCGCCTGCGAGCTCAGGAAGAGCCCTTCGACGTCCTTGGTGATGTCGACGCCGCCGTAGATGATGATGCGCTTGTCGACCACGATCGAAAGGTTGCGCGCCGCGCTGACCGAGGCGATCGCGAGCTGCGCGCGGGTGAAGAGCGGGCCCACCACTTCGCGCTGCTTGTCGGTGAAGCGCTGCTGGAAATCGAGCTGGATGCGCTGGCGGTCGGCGTC